>JBOFZC010000066.1:0-5672 GCA_051654985.1 Rhabdaerophilum sp.
GGGAAAGAGGCTTTGCGCCTTGATTCGTCGCGCGGTGACCCCGAGCGGCCTTTGCGCGCGATGCTCGCACTGACCCCGATCGAAGGCATCGCGATCACCGAACTCACGGATACGACGATCAGCGCACTCCCTGCCGCGACTGGGCTCGCACGAGGGCCGGACTGGACCTTTCGCGTGGTGCTGATCCGCGTGGGTGAGAACGTTTATCGCTTCATTTTCGCGGCGCGAGAATTCACACCAGAAGCCGACAAACGCTTTCTGGATGTCGCGCAAAGTTTCCGGCGCTTGAGCGAAGACGAAGCCAAAGCCCTACGCGGTCAGCGGATTACCCTGATCACGGCCCGCAGCGGCGAACGCCCAGAGGATATTGTTGTGAACCATATGTCTCAAGTGCCGCAGGGGCTGGAGCGGTTCTATATCCTGAACGGCCTCGGGCCCGACGAAATGCTGGTGCCGGGCCAGAGCTACAAGGTGATCTCTGGATGATCAGCCCGCCGCAGCAGCAAAGCGCGGATTGCGCTCGATCAACGCTTTCTTGAGCTTTTCGAGCGCACGATTTTCGATCTGGCGTACACGCTCCTTCGAGATGCCGAGCTTGGTGCCCAAGGCTTCGAGCGTCTCACCTTCCTCCGAAAGACGACGTTCGCGCAGGATACGCAATTCGCGCTCGGAAAGGACAGTGAGCGCGGATTGCAACCAATCATAGCGGCGCTCTGTATCGATTGAATCGCCAACCACTTCATCCTGAAGCGGTTTGTCATCAGCAAAGAAATCAAGCCGGATGGCAGAATCAGCGGAATCCCCATCGGAAACCGGCGCGTTGAATGACATATCCGGCGCCGAGAGCCGGGCTTCCATGGTCACGACATCGGATTTCTGAACGCCAATCGCCGCTGCAATCTCTGCATGCACATCGACATTCGGGTCGCCATCTGCCTTCTGGAGAATGCGCATGCGAAGCCGACGCAGGTTGAAAAAGAGGGCTTTCTGCGCAGAGCTTGTACCACCCCGCACGATGGACCAGTTGCGCAGAACAAAATCCTGGATTGAGGCGCGGATCCACCAGGTGGCATAGGTTGAAAAGCGCACCTCGCGGTCGGGCTCGAAGCGAGCGGCAGCTTCCATCAGACCAACATGCCCCTCCTGAATAAGATCAGGAATTGGCAGGCCATAATTTCGGAAGCGGGCGGCGATCGCGATCACAAGGCGCATATGCGCGCTGGTGAGATGATGAAGCGCCTGGTTGTCTTTGTTATCGCGCCAGCGAACAGCGAGACCATGCTCCTCCTCGCGCGTGAGAAACGGAGCATCCATTGCCGCCCGTACAAACGATCGACGAACCCCGGCGAGCTGCGCCATACGTGACCTCCCGTGCCACTTGTTTGGCATCTTTACGAAAGGTTATGGCGGCTGGATCAGGATACCTAACAGATTCTTTCAAAAGGCGTTTTGCAAGACTGTCGCAGGGCACTGGCTATGCACAAAAGAAAAGGCTCGCCCATTTTCTGGGCGAGCCTTGCGTTTCTTGCAAGAAGCGAATGTTTAAGCGGCTTCTTCGTTGCTCTCGTCGTTATCAGCTTCCGGCTCGGCATCGGTCGCGCGGGCTCGGCGCGGGCCCTTGGCGAGGCTCGCCTCAACACGCTTCAACGCCTCGGTTTCGGTTGAGCCATCAACGGCCGCAACTTCGTCGACAAGGCGGGCAAGCGCTGTCTCAAAAAGCTGACGCTCGGAATAAGATTGCTCAGGCTGGGCTTCCGACCGGTAAAGATCGCGCACAACCTCGGCCACGGCGATAATGTCACCCGAGTTGATCTTGGCCTCGTATTCCTGAGCGCGACGGCTCCACATGGTGCGCTTAATCCGCGCGCGACCCGTGAGCACATCCAACGCTTTGGTGATGGCGGCAGCTTCCGAAAGCTTGCGCATGCCAACACTCGCCACTTTCGCGACGGGGACACGCAAAGTCATTTTCTCTTTCGCAAAATTGACTACGAACAATTCGAGCTTAAAGCCCGCAATTTCCTGTTCCTCGATTGCCGTCACCTGACCCACACCATGGGCCGGATAGACGATGAATTCACCTGGCTTGAAAACGTCGCGCTGCATTGTCTTCTTGGTGCTCATTTCATCCTCTTCGTCGCCTGCCGCCGCCTGCGCGAGGAGCGGGCGAGAGATGCGTGCGTGTTGCACGCGAAACCAAAGACCGGCTTCCGGCACAGCCGAAAACCATGGACTCAACAGGGATCGGGGAGCGAGAGACTTTCCGGCCAAGCCTTGTCACGACAACAGAAAGCCGGGCCATCGCGTGTTTCACGCTGGCCCGGTCTACCGGTTTAGTGAGAAAGGGTTGGGCGCAAAGAAATGGCCACCAAATTCGCCTGTTGGAGTTCTCTCTAACACAGGAACGGGGAAAAATCAAAGAAAGCTGCGCCGCAGCCTCTCCCCGTTAAGGCGAATGGTTAATTGCGCCGACTCTCAATCACCTTCGCCGGGCTTTGGCGAGAAATGCGCCTCAAACTTGCCGGGTTTGCCATCCCATTCCTTCGCGTCCGAAGGAGAGTCACGTTTGATCGTGATGTTGGGCCAGACTTTTGCGTATTCCGTGTTGAGCTTCAGCCAATTCTCTAGGCCCGGCACGGTATCCGGGCTGATGGCCTCAGCTGGGCATTCCGGCTCGCAAACACCGCAGTCAATGCACTCATCCGGATGGATCACGAGCATGTTCTCGCCCTCGTAGAAACAATCCACGGGGCAGACTTCCACGCAATCCATGTATTTGCATTTGATGCAGTTTTCCGTGACGATATAGGTCATCGGTGATCACTCCGCGCACTGCGCCAGGTTCAAGGCCCGAGCAGGAATTCAGGCAAGGTTCCCCGCTTCGCTAAAGCCTGCAAGGCCATCCCGCAAGAGGCGGGCGCGCCGCAAGAGACGCAATTCGATCCATTGAGACTGCGTCATGGGGCCATTTCCACCGGCTTATAGAGCTTACGAGCAGCCCCGGCATCGCGACGGCGCTCGGAAAACGCTGTTACCGTTACGAGTAGGGTTCGCGTCGGCAATGCGAGCGTCAACACATCTCCAATCTTGATGGCATGGCCGGGTTGCACCACGCGCATGGCGTCGAGGCGCACATATCCTGCCTGCACGAGCGCAGCGCAATCTTTGCGACTACGCAGAAACCGCGCATGCCAGAGCCAAAGATCAAGGCGTTGCCGGGCAACCGCGGCTTCAGCGGCAGAACGGACAGGCTTTTCGGCCCCGCCGCGCCGCATCGAACCTCAGTTTTTCCCTTCAAGCTGCGCCTTGAGCGCCGCGAGCTTGGCGAACGGCGAATCGGGGTCAGGCGCCTTGTCGCCGCCCTTGCGCTTGTCGTTGCCGGTGGAGGT
The DNA here is from genome assembly GCA_051654985.1 of Rhabdaerophilum sp. Taxonomy (GTDB): domain Bacteria; phylum Pseudomonadota; class Alphaproteobacteria; order Rhizobiales; family Beijerinckiaceae; genus Rhabdaerophilum. The sequence continues at coordinate 3,390 of JBOFZC010000066.1, forward strand.
CGCGAAAACCCGGTGCTCGGGCCCGCGCTCGCGATCACCGCGATCCGGGCGGCCACCTTCGCGCTTTTGCCAGGGCTTGCCGCCACCAGGACCACGACCTTCGGGCCGATCCTCACGCTTGCCACCGAATTTTTCGAATTTCTCGCGCTTGTCGCGACGCTGATCTTCGTGGCGACGTGGCGCATCACCGGCGGGCGGAGGCGCGACGCCTTCAACTGGCAAACTCGTCTGCGGCGCGCTGGTGGGAGCTTGCGCATTCTGACCCGGACGTGGGCCCTTGCGCCAGGGCGGACGGCCACCCTCGCCTTCCTTGCGGGGTTCGCCACGCTGTGGACGGCGATCGCGGTTCTGCGGCCGCTCGGCGCGCGCGACGCGCCAAATCTCGGTGGTGACCACCTCAGCGGGCACGGCTTCAACCGTCACAACCTCGACCAGAGTTTCGGTAACGGAATCCGATAGGGCTTCCGGCTCGGGTGCCGAGATTTCGATAACAGTTTCTGGCTCCACGAGATCAGCCAGAACGGGCTCAGCTTCAGCAGCCTGTTCAACGGTTTCACCCGTCGCATCAGTGGATTCAACGGCATCAGCCTCAGCCACAACCATTTCCATCGGGGCGATCGGGATCATCGGAGCCGCGCGCTTGATCTCCTGCGTAATGGCCGGACCCGGGCGGGTTTCCGAGCGATAGCCAAGCGCTTTCAGGACTTCAGCGAAATCCTGCCCCGCAGCGCCCACAAGCGAGGTCATGGCACCGGTGACGACAAAAGCATCGCCATCGGCGGCGCCAGCGGGTGGCTCACCCACCGTGATGCCAGGGCGATAAGCTATCGCCGGGCGGATGAGATCGGCAAGGCGCTCGAGAATATCGATGCGCAGGGCGCGCGGGCCCGCCACGCGATAGCCGGCGATGCGATAAAGTTCAGGCTTGATCGCGGGATCTAACGGGATGGAGGTACGACCGGAATAGGCGAGGTGGCTCACATCTTTCAGGCCAACATCATCGCCGCCGGTCGCAAGCACATGGAGCTGCGCTGCAAGGCTGCGCGGACCGGGCTTCATCAGAGCGGGCAGGAACAAATGATGCGCGCCAAAGCGCACGCCGAGCTTGCGTAATTCGCCACGTGCATTCTGATCAAGCCCGCGCACGTCGCCCGAGACAATCTGGCGATCGAGCACGCCCAGATTTTCCGCCAGCCGGAAGGCGATTCCCCGGGCAATCCCTGTGCTGCCCTCGCCCGATTCGAGCCCGAAGAGCGGCCCGAGATGCTTGGCGATATGCGCCTTGAGCCAGATGCCGAGGCGTGTCTCGACCATTTCGCGGTGAATGCCGGCGAGTTCTTCGTCAGCCAGCAGCACGAAGCGTGGCTCCAGCACTTTCGCGCCGGCCTGCAGCGCTGCGATCGGCTCACCGATGAAGCGGATAATGCCATCAAGCGAGAGAGCGAACTGCTCATCGCCCGCGGTTGAGAGGCGCGCGGCGCGAGCCTCTATCTCGCTCCCAAGCGCTTTCGAGGCCGTGGCGCGCAAGGCTTTCGCCTCGTTACCTTCGGCATTCGGATCTGGCGTGAAGCGGAAACCGGCGAGGCGACCAATGTTCTGGCCCTCGACGATCACGTCACCGGTTGGCGTCACTTCAGCGTCCATGAGCGTATTCTCTTTCAATCGCCGCATCAGCACCGATGTCCTTCGATCGACGAAACGCTGCATCAGCTTTTCGTGAAGAGCATCGGAAAGTCTGTCCTCTAGCGCGCGCGTTGCGTTCTGCCAATGCACTGGATCACGAAGCCAGTCAGGACGGTTCGCGCAATAGCTCCAGGTCCGCATATAGGCGAGCCGCCATGCGAGCGCATCCAAGTCGCCGTCGAGCCGGTCACAGGACTGGATTTCCCGCGCAAACCAGTCTGCATCGATCGCGCCCTTGCGCATGATCGGCTCGTATAACGAGACCACGAGATCGGCATGGATATTTGGAGAAACCTTCCGGTAATCCGGGAGTTGGCATAGATCCCACAAGCGGCGTACGCCTTCGCGCGTCGAGGCCAGGGAGCGAATTCCCGGCCGAGCGCTGGCGATCTCGAGCGTCACCTCATCTTCGGCCTTGCCGGTACGGATGAGGTCGATTCCAGTAGACGAGCGCGCGAGGCTCGACTCCAATTTGGCGAGAGAAGAAAAATCGAGCGCCGAATTCCGCCACCACGCAAAAGTGAGTGGATCGAAGGCATGATCTTCAATCGCTTCGATCAGGTCTTCCTCAAACGGTGCGCAGCGCCCGGTGGTCCCAAA
>JBOFZC010000067.1:0-4857 GCA_051654985.1 Rhabdaerophilum sp.
GGCTCGGAGGCGGTGGATACGGCGCTGAAAATGGCGATCGGCTATTTTCACGCGAAGGGAGAGGGCAATCGCTGCCGCCTGATCGGGCGCGAGCGCGGCTATCACGGCATCGGTTTTGGCGGCATTTCGGTCGGCGGTATGGTTGCGAACCGCAAGGCTTACGCGACGCAGCTCCTGCCGCATGTCGATCACCTGCCCCACACCTATAATCGTGCTGAGCAGGCCTTTACCAAGGGCGAACCCGAATGGGGCGCGCATCTCGCGGATGACCTCGAGCGGATCGTCGCGTTGCACGATGCCTCGACCATCGCTGCCGTGATTGTCGAACCGATGGCGGGTTCCACCGGCGTTTTGCCCAGCCCGAAAGGCTATTTGAAGCGCCTGCGCGATATCTGCGACAAATACGGCATTCTCCTCATCTTCGACGAGGTGATCTGCGGGTTTGGCCGCCTCGGCACGTCTTTTGCCGCCGAGCGCTATGGCGTGGTGCCGGATTTCATCACTTTCGCGAAAGGTGTCACATCGGGCACGGTGCCGATGGGCGGCGTGATCGCGCGCAAACACATCCACGAGGCCTTTATGAAAGGCCCGGAACATATGGTGGAGTTTTTCCACGGCTATACCTATTCCGCGCATCCCCTGGCTTGTGCTGCCGCGATCGCCACACTGGATGTCTATCGCGACGAAAAACTCTTCGAGCGCGCGAAAACACTCGAGCCCATCTGGGCCGATGCGATCCATTCGCTCAAAGGCCTGCCGAATGTGCTCGATATCCGCACATTGGGCCTCACGGCCGCGATCGACCTCGCTTCGATGCCCGATGCTTTCGGTAAACGCGCCTTCACAGCGATGCACAGGGGCTTTGAGGATTACGGCTTCATGGTGCGCAACACGGGCGAGACACTCGCGCTCACGCCGCCGCTGATCATCTCGGAGGCGCAGATCGACGAGACGGTGGACAAGCTCGGCAAGCTGATCCGGTCGGTTGCATGACCCCGAAAAGTGGTCGCCGGTTTTCGGACCAGATCATGCGACAGAAAGAAACGTAAGCATGCGCGCGGCTCACCACCTTCAGGCGGCTTTCTCGCGCTTTGGCGTCGAAATCGGGCGCGCAGATGCTGAATCTGCGGCCACGCATGGCGAGCACGAGGCCATCCTCGTGCTCCTCGCCAATCGCGAGATCGCCGCGCGTTTCGATGCCGCGCATGGCCGTCCACCGGAGGAGGCGGATATCGAGGCCTTGCTCGAGGTTTATGAAGCACTGCGCGCGAAGGCGTAGCTCCTTGTCATTCCCGACGCCGCGCGCAGCCAAGTTTACGCTGGCTGCGTAAACTTGCCAGCGGTGGCGGGCGGGAATCCATCTTGATCTTACAGAAAAAACTGGATCCCCGTCCGATGCTCGCGCATCGCCGGGAATGACAGCGGTGCTTGTTGATGACAAATCAGCGCTCCGCCGCTAAAGCGCCACGATGAGCACCGAACAGCCCAAACCCGCCCGTACCGAAGCCCGCAAGCCGCGCGGCCTGCCCGATCGTTCTCCCGCGGATATCCGCGCCACGAACGAGATGATGGAGAAAATCCGTCGCGTTTATGAACTCTACGGCTTCGAGCCGGTGGAAACGCCGTTCCTGGAATACACCGATGCCCTCGGCAAATTCCTGCCCGATCAGGACCGGCCCAATGCCGGCGTGTTCTCGCTCAGGGATGACGACGACCAGTGGATGAGCCTGCGCTACGATCTCACGGCACCGCTCGCGCGTTATGTCGCGGAGAATTGGCAGAATTTGCCGAAACCCTATCGCAGTTATCGCGCGGGCTGGGTGTTTCGCAACGAAAAGCCCGGCCCCGGGCGCTTCCGGCAGTTCATGCAATTCGATGCCGATACGGTGGGCGCGGCGAGCGTCGCAGCCGATGCAGAGATCTGCATGATGGCGGCGGATACGCTGGAAGCCCTGGGCATTCCTCGCGGCTCCTATGTGATCAAGGTCAACAACCGCAAGATTCTCGATGGCGTGATGGAAGCGATCAGCCTCGGCGGCGAAGAGAATGCCGGGCGGCGCCTCACGGTGCTCCGGGCGTTGGACAAGTTCGACAAATTCGGTTGGGACGGTGTGCGACAACTCCTTGCAAGCGGCCGCAAAGACGAAAGTGGTGATTTTACGAAAGGTGCAGAACTTGATGGACAGCAGATAGAGAGTATTTTTCAGTCATTCTTTCGGGATGATTGGGCGACAGCTAGAGTTACAACTCCTGAAACTGAGGTCGACACTCTTGATGACGATATGCGTTCTGATTTTGGTCGTGGCCCAAGATACGACAACCTTTATTTCTTGAAATTGCTCAAAGGGAAAATGGATAAGGGCGGCCAGTTCGACGCGGGCTTGCAAGAACTAGTAGATATCGAGGCTCTTGTAAGGGCGTCAGGATACGGCACTCGCCGCATCCGCATCGACCCCTCCGTCGTGCGTGGCCTTGAATATTACACCGGCCCGGTTTTCGAGGCCGAACTTCTGTTCGACACCGCCGACGAAGACGGAAAACCCATGCGCTTCGGCTCGGTCGGCGGCGGTGGGCGCTATGATGGTCTTGTCTCGCGCTTTCTCGATGAACCCGCCCCCGCCACGGGGTTTTCGATCGGCGTGTCGCGCCTGCTCGCGGCGTTGCAAGCCTTGGGCAATATCTCGGTTGAGGCCCCTGAGGGCCCGGTGATCGTGCTCGCGATGGATAAAACCCCTGAAGCTATGGCGGGGTATCAGCAGATCGTCGCCTCATTGCGCTCCGCCGGCATTCCCGCCGAGATTTATCTCGGTTCCGCGGGCATGAAGGCGCAGTTGAAATATGCCGATCGCCGCCATGCGCGCATCGCGCTTATTCAGGGCTCGAACGAGCGCGAGAAGGGCGAGGTGATGCTCAAAGACCTCATCCTCGGCGCGACACTCACCGGCATCGCGGATCGGACGGAGTATCTCGCGAAACAGGCCGAGGCACAGTTTCCCGTGGCGGTTTCGGGCGTGGTGGAAGCGGTGCGGCAGGTGCTCGCGAAGCATCGCTGAGAAAAGCGCTCCGTGTCATTCCCGGCGGCGCGATAGCGCCGGACGGGAATCCATCTTCGGACCCCAATAATATGGATTCCCGTCCACAGCTTGCGCCGTGCCGGGAATGACACCGAGACCCGCAACCCCAAAAACGATTCATCGCGTTTTCAACTTCCCGTCGCGCCGGTGCGCGCGTGATGCTATGGGGCTGCCCAGAATAACGGGATATTTTGAGGGCTTCATGGATAAGCGCGCTGGCTCGGCCAAACGCATCGCACGCAACGCAGCTTCCGAAGGCGCCGGCGCGCGCCTCGTGGCGCGGTTTGCGCATGCGGGCTTCGCCGCCTCCGATGTGCCGGTGCTTCAGCCTGCCGAGCCGTTTTTCGAACTCTCGGGCGAGGATATCCGCCGCCGTCTCTTCATCACAACCGATGAGGACGGCCAGGAATTGTGCCTGCGGCCGGAATTCACCATTCCCGCCGCGTTAGCGTATCTGAAATCCGGCGTGATCGGCCGGCGCGCCGACCTCACCTTCCTTGGGCCCGTATTCCGTCATCGCCCCGGCGAGAGCGGCGAATTCGAACAATTCAGCGCGGAATCGATTGGGCGCAACGATCGCGAGGCGGCGGATGCCGATTTGCTTGCCGAGACTTTCGCAGCCGTTTCGGCCGAAACCGGCGGCAAGCCCTTGGCCATCCGCATTGGCGATCTCGCACTTTTTCAGAGCTTGATCGAAGCGCTGGGCCTCTCTCCGGCTCTGGCGCGGCGGTTGTCGCTTGCGCTCGGCGAGGGACGCATCGAAACAATTCTCGAGCCCGGCAGCAGCGCCGGCAAGCCGGAGGCCAAAGGCCTTGCGCGCTATTCCGGCGTGCTTGACGCACTCAAAGGCGCTGACCCTCAAGAGGCGAAGGCATTCGTGAAAGACATGCTCTCGCTCGCTGGAATTTCGGCGATCGGTGGGCGGTCGGCTGAGGATATTGCGAGCCGTTTTCTCGATCGGGCGCGCGAAGAGGCACAGGCGCTGGGGGCCGAACAGGCCGCCGTGATCAAAGCGTTTCTTTCGGTTTCCGGCGAGCCGGATCAGGTTTCCACCAGCTTGCGTGCTCTCACCAAAGATGCAGGGCTTGATCTTTCAGTGGTGCTTGATCGCTTCGATCTGCGCACGGGTTTTCTTGAGGCCCGCGGTTTTGCTCAAGGGCAGCTCGAGGCGGCAGCGGGCTTCGCGCGCAATCTCGATTATTATTCGGGCTTCGTGTTTGAGATCAAACGCGATGCCTCAGCGCGTCCGCTCGCTGCGGGCGGGCGCTATGATCGCCTGTTCGAGCGCCTTGGGCATGATGTCCCGGCGATCGGTGCGGCGATCTGGATCGAGCGGCTGGGAGAAACGGCATGAACGAGACTCCGCTCATTATCGGCATCCCTTCGAAGGGACGCTTGCAGGAAAATGCCTTCGCGTTTTTTGCGAAAGCCGGACTGAATGTCAGCCAGGCCCGTGGTGCGCGCGACTATCGCGGCAGCATCCAAGGGTTAGAGGGCGTGGAGATTGCCTTCCTATCGGCGTCTGAGATTGTGGCCGAACTCGCGCGTGGCGCGGTGCATTTCGGCCTCACCGGCGCTGATCTTGTGGAAGAGGGCCTCGCGGACCCGAAATCGAAGGTCGAGATGCTGGTGCCCCTCGGCTTTGGTTTCGCGAATGTCGTCGTCGCCGTGCCGCAGGCCTGGATCGATGTGCATGCGATGGCCGATATCGAAGATGTCGCAGCAGCTTTCCGGCACGACAAGGGCCGGCGTCTCAGGGTTGCGACAAAATACATCAACCTCA
>JBOFZC010000068.1:0-2142 GCA_051654985.1 Rhabdaerophilum sp.
CTCTGGGAGCGTCAAGGGCAGGACATCACCGAATTCCCGCATCTGAAGCGTTGGCTCGATACCGTGCTTGCGCGCCCGGCCGTGCAGCGTGGCCTCGCAGTGGGTGCAGAAAAGCGCGACCCATCCGGGCAGCGCATGCAAGACCCGAAGGTTCAGGAAATCCTGTTCGGCAACAAGCCGAAGGGGTGAGGGCGCTCACAAAAGCCATGCACGGGCTCAGCCCGTGCATGAAACTTCGTTAGCTTATCAGTTGGCGCGCGCCCAGCTCACCGAGCGGCAGATCAGGCCGCCAGCGACACAGCCAGCCGTGGTCAGCGCATTGCCTGAAATGCTCATCTTGCCGGAATAGGTTTTGCCGTCTTCCGGATTAAAGGCCTTGCCGGTCCAGGCATTGGCACCGTTCGGCACCATATCGAAGAAGACTCGCTGGCCCACTTTCGACTTAGACTCCGCCGGATTTTTCAGCCAGACAACTGTGCCGCAGATGGCATCACCGCATTTGGCGATGCGCACGCGGCTTTCGCCGTTCTCACGCAGCCAAGTGCCAGTGACATCCTGCGCGGAGGCAGGGGTGGAAAGAGCGGCGAGGCTTGAAAAAGCAGCGGCAAAAGCCGTGATCCGTAGAATTGGCTTGGTCATGGATTCCTCCCTCATATGGATGGTCGCGATTATTCCGGCCCGTTTGCAGATCGGCCGGTTGGCGAACAAGATAGTTCATTCATAAACAATGTCCAGTCCCTGAGATATGGTTGCGAGAAGCTTCCCTCAACCATTCGCGAGGTGGGTGGCACTCGCTGAAATGCAACGCGAATCCGGCATTTTAGTGTGAATCAGCCGTGAATCACCGGTTTTCGGCGAGAAATCGTTAGGCACGCTCCTTCAGTGGATCTTCGAAAATTTCACTCAAATTGTAGTCATTCGATCGCCGGACACGAGAAACGAGCTGGCGACGGGGACAACAGGCACAACGAAGCATGTTGCGCAAAAGTGGACACCGGTTTTGCGGAACAACATGCGACCAGAGGACAAACGGAGCGGACATATGATAGGGATGGTCACGAACGGGTCCGGCGAACCGGTCCAGGTTCTTCTCAATCGCGGCATTGATTGCGCCACAGGCCGCGTCGGTGCGCTTGATCTCATTGAAGCGCATAAATGGTTCAACATCGCGGCTCTGCGTGGCGATGCCGAAGCGGCGCGACGCCGGCAGGAAATTGCCGGCGAGTTGCAGCCCGGCGATATCGCTGCGGCCCTGCGCCGGGCGCGCGAATGGCTTGCCATTCACTAAGCCTCTGAAGGAGCGACTGCAGAAGGCGGGGCGGGCAGGCCCTGCTTATTGCAGGGCGAAAATTCATAAGCGGTGGCGTTTTGACGCGAGATGGATTTTGCGATCAGGTTTTCTGGCTTGATCCGATGGAAGTCGTCTGACTTTCAAGGATCAAGACGGGAAAGATGGCCCAAATCCACCGCGCCGAAGGTGAGATTTGGAGGCGAAACTGCCTCGCAGCCGTCTCTCGCCCTGACGGACGTCAAGGCTTCGAGCCATTTGCGGCCATTTTTGCTTCCGAACCTTATCAAAATCGCCGCCGTTTATGAGTTTTCGCCCTAGCTGCGTGCGTAGATATCCTCGATCCGCACGATATCATCTTCGCCAAGGTAAGAACCGGTCTGAACCTCGATGATCTCGGTATCGATCTTGCCGGGATTTTCGAGGCGGTGGATCGCTCCAAGCGGAATGTAAACCGACTGGTTCTCCGCCATGTCCCGGGTTTCTGCTTCGATGGTGATGCGCGCCGTTCCCTTCACCACCACCCAGTGCTCGGAGCGGTGAAAGTGCTTTTGCAGCGAGAGCTTGCCGCCGGGATAGACCACGATGCGCTTGACTTGAAAGCGATCCTGCATGGCCAGCGTCTGATACCAGCCCCAGGGGCGAAAAACGCGTGCGTGATTGACGGCTTCTGGCCGTCCGGCTTTTTTTAAAGCCTCAACCACGCCTTTGACCTCGCCGGCGCGGGTCTTGTCGGCCACAAGCACTGCATCGCGTGTGGCCACGACCACCACGTGCTTGAGACCAAGCGTGGCGACCAGCTGATCTTCCGTTGATACATAACTGCCTTCGGTATCAACGAAGAGTGCGTCTCC
>JBOFZC010000069.1:0-4022 GCA_051654985.1 Rhabdaerophilum sp.
ACCTCAATGATCACATCCAGCTTCTGGGCGCCGTGCCCGATCGTGATCTCGATCAACTCTTTGCCGACGCTGATCTTTTCGTGATGTCCTCACTGTTTGAAGGCTACGGCATGGTGCTCGCAGAAGCGCTTCAGCGCGGGCTTCCCATCGTCACCACCACAGGCGGAGCTGCCAGCGAAACCGTTCCGGATGGCGCGGGTCTGAAAGTCCCGCCTGGTGATGCCTTGGCACTTCGCAAGGCGCTCGATGATGCGCTTTCCGATGCCGACCTTCGCGCTCGCCTCTCGGATGCCGCGCATCGCGCTGGCGAAAAACTCCCGACATGGGAGGATACCGCCACGATCATCGCGGGAGCGCTGGAGCGCACCGCAAAATCATCTTCTCTTGCTGCCGTGAAAGGCTCTTGATCATGGGATTTTCTGCCGATTGGCTCGCATTGCGTGAGCCCGCCGATCACCGCTCGCGCTCGGCCCAGTTGCTGGCAGATCTCGCCAAACGGGTCGAGGGGCGCGATGTGTTGCGCGTCACCGATCTCGGCTGCGGCACCGGTTCGAACCTGCGCGCCACGGCTCCCGCGCTCAACGCGCATCAGGAATGGACGCTGGTCGATTATGATTTCGCCCTTCTCGAGCAAGCCGCGCGCAGCCTCACGGATTGGGCGGATGAAGCCAAGGCGATCGGCGATGATCTCGTGCTCATCAAGGATGGCAAGACTATCGGCGTAAAATTCCGCATCGCAGATCTCAACAAAGAACTCGAACAGGTCATTGCCGGCCCGATTGATATCGTTACGGCTTCTGCTTTGTTCGATCTGATCTCCGAGCCGTGGATGCGCCGGTTCATCACGGCGCTGAAATCCACGCCAGCGATTTTCTACACGGTGCTCACCTACAATGGTGAAGACGAGTTTTTGCCGGCTCACCCCTTCGATTGGGGCATCATCAACGCGTTCAAAATCCACCAGCGGCGTGACAAGGGTTTCGGCCCTGCCGAAGGTCCGTTGGCCGCAGCCACACTTGCACGCCTTCTGAAAGAGGCCAGCTACGCGGTGGAAACTGCCGATACACCCTGGGTTCTCAAGCCCTCGGATATCAAACTGAAGACCGAGCTCCTCAAGGGCCTCCACAGCGCCGCAATGGAAACGGGGCTCGTCTCCGATAACGGCACCAATGACTGGCTGTTCTGGCGCACCTCCATGGGCGACCAGAAGGGCTCGCGGATGAAGACGGGCCACACGGATATTCTCGCGACCAAGAGCTGAGATCTGGTGACCCAAAGCATCGACATCCGGTCCGTCAGCGCTGCTGAAACGCTGCCCATTCGGCAAGCCGGGCTGCGCCCCGGCGAACCGATCGAGACTGTGATCGTTCCAAACGATGCCGCAGGCCTGCATCTTGGCGCATTCATGGGTAGCGAGCTTGTTTCCGTCGCCTCGCTGTTCATGAACGATGGCAAGGCGCAATTTCGCAAATTCGCGACGATTCCGGCCTATCAAGGTCGCGGAATCGGCGCGCAGCTCCTCGCACGGATGATCGGGGAAGCGCGCAAAACAGGCGCATCGGAATTCTGGTGCAATGCGCGCGTCGATGCGCTCACGATCTACCAGCGCGCGGGCCTGCAGCCTGTGGGTGAGCCTTACACAAAAGAGGGACGGCTCTATCAGCGGATGATCCTGCCGCTTTAGGGCAGCATGCGGCGGAACACGCCGTCTTTCTTCACAATCAGGTGCATCATCGCAGCACCAATATGCGCTGCCATCACCAGAGCGAGGCCGATCGCTGCCGCCTTGTGAAACGTGAAAAGCCAGCCAGCCAAGGCCTGATTCTCCGGCATGATCTGCGGGAGGGAAAACCCAAAGATCACGCCACGCGCAGAATAGGCCGAAACGGCGGCCCAGCCCAGGAGCGGCACCAGAACCATCAGCACATAGAGCGCTTTATGCGCTGCATCGGAGGCGAAGCGCTCAAAAGGAGTGAGTGTTGAAACAGGCTCTGGAACGCCAGTCATCTCGCGGATCGCAATCCGTGCCAGCACCAGCAGCAGCAGCACGAAACCGATCGTTTTGTGCCAGGTGTAGAGCGTGTTGGTGAGGGCATCAAAATTCGTGGCCGCTCCGCGATAGGTCATGTAGAGCCCCACCGGGATCATCCCCAGAATCAAGAACGCGATCAGCCAGTGCAGGGCTTTCTGTGAACCGGAATACGCTTGCGGAGAGGGCGACATCAGAAGCTCCCTATTTGTGCGCGAGATCACAATCGAATAGCACTTCGCCCTTGCCGAGCAAAATCACCTCTGTGGGAGGGCGCTTGGCTTCTTTCAGCACCTTGATCGGCTTAAGATCGAGACCCATCTGGCCCGAGCCAAGGATCACCGGCGAGACAGTGAGATGCAGCCGGTCGATAATGCCGGCATCGATGGACTGCGACACAATTCTCGCCCCCCCTTCGACCAAGACCTTATCAAAGCCCATAGCGCTCAGGCAGCGCGCCACGAATTTCAGGTCGAAATGACCTTTTTTGTCCACCGGCAAATGCTTCACTTCCACGCCGTCCGGCACACGCTCGCCAGTAACCCCTTCAGCGCGCAACAAGATTCGACGCGCACCATCCTCGACGAGGCATTTTGCAGTGTAAGGCACCTTGCCCTTGGCATCGATGATGACACGCGCCGGATTCTTTCCCTCAACAAGACGGAGGTTCAGTTGCGGATCGTCCGCCAGCACCGTGCCGATGCCCACCATGACCGCATCGACATGCGCACGGATCGCGTGAAGATGAACAAGCGAGGTCTTCGAGCCGATATATCGACTGTCGCCGGTGATGGTCGCGATGCGCCCATCGAGCGATTGCCCAAGCTGCGCCACCATAAAGGGGCGCTCCTCTTTGGTCCGAACGAAATGTTTGAACGTATCGGGAGCGGGAAGAACGGATTGTTTCATCGTGAAAAGGTTCCGAATCAAGGCGTTTTGCCGCTTTGACCGTGACGGGATGAAACGTTTCGAGCAAGCCCGTGCTGAATTTTGAACAAGGTGAACAGCCAGACATCTGCCGTTCATCTTCCCTAGGGCTAATTGCGCTCCTCGAATGAGACACGGTGTCCATCCGGTGGAATTCCTCCATCGAAAAGACCGTTAAACATGGACAGAATGGAAGCCAGATGACCAATGTTGCCGAAGTAATGGGCCTTTTCGACACGGCGAATGAGCGCGCGGTAGACCGCGCGATCGCCGAATTCCGCGCGGGCCGTCCCGTCGCGATTGTCGAGGGCGAGAATGCCCTCGTTGTCCTCCTTGTGGATGCGCTGACCCAGCAGAACGCCGAGGGGCTTGATCGTCTCTCGCCGGGTCGCGCGCGCCTGATCATCCCCGCTGCACGCCTGCGCCGCCTTGGCCTCGAACGGCAACTTCCCGGTATCGTGTCGTTTCCCGTGCCGGATGCCGCGCGCGCTGAAACGCTCGCGTTGAAAATTGACGCCCGTATCGATGCCCCCGTCGCGCCCGTCAGTGCGCTCGATGAAGGCGCGATCGAACTTGCGCGCCTCGCGCTGCTCACTCCGGCAGTCTATGCCATTCCGGTGGCAGCCTCGGCACTTCAGGGCGAGATTGTCCGCGCCTCGGTGCAGGATATCGTCGATTATCGCGCGGCTCAGGTCAAAGCGATCCAGATCGTCGGCCGTGCGCCGGTGCCGCTGGAGTTTGCGGCTGAAACCGAGTTCGTGGTGTTCCGCGGTGGCGAGGGCCTGAAGGATCAGGTCGCGATCATCGTCGGCAAGCCTGATTTCTCGAAGCCTGTGGCGATCCGCATGCATTCGGCCTGCCTCACCGGCGATCTCTTCGGCTCGCTCAAATGCGATTGCGGCGACCAGCTTCGTGGCACCGTGCAGAAAATGGCGCAGAGCGACGGTGGCATCCTGCTTTATCTCGATCAGGAAGGTCGCGGAAACGGCATTGCCAACAAGATGCGCGCTTACAAGCTCCAGTCGCAGGGCTGGGACACCTATGACGCCGATGAGGTTCTGGGCTT
>JBOFZC010000070.1:0-3103 GCA_051654985.1 Rhabdaerophilum sp.
AGATCGAGCGCTTCCTCAGCCAGCCCTTCCACGTGGCGGAAGTCTTCACCGGCTCGCCGGGCAAGCTCGTGAAGCTCGCCGATACGATCAAGGGCTTCAAGGGCCTTGTCGCCGGTGATTATGATCACCTCCCTGAGGCCGCCTTCTATATGGTCGGCACCATCGAGGAAGCGATCGAGAAGGCGCAGCGGCTCGCAGCCGAGGCGGCTTAAGAAATCCAATGAGGTGGGAAGTTCTCATTCCCTCCCTGTTGTTTGGGTTTTTTGTGTACGGCCTTCAAGGCTTGTATATTCGGCGCGCGTTGGAGCGGATTTACAAGGACGATAGCTGGGCGTCGTCCAGCAGTGACTTCTTGAAGATGATTCGGCAAGATATCGGGGGAATTTTCCTGATGTTGGCCATTACGAATGGCCTTTTGGCAACGATAGTTGCCCTACTTGCTCTACGCTAAAAGGTTTTGGAAAATGACCACCTTCAACTTCGAACTCGTCTCCCCGGAGCGCGTCCTCTTCTCGGGCGACGTGAATTCGGTGGTCGTTCCGGCCGCCGAGGGCGAGATCACCGTGCTCGCAAACCACGCGCCGTTCATGTCGGCTTTGCGTCCCGGCGTTGTCACCGTCGATGGCGGCAAGCGCCTCTTCGTGCGCGGCGGCTTCGTGGATGTGAACGCCGCTGGCCTCACATTGCTCGCCGAGCAGGCTGTTGCGGTTGAAGACATTGATCGCGAGAAACTCGCCGCGGATCTCAAGGCTGCTGAGGATGCTCTCAAGTCTGCCGGGAGCGATGAGGCCCGCGACGCGGCGTCTGAAAAGATTGCAGCTTTCGGCGCCATGATGGCGGCGGTTCGCAGCTGAACCGGCGAGAATGTCGCGATTTTCAAAGCCGCCTTCGGGCGGCTTTTTCTTTACGTTTTTTTGGATCCCTACCCTGTCATTCCCGACGCCGCAGGTGAGCGGGAATCCATCTTTTCTCAAACTGGATTCCCGCCTCTCGCTTTGCTCGATCGGGAATGACACCATTGCATCCCTCAGAACCTGATCGTCGCGGCCACGCGCGGCTGGATGGTGATGACCTTTGTCCGGTTGGGCTGATAGCTCGAAAAGGTGCGCGTGTAACTCGCACCCAGCGTGACCTCCCGATCCCTCGCCCATTCGTAGCCGAGACCCGCGCGTACGCTTACGCTGCGATCGTTGATGCGCGGAAGGATGGGTGTTTTGTCCTCCAGGACATAGCCAAAGCCCGCCCCGGCCCGCCAGATCCAGGCCCCGCTGCGATAGGCAAGAAGCGCATTGAACCCGCCGCGGAATTGATCCTTCGTGCCATCATCGACCGCGCGCCGCGCTACGCGTCCGCTGAGCGTGAGGCTCCAGTTCTCGATGGGAACGAAAGTCCGGGAAACACCCAGTCCGATTTCCTGGCTGGCGGATTCATGCTTTCCAAAGTCGTGGCTGAGCGATTTCCGCGCGGAGACCGAAAGGTTGAAAATCGTCCCGGCCCAGTTCTGGGAGAGGGCAAGGCTTGTAAAACCGCGTTGGACGCCGACGCTTTCCTCGCGCGCGTAGAGTTCCGGGTTGGTGGTTGCGGAAGCAACGAGGGCAGCGCCGCTCCAGAGCGGCAAGCGATACGAAAGCCCGATCTCGGGAGCGATAAACCCATCGCCCTTGGCGCGGCGTGTCAGTTCCAGCGGGTTCGAATGCCAGCTCGCGCCGAAGCCAAGCGAAAGCGCCCATCCCGCACCAGCGGGCAGCGGTTCGCCATAGCGCGGAGCCTGGGCCATTGCCGGCGCGCAAAGCCATCCTGCCGCGAAAAGAACAGCCGCTGCACGCAAGAAAAAGCCTCCCCAGAACCCCGCAAAGGCTTAACTGAAACCCTTGCGAGGGCCAAGCGGCTCACTCTTCCGAGAGCGACATCAGGCTGGCATTCCCGCCGGCTGCCGCAGAGTTGACCGAAATCACCTGCTCGGTCACGAAGCGCATGAGGTAGTTCGGTCCGCCGGCCTTGGGGCCGGTCCCGGAGAGGCCATGTCCACCGAAGGGTTGCACGCCCACCACAGCGCCAATCATATTGCGATTGATGTAGATATTGCCGGTTTGCAGGCGGTTCGTCACCTTTTCGATATCGGAATCGATGCGCGAATGCATGCCGAAGGTCAGGCCATAGCCAGAGCTTTCGATCGCTTCCACAACGTGAGCGAGCTCACCCGCCTTGTAGCGCACGATGTGCAGGATCGGCCCGAACATCTCCTCGCCGAGATCTTCGACGCGCTTCAACTCGAAAATATGCGGCGCAACATAAAGCCCCTCCGGCCCGCGGCCGGCATAATGGGTCTTGGCCTGCGCCTTCATGCGCTCGATATGCTGATCGAGCCGAGCCTTGGCCTCGGCATCGATCACAGGGCCGATATGGGTCGAAGTGAGCGAGGGGTCTCCGAGGCGCAGGGCTTTCGCCGCGCCGATGATCATTTCGATCATGCGATCCGCGACATCCTCTTGAACGCAGAGCAGGCGAAGTGCGGAGCAGCGCTGCCCCGCCGAACGGAAGGCGGAAAGCGTGACGTCATCCGCGACCTGTTCGGGCAGAGCCGTGGCATCGACAATCATGGCGTTGATGCCGCCTGTTTCGGCGATCAACGGCACAATCGCGCCGTCTTTCGCGGCGAGCGCGCGGTTGATGCGGCGCGCGGTATCGGTGGAACCCGTAAAGACCACGCCGGCAATCACCGGGTGTTCGACGAGGGCCGCGCCAATCTTGCCATCGCCGAGAACGAGATGCAGGGCGTCCTTCGGGATGCCGGCTTCATGCAGCAGTGCCACGGCCAGCGCTCCGATTAGCGGAGTCTGTTCGGCGGGTTTCGCAACCACAGTATTCCCGGCTGCCAATGCGGCGGCCACCTGCCCAAGGAAAATCGCGAGCGGGAAATTCCACGGCGCAATCGCCACAATCACGCCTCGCGGGCGATACAGTAGGCGGTTGTCCTCGCCGGTCGGGCCCGGCAGAGTGATGGGCGCCCCCATGAGACGCTCGGCGTCGTTCGCGTAATAGCGCAGGAAATCGACGGCCTCGCGGATTTCGGCAATCGCATCGTCGAGCGTCTTGCCTGCCT
>JBOFZC010000071.1:0-2292 GCA_051654985.1 Rhabdaerophilum sp.
TGCCGGGCTATGGCTTCGCGGCAGTCGGCAAGGAAAAAGTCTCGGCCTGGACCGGGATGATCCATGATTACCTGCGCGGCCGTGTGCAACTCGCCCGCGTGCTGCTGCTGATTGATGCCCGCCACGGCTTGAAAGCCACCGATGATCCTGTGCTCGAAACCTTGCGCACGGCAGCTGTGCCGTTCCAGGTGATTCTCACCAAGGCCGATGACCTCACCGAGAAACAGGCGGAGGCGCAACTTTCGGCGATTGCCGCCAGGATCGCGCGCCACCCGGCTGCGCACCCGGATATCATTCTCACATCGGCGAAAACCGGGCAGGGAATACCGGAATTGCGCGAGGCCATCGCCTATCTTCTCGCCGAGCGCGGCGTGCTGCCGGATTGGGTCTGGGGCAAGGCAGAATCTTGATGTTCCCGGATTGAGATTATCCGCCGCTTTCCGCTATGAGAGCGGCAGCATTCGCCGAGGCCCGCCATGACCCAGAAACTCCCTGATGTTCACACCCGTGCCGAGGTGATCGCCGAGGCGCTGCCGTTCATGCAGCGCTACGATCAGGAAGTCGTGGTTATCAAGTATGGCGGGCACGCCATGGGCAACAAGGCGGCGGCGGAGGATTTCGCCGAGGATGTCGTGCTGCTCGAATTGCAGGGCGTCAAACCCATCGTCGTGCATGGCGGCGGGCCGCAGATCGGGCGCATGCTCGATAAGCTCGGCATCAAGAGCGAATTCCAGGGCGGCATGCGCGTGACCGATGCCGCGACGGTGGAAATCGTCGAGATGGTGCTCGCGGGCTCGATCAACAAACAGATCGTGGGATGGATTTCAGCCGAGGGCGGCAAGGCCATTGGCCTCTGCGGCAAGGATGGCGGCATGGTCACCGCGCGCAAGATGACGCGCACCGTCCGCGACCCCGACAGCAACATTGAGCGTGAGCTGGATCTCGGATTTGTCGGAGATCCCCACAAGGTCGATCGTTCGGTGCTCGATGCCGTGCTCAAGGCCGAGCTGATCCCGGTTCTGGCACCTGTCGCCATCGGCGAGGATGGTCAGACCTATAACGTCAATGCCGATACGTTTGCGGGTGCTATTGCGGGCGCGATGAAAGCGAAGCGCCTGCTGCTCCTCACGGATGTGGCGGGGGTGCTGGATAAGGATAAAAACCTCATCCCGGAACTGACGGTCGATCAATGCCGCGCGCTCATCGCCGATGGCACTGTTTCGGGCGGTATGATCCCGAAAATCGAGACCTGCATCTACGCGATCGAGCAGGGCGTGGAAGGTGTGGTCATCCTCGATGGCAAGGTGCCGCATGCGGTGCTGCTCGAACTCCTCACCGAGCATGGCGCGGGGACATTGATCACGCCGTGAAGGGCCGGGCTCGTCCCGGCCATCGAAGACGTGAAGCCTCAATACTCCACCTTCGTGAAATAGAGCCCGTGCGCCGGGGCCACTGGCCCGCATTGGGCGCGATCCCGCGCATCGAGCGCTGCACGCATCTGGCTCACGGGCCAGATCCCGCGCCCGACCTGCGCCAATGAGCCCACCATCGAGCGCACCTGATTGTGCAGAAAACTGCGCGCCGAGGCCTCGATATGCACCTCTTCGCCTGCGCGAAACACCTCCAGCCGCTCCAGCGTGCGGATCGGTGTTTTCGACTGGCAGGCCGCGGCGCGGAAGGTTGTGAAATCGTGGTTGCCGAGCACGCTTTGCGCCGCCTCGTGCATGGCTTCCACATCGAGCGGTTTGATGATGTGCCAGACCCGGAAACGATCCAGCGCTGAGGCCCCACCCCGGTTCAAAATGCGGTAGCGATAATGCCGTTGCCGTGCCCAGAGACGGCAATCGAAACGTTCCTCGCAAGGCTCAACCGAGACAACGGAGACGGCTTCATTGGCCTGCTTGAGATGTGCGTTGAGTGCCTCACGCAAGGTGTAGGCGGTCCAGTCTTTCGCGAGATCGACATGGGTCACCTGCCCGAGGGCATGGACCCCGGCATCGGTCCGCCCGGCGCATTTCAAGCGCGGCGCGTCGGGCTCCATTTTCCAGATCGCGCGCTCGACGGCATCCTGCACGCCGCGACCCTCCCGCTGGCTCTGCCAACCGAAATAGGGCGTGCCATCATATTCGATGGTGAGCTTGTAACGGGTCATCCGCCGATCCGAGTGCCCAAAGCAAGGGGATGGCCACGCAAGAAATCTGCGGCGCTCATCGCGCCTTTGCCGGCGGGTTGCACGTCGATGAGCCGGATTGCGCCGTTGCCGCAGGCGATCACGCCTTCGCCGATGATGGT
>JBOFZC010000072.1:0-4224 GCA_051654985.1 Rhabdaerophilum sp.
TCGACGATGCCCGGCAGATGGCTGTCCATCCATTCGCGCAGCATGGGACGGAGGAGTTCCGAGACGACATCCTCGATCGAGCGGCCAGCAGCCGGCATCGCTGAGTTGCGCGAAAGCGACGCGAAAGCACCCGCCACCAAGCCGCTGGTTTCTCTGCTCAGGATATGGCTTTCCATCGCCGCTGGAGTTGTGAGGCGCGGTGCAGGCGGCGGCGCCACCATCACAGGAACCGCGACCGGCTCCGCCATGACGTCCACGACCACCGGCTCAGGCAACCCCGGCAGATTGTCGAATTCCATATCCGGAGCTTGCTCGCCTACACCGATCATCACGTCATCAGCCTGATCAGCAACGGTAGCGACATCGGCAAGATCGAGCACATCGGCATCAGTTTCATCGGGCTCGACGACAACCGGGGTCGGTTCAGGCGTGTAAGGCTTGTCCTTCTTGGTGCCGAGGCTGTCATCCGCAATGATCTTGCGAATCGAAGCCAGAATTTCCTCCATCGAGGGTTCGGCTGCGGGCTGACCGGGCTGGAAGGCGGCATTCGTTGCCATGAGAAACTCCGTCTCGACGAACACCTGTTGCTGGTGCCCACGCAATTCATCCGACCAGCATGCAGAGGAGTTCTGCATAAAGCGTTGAGAATCACCTGAAAATGTTCGGGTGTAATCGAGTTTTGATCAAGTGCCGGATTTGCACTCGAGCTGCTTCTCTGGGGAAAGCTGCCCGCTTATTCGCCAGAGGGCGTGCGCAGGCCGAACCACTTGTCCTTCACCTGCTCGAAATGCACTTTCGGATCATAGGTCGCGACCTTCAATCCAAGAGAACGCGCCGAGAGCTGACCCGTGGCCGAGAGCACCGAATAGCTGGCGACAACCCGGTCACGCTGTGCTGTCACCTGCGCAACACGAGCATTGAGCAATTCCTGCTGCGCGTTGAGCACATCGAGCGTCGTGCGCTGGCCGACCTTGTATTCCTCACGCACGCCGTTCAGAGCGATTTCCGCCGCCTGAACCTGCGCCGCCGCGCCCTCAATCTGGAACTTCGTCGCTTCCATCAGCGCCCATGACGAAATCACAGCCGCCACGACGCGATCACGCGCCGAATCGACCTGCATCCGTCGCTCGCCGAGCGTTTCCTTGGCTTGCCGCGTGCGGGCGTAAGCAGAACCACCGTCATAGAGCGGGATAGAAACTTGCCCCACGACCGACGCTGAGTTGCGCCGATCATCTCGCACCTGCGTGTCATAGCGGCGCGAGAGAGAGCCGGTCACGGACACGGTCGGGAGCAGTTCCCCCTCCACAACCTTCACCTGCAAATGTTGGGCATCCACACCGTGCAAGGCCGCCGCAATAGCGGGGTGATCCTGAAGAGCACGGTTGACGGCATCGCCTTGCGTCTTCGGCAGGCGACCGGCAGCGACGGGTTGAACCGGATTGAGTTTCTTGGGATCGACCCCGATCACTTGTTTGAAACGGGCGATGGAGCCACGCAAGTTTGACTGCGCAAGCGCGAGTTCCGAGCGCGAGCCAGCGAGCCGCGCCTCGGCCTGCGCAACATCGGTGCGCGTCACCTCACCCACCGAAAAGCGGTCTTTCGTCTGGCGCACTTGCTCTGCGAGAACTGTCACGTTGTTTTGCCGCAAATTGAACAAGGCGGTGTCACGCAGCACGTTCATATATGCGGTAACGCCGTCGAGCAGCGTATTTTGTTCGGTGTTGCGCAAAGTCTCGCGTGCACCAAGCACCTGCGATTCAGCCGCGCGCACCGAGTTACCGACGCGTCCGCCATTGTAAATCGTCTGAGCGACCGAAAGGCCAAAACCGGCGGGATTGAGATCTGTCGTTGCCTGTCGACCCGATGTGCGGGAGTCGATTCCGGTGTAACCATAGTCCGCCGAACCCGTGACCCGTGGGCGATAGCCCGACATCGCGGAAGGCACGCTTTCATCTGTGGCACGCAATGCAGCACGCGTGGCATTGAGGTCCGGATTAACGCGATAGGCGCTGGAAAGAGCCGATTCCAGCGACTGCGCTTTTCCAGCACTGACCGCCAGAGGCGAAACCGCCAACATCAAACCAAAGGAAATGGCCTGAAAACGCCGCATAAAAACTCCCAATCCACGCTCGCGGTTCCGCCTACAAAACGGAATGCGCTTCCGCGCGCTGGATGAGCCGCGGTGCAATAGCGCACAGTTCTAACCGCTCGGACGCCACTGTAAACTGTTTGTTAGGATTTAAGGGCGCGGGAAAGATCACATTGGTGTGCAGGTGATACGCAAAGGGCACACTTCATGGACGCATCGTAACAAACTGATGAATTTCCTCAGAAATTCAGCATGGAAAGCGGTTCAGAAAACGAAGCCCGCTTCTTCGGCAAAGCCCGGCAAAAGAGTGGCTTGTGCATCAAAGGCATGGCGCGACGAGACATGCGCACCAGAGCGCAGATAGATATGCGCCTGCGCTGCACGTCCCTTGCGAACGATGACGCCTAAACGTCCACCATCTTTCAGCAGAGCCAGAAGTGCTTGCGGTGCATGTTCCACCGCACCATTCACCAGAATGACATCGAAAAGCTGACCGGCAAGGCCGGGAGCCTTGTCTGCCGAAATCTCGGAAGCCGAGAGCACGCGAACAGGATTCGTGAGGTCGGCCAGGGCCGCCTTCGCGTCCTCCACGAGCCCGGCATCTGTTTCAGCCAAAGTCGTCGTCAGGCCGAGATGTGAGAACAGGGCCGCTGCATAGCCGAGACCGCCGAAGCAATCGAGCGCTGCCTCGCCTTGCCGTGGCTGCAAAGCCTGCATCAGCCGCGCGAGCACCATCGGCACGAGAAGAGCTCGCGATGTGCCCTGCCCCGCAACAAACAAGCGGCTGTCGGAATAGGCGAGAGCGCGGTCCGCCGGGGCGACAAAATTCTCGCGCGGCGTGACATCGAAAGCCGAGAGCACATCGCGATCCGTCACATCGAAGGTGCGGACCTGGTTGTCCACCATCACGCGGCGGGCTTGGCTCATATTCGGCATTGTCGGCTCCCGAAGTTTGCCTTGGGGTGATTGCGCTGGAGGCCTCGGAGGGAATCGAACCCCCGTACAAGGATTTGCAGTCCTCTGCGTCACCACTCCGCCACGAGGCCATCCTGTGCAATCGCGATGGCCTATAACAAGTGCGTGATCTCAAACGCAAGCCATACCCGCATCTGAGAAGGCGGTTCTTCACGAAGAATGGGTTTTTGAAAGCCGAAGATGAAATCTTAATGACCCCAACGCATTTTCCCGATTGCTTTCGGCGCGCGTTTTTCCTAAATCGCCCGCTCAGGCATTCCTCGATAGCTCAGTTGGTAGAGCGTTCGACTGTTAATCGAATGGTCGCTGGTTCGAGTCCAGCTCGAGGAGCCAATTTTCCGGATCAGCCGACATCAAGGCTTTTCCGTCGTGTGACCCCATGATTCAAATTCTGAAATATCGCGTGGGCGCCCCTCACTTTGGGCAAAGGCGACGAGATCGCGCGCGACAATCGCATCAAGCTGTTCGGCCGTCGTGATGGTCATCTGGTATCCGCGATCGAAGATCACCAGCGTCTCTCGACCGAGAATGACATGGCGCATCAGATCGGGAATCGCAGAAGCCTTCCATTGTGCGGGCCGGTCAGGATCGACGAACAGCACAACCGCCCTCTCGATCGGATCACGATGAAAATAGGCCCCTGCTTCCAGCGGATGCGGGATCCGGTTGCGCTCGGGGCTCTCGGAAAGCCGGGCCGAGAGATAGGCGCAATTGTAGCTGATACAGGCCGAAGGTCGTTCGATTTGCCCGAAAATACTGCAGCCCTGATCGGCAATATGCTGGCAAGGCCGATACATTGGCTTATCGAGTGCCACGATTTTCGGCAGAACACAGCAATAGGTGCATGTGCGGCACCAGCTGATCCGCGCCCCGGCCTCCCGTTTGCGTTTCGCCTGTCCCATCGGGTTCCTCCATGTCTTGGCGCATAGGCGAAGTCTTGGCGCATAGGCGAAGTCTTGGCGCATAGGCGAAGCTTGAGCCCAAGACAATTGAAGAGCACCGCAATTCCTTCAATCCGTTTCCAGCCATGCGGCGTAACGCCCATGATGGCAATTTGGCCGAACGGAAGAATGGAATGCCCTCCTCTCGCACTCCTGTCGCGTTGCACTGGTTTCGCAACGATCTCAGGCTTGATGACAATCCTGCGCTGGTGGCCGCTT
>JBOFZC010000073.1:0-4451 GCA_051654985.1 Rhabdaerophilum sp.
TACACGCGCGCAGAACTCAAAGCGCTCACGGATGTCCTCGTGCGCCATCCGCATGTCTGGGTTCTCACCGACGACATGTATGAGCACCTCGTGTTCGGTGATTTTGAATTCACGACACCGGCGCAGGTCGAGCCGAAGCTCTATGAGCGCACACTCACGATGAATGGCGTCTCGAAGGCTTATGCCATGACAGGCTGGCGCATCGGTTATGCCGCGGGTCCGGAAGTCCTGATCAAGGCGATGGACATGGTGCAGGGTCAGCAGACTTCGGGCGCGGCGGTTGTTTCGCAATGGGCGGCGGTGGAAGCGCTGAATGGTTCGCAGGATTTCATTCCGAAGAGCAAGCTTGCGTTCGAAGGCCGTCGCGACCTTATTGTCGCCATGTTGAACCAGGCGAATGGACTGACCTGCCCAAAGCCGGAAGGCGCGTTCTATGCCTATCCGTCCTGCGCCGCGTTGATCGGCAAAACAGCACCCTCGGGCAAGGTGATCGCCACCGACGAGGATTTCGTGATGGAACTGCTCTCCGTTGAAGGTGTCGCCACGGTGCATGGTTCGAGCTTTGGTCTCGGCCCGAATTTCCGTGTCTCCTATGCCACCTCGAATGACAAACTCGAGGAAGCCGGCCGGCGCATCCAGCGCTTCTGCGCCTCGCTCACCTGAGCCGCGAATCCCGGGTGAGGGGACCCTATTCCGTGGCTGCCAAGGGCCTTTCGTCCTGTTTGCGCCGGGTGCAGTTGATCGCACCCGGTCTTCTCGCCTGTGCGATTGTACTTTCGCCGGCGTTGGCAATGGCGCAATCGGGTATTTTCTCGATTTTTCGTGCTCCCCAGACCGAGAATGCGCTCGATCCTTTCTTGGATGCTGAAGAGGATGTGCAAGCCTATATCGCGACCGGCGCGCCGCTCACGATCCGCCCGAGTGACGACAAGCTGAAACAGGCTCCGCAGATTTCGGCTGCCCCCGGCCTGCCGCTTCCGCCGCGCCGATCAACTCCTGTTGCGGCTCAGGCAGTGCCAACCCCACCGCCTCCGGCTGCCGCAGGTTCTGCAGTTTCGGCTTTTGCGCAACCCCAGGCAACCACTCCGCTGTCGCCACCTGCAGAGGAGACAGAAGCGCAAAGTGACAATCCGCGCTTGCTGGCGACCCTGACACAACCAAATTTCCCGACCATGCGCACTCCGGTTGTGCCGCAGCAAACAACACAGGAAGAACTTGAAGCCGAGGAGCGACGCACACCTGAGCCTCGCTCGGTCGAAAAACAAACGCCTCATGTCAATATTGCGTGCCTGAAGCCTGAGCTGATGGCCTTGATGGAGAAGGCAGGAAAGAGATTCGGCGCGACGCCAGTCATCACTTCAGGCCAGCGCAGCCGCGGCCGGTCCGGCTCCTATCATCGGCGTTGCATGGCAGCGGATTTCTTCGTCCCCGGCGTGGCGCGGGCTGATCTCGCTCGATATCTGCGTTCCATGCCCGGAGCGGGTGGTGTCGGCACCTATTGCCACACGAAATCGGTGCATATCGATATCGGTGAGCCGCGCAACTGGTCGCAATGCGGCTTCCGCTTCCGGTTCTCGCAGCGCAGCTGAAATCGGGTGGCGCGGATCACCGTGCAAAACTAGGATCAGATTCCATCGTCACTGCGCGGAGGCGGCCTAAAAAGCTGACGCTGCAATCCAGCCTCTCGCTTTTCTGGATCGCGTCGCTTCGCTCGCAATGACGGACAAGGTCTGCCTCCCGCAATATGGTTTAAACCTCTGATGCCCACCTCTTCCTCGATGAATGCGCGCACCTGGGCCATGTTGTTGGCGCTTTCGCTGCTCTGGGGCGGTTCGTTTCTGTTCATCGGCATTGCTGTGCGTGAGTTGCCGCCGCTCACGATCGTGTTCATGCGGGTGCTGATCGCCTCCGTTACGCTGATCGGTGTGATCGTGTTGCTGCGTGTGCAGTTGCGCCTCAGCGGTACGATGGTTCTGACCTTGCTCGGCATGTCGGTCTTCAACAATGTCATTCCCTTCAGCCTCATTGTTTGGGCGCAGGGGTCCATCCCGAGCGGGCTCGCCTCGATCCTGAACGCGACAACGCCGCTCTTCACAGTGGCCTTGTTGCATGCAGCGACAGATGAGAAAGCCGGATTCTTGAAGATATCCGGCGTCATCATTGGTATTCTTGGCGTGGCCGTGATGCTGGGACGCGATCTTCATGCGCTGGGCGCCTCTGCGTTGCTGCCTCAGATCGCTGTTCTCTGTGCCGCGATCTCCTATTCATTGTCTGGGCTCTGGAGTTGGCGCATTGCCCGGCAAGGCATTCCGCCGCTCGTTGCGGCGGGAGGTCAGTTGCTGGGTTCGACCCTGCTGCTTACGCCCATCATGCTCTTGATCGACCAACCTTGGCTGCTGCCGATGCCATCACTGAACGTCATTCTCGCCGTTTTCTCGCTGGCCCTGCTCTCGACTGCTCTCGCCTATATCCTTTTCTTCCGCATTCTTGCGAAAGCCGGCCCCACCAATCTTTCACTGGTCACGTTCCTCATCCCGGTGAGTGCCATCCTGCTTGGAATTGTCGTGCTCGGCGAGAGGCTCACATCTGCACAGGTGATGGGCATGGCGTTGATCGGCCTCGGCCTCGCGCTGATTGACGGCAGGCTTTTCCGCCGCAAGGAGATGCAATGACAATCCATGCCTTTTCTGATGACGATGCGAAATGGGCGGCCTTTTTAGCGCGCGATCCTGTAGCTGATCGACTGTTCTATGCCGGTGTGAGAACCACCGGGATCTTCTGCCGTTCGATCTGCCCGGCTCGACCGAAACGGGAAAACACCCGCTTCTTCGATAGCCGAGAGGCCTGCCTCGAAGCCGGATTTCGGGCCTGCAAACGCTGCAAACCCTGATTTTTTACTCAATTCATGCCCCACTCGCAAAAAAAACAATCCAACCTTGCAAGAAAGGCTGGACGAGGTAGCTTTCGATGATAAGAGCGCGTTAGTTTATATATAAACAAAAACGCCTTGAGGCGTTGTGGGAGGAAGATGATGGACCCGAACACCCGCCCGTGGCTTGCGCATTATCCCGCTGCCGTTCCGGCTGACATCGATATCGCGCGCTTGCCGACGCTCAACGCCCTGCTTGAGAAGAGCTTCCGCGACTATGCCAACCGACCGGCCTTCATCTCGTTCGGGAAAACCCTGACTTTTGCCGAGATCGAGATCAAAGCGAGAGCGGTAGCCGGCTGGTTGCAGGCCCAGGGGCTTCAAAAGGGCGCGCGTGTCGCGATCATGATGCCGAATGTGATGGCTTATCCGGCCTCCCTGTTTGGTGTGCTGCTCGGTGGTTTCACGGTGGTGAACGTCAATCCGCTCTACACGGCGCGTGAGCTGACACATCAGCTCAACGATTCTGGCGCTGAGGCCCTGATCGTTCTTGAAAACTTCGCGCATGTCGCTGCGGAGGCTCTGCCGCAAACCGGCGTGAAGAAAGTCGTTGTCGCGAAAGCCGGTGACCTACTTGGCCTGAAGGGCGCGATCGTCTCTTTCGTCGCGAAATACGTGAAAAAGGTTGTTCCGGGCTGGTCCATTCCGAATGCTGTCCCGTTCATGGACATGATCGCAGTCGGGTCGAAGGCGGGTCTTCGGTCTGTCTCTGTCTCGCTCGATGATGTCGCCTTCCTGCAATATACCGGTGGCACCACGGGTGTTGCCAAGGGGGCGACGCTGACGCATCGCAACGTCTCGGCGAATATCGCGCAGGCCGATGGCATGCTCGGCTGGGCCATCACCAAGGAGCAGAACAATGTGATGGTCACGGCCCTGCCGCTCTATCACATCTTCGCGCTCACCTGCTGTTGCATGTTCATGATGAAGATCGGCGCGGCGTGCCTGCTGATCGCCAATCCGCGCGATATCCCCGGCTTCATCAAGATTTTGAAATCGACGCGCTTCACGCTGATGTCTGGCGTCAACACGCTCTACAATGCGCTCGCGAACAACCCGGAGATCAAGGGCGTCGATTTCTCGAACCTCACCTTCTCGGTCGCCGGCGGTATGGCCACCCAGCAGGCCGTGGCGCAAAAATGGAAGGCTCTGACGGGATGCTCGATCGTCGAGGGTTATGGCCTTTCCGAGACCTCGCCTGTGGCTTCGATCAATCCTCCGGATATCGCGGGCTTCACCGGTGCCATCGGATTCCCGGTGCCCTCGACCGATTTTGATCTGCGCGATGACCACGGCCAGTCCGTTGGGGCAGGAGAGCCGGGCGAAATCTGCATTCGCGGCCCGCAGGTGATGAAGGGGTATTGGAATCGCCCGGATGAAACCGCCAAGGTCATGACGAATGACGGCTATTTCCGCTCCGGCGATGTCGGCATCCTGCTGCCGAGCGGCATGTTCAAGATTGTCGATCGCCTGAAAGACATGATCCTCGTCTCGGGTTTCAACGTTTATCCGAATGAGGTGG
>JBOFZC010000074.1:0-2113 GCA_051654985.1 Rhabdaerophilum sp.
ATGCGCCCTTCGGCAAGGAGCCGATCCCGGTTCTCGAAGCGATGGCCAAGCAATATGGCTTCAACCTCAAGCTCTACCCCGTTGCTGCCGCGCAGATGCAGAACCAGGGCTCGCAATGGCTCGCCATCCGGCGTGACCGCGTGGATTGGATCTACAATCAGGGCTGGGGTGCCATGAACCCCACCGCCGTCAAGGAAGCGATCAAGAACGGCTTCCCGATCGACAAGCTCGTGGGCGTCTGGTGGGCTGGCGGCGATGACGATGCGCGCGCCGGTGAAGCCCAGGCCAAGGGCTACAAGACGTTGAACTTCCACAACACGGGTGCAAATTTCCCCGTGATGCAGGACATTCTCAAGCACGTGTTCGACAAAAACCTCAGCCAGGGCAAGCGCGAGCAAGTGGGTGAAAACCTCTACAATCGCGGTGTTTATAACTCGATGCTGATCGCCGAAGCCGTGCGCACGGCCCAGCGCATCACCGGCAAGAAGGCGGTTGTGGGTGAGGATGTGCGGCGCGGCTTCGAGGCGCTCAACCTCACCGAAGCGCGCCTCAAGGAGATCGGCATGGAAGGCTTTGCCAATCCTGTTCGCATCACCTGCGCTGACCATAACGGCCACAACAAGGTGTTCGTCTCGCAATGGGATGGCACGAAATACGTGAAAGCCTCGGATTGGATGGACCCGATCAAAGAACTCGTCCGTCCGCTGATCGAGGCGGAAGCGAAGGATTTCGTGACCAAGAATACGGGTTGGCCAAAACGGACTGAAGCTTGCGAAAAGGCCGCGTAATCGCTGGTTTCACCTCAAAAAAGGAGTCGGGCTACGGCCCGGCTGCCTTACCTTTCCGCCTTTCTCGCCGGAGTGAGCGATGTCCGCGACACCTGCCCCGACCATCGAGCCGATCCTCTCCGTCAACAATATCGAGGTGATCTATGATCACGTCGTGCTGGTGCTGAAGGGTGTGTCGCTCACTGTGCCGCGCGGTGGCATTGTTGCGGTGCTAGGCGCCAATGGTGCGGGCAAGACTACGACGCTCAAGGCGATTTCCAACCTGCTCAAAGCCGAGCGTGGCGACGTGACCAAGGGCTCCATCATCTTTGAGGGTGAGCGCGTCGATATGATGAACCCCGCCGATCTCGTGCGGCGTGGTTGCATTCAGGTGATGGAGGGCCGGCATTGCTTCGGCCATCTCACCATTGAAGAAAATCTGCTCACCGGCGCCTTCACGCGAAAAGATGGCCGCGCCGCGATCAAGCGCGATATGGAGATGGTCTACAATTATTTCCCGCGCCTGCGGCAGCGATTGAAATCCATGTCTGGCTATACATCAGGTGGCGAGCAACAAATGTGCGCAATTGGTCGTGCCCTGATGAGCCGTCCCAAGATGATCCTTCTGGACGAGCCCTCGATGGGCCTCGCACCTCAAATCGTTGAAGAGATTTTCGAGATTGTGAAGGATCTCAACGCCAAGGAAGGCGTCTCGTTCCTGCTCGCCGAGCAAAACACCAATATGGCGCTGAAATACGCGACCTATGGTTACATCATGGAAACGGGCCGCATCGTGATGGATGGCGATGCCCAGTCGCTGCGTGAGAACGAGGACGTGAAAGAGTTCTATCTCGGCGTTTCTGGCGGGGACAAGAAGTCTTTCCGCGACGTGAAAAGCTATAAGCGTCGCAAGCGCTGGTTGGCGTGAGTATTTTCAAGCGAAGTGGTCACCGGTTCGCGTCAAGAAAATACGAACAATGTAAAAGCTGATCACCGAGCGAGCATTGTCACGCCTGCCGCGAGAAACGGAAATGGCAGCGACACCGCGATGCGCAGCAGCACGATCCGCCACGGCATCGAGGGGAGCTCCCAGGTGATGATGCGGTTGAAAGTGAAAAGCGACCAGGCCGTCACGTAAGCCACGACCTGCGCCAAATCAGCCCCCGCTTTCAAGGATGCCGCGCCCAGCGCGAAGCCGACCACCGGGCCGCCCGGCGTGAGCGCGCCGGCAAGGCTCGCCAGCGCTGTGCCTGTCCAGCCGGAATTGGGCCCGAACAGGGCGAGCACAGTTTCTTTCGGCAGGAGATGCGCAAGATAGCCCGAGCCAAGAATGCCGATCGCAAGGC
>JBOFZC010000075.1:0-3291 GCA_051654985.1 Rhabdaerophilum sp.
GAAACAAAAACGCCGGACGACGCCTTCCCGGCGAACGCCTTCACGAAAGCCGGCTATGCGCATCACGCCTTCATAGGCATGAAGGGCTATAATGGTGTCGCCATTCTCTCGCGCGAACCGTTCCGCAAGCTTGAGGCGCACGAGATGTGCGGAAAGCCTGACGCTAGGCATATCGCGGTTGAAATCGGCGAGGGCGCCGGGGCGATCCAGCTTCACAATTTCTATGTGCCCGCTGGCGGCGATATTGCTGACCCCGATGCAAATCCGAAATTCGCGCACAAGCTCTCTTTCGTTGAGGAATTGCGCCAGTTCTCTGAGAAATTGCGTGCATCCCAACCGCGCGCCGTGCTCGTTGGTGATCTCAACATCGCGCCACTTGAGCATGATGTTTGGAGCCATAAGCAGCTCCTCGATGTTGTCAGTCACACGCCGATCGAAACCGATGGCCTCAAGGCTGTGCTTACAGAAGGCGAATGGTGCGATGCTTTCCGGGTGCTCAAGCCCGAACCCGAGAAGGTCTATTCCTGGTGGAGCTATCGCTCGCCGGATTGGGCAGCCGCAGATAAAGGTCGCAGGCTGGATCATATCTGGCTCGGGCGCGGCCTAAAAGATCAGATCATCTCAGGCAATGTTCGCAAGGATGTCCGCGGCTGGGAGCGCCCTTCCGACCATGCGCCGGTGACGCTGAAAATCGCTCGGGACTAACGTTCAGATCGCAAGTCTGGAAACCGCCGCACTGAGCTTGCGCGATTCCTCGGCGAGTGCATCACGCAGGGCAACCGCGCTTTTCGGGTGGGCCTCGAGAACCCGTGCTACAAGATCACGCGAGAACACCAGCAAACTCGAACCCTCTCGCGCGATTGCGGTCGCCGGACGCTCGAGCGGAGCAAAGAGCGCGGATTGGCCGATCAGGGTACCCGCGCGGAATGCATGCGGAGAAGGCGCGCCATCATCGGCTCTGTCGAGCACGATCTCACCATCAAGCACGAGAAATCCGCCATCCGAGATATCTCCACGACGGAACAGGATGTCACCTGCCCGCAATTGCCGCCGCGTCGCCGAAAAGGCCAGCAACCGCAAGGCCTCACTTTCGACGCGTCGAAAGAGCGGCAGGGCCTTCAGGACGAAAATGACGTCATCGAGCTTCATGGAACGAGCTTATACCCTCCGCTTTCCGTAACGAGAAGCCGCGCGCGACCGGGATCGGGCTCGATCTTCTGCCGCAGGCGATAGATATGTGTTTCCAACGTGTGGGTCGTCACATTCGAATTGTAGCCCCAGACCTCTTGTAGGAGCACGTCACGCGCGATCACGCGTTGACCCGCGCGGTAGAGGAAGCGGATGATCGCGGTTTCTTTCTCGGTGAGGCGGATTTTCGAACCCTTGTCCGTGAGAAGGAGTTTTTGGCCTGGCTTGAACGTGTAGGGGCCAACCTGGAAAATCGCATCGTCACTCGATTCGTGCTGACGCAAATGCGCCCGGATGCGCGCGAGCAGAACTGCGAAGCGAAACGGCTTCGTCACATAATCATTGGCACCCGCTTCGAGACCGAGGATGGTGTCCGCTTCACCATCATGCCCCGTGAGCATCAGAACCGGGCTCTTGAACCCGTTTTTGCGCATGATTTTCACAGCCTCGCGGCCATCGATATCCGGCAAACCGACATCCATCACGACGAGATCGAAATGATCCCCCTTGGTGAGCTGAACGGCAGCGGTGGCGGTGTTGACGTCCTTGACCTGAAACTCGTCATAGAGCCCAAGCTGCTCCACCAGCGCCGCGCGCAGATCATTGTCATCGTCGCAGACCAGGATTTTGCGGGTACTGCTCACGGATATCTCCCTCTTGCGGCGATCGGGCCGGGATGCTCACCTGCAACCCGACATACGATTTGAATCGTTACAGACAGACTTGGCAAGCCGGCATAGAGGTGTTGGCTGCGCAGAAATAGAGGGGCTTACGCAAGCGTGATGAAACGTGATGCCCTTTCTGTCGTATTTGTACATGCGGCTCCCGCTCTGCGGCGGACAATTGGCCCGCACGCCGCTCGAATCCGCTTGGGATCGGTCACGCTGCCTTGCCGGATCGGACGCTCCGGCGTCAGGACCGATAAACGCGAGAGCGATGGCGCGTCCCCACGCGCAACCTTGCGCGTCTTGCGTGGGTTCTGGCGGCGCGACCGGCGCCTTCCCCCGCGCACTTTGATTCCTCTGCGCCCGATCCGCCCCGGCGATGGCTGGTGCGAGGTTCCTGGAGACCGCAATTACAACCGCCTCGTCAAAAAGCCATATGCCGCCAGTCATGAAGATATGATGCGTGCCGATGCGCTCTATGATGTCGTCCTCGAACTCGACTGGAATGTCAGGCCACGCAAACATGGGCGCGGCAGCGCGATCTTCCTGCATCTCGCACGTGACGAAGGTGGGCCGACGGCGGGCTGTATCGGCATATTCCGCAACCGAATCGATCTCGTACTCGCAAAACTGTCGCGTCATACGCGGATTATCGTTCGATAAGCTCAGTGGCGTGCCCCGAAAATCGCACTGCCGATCCTAACATGCGTGGCGCCGAGCTGGATCGCGGCATCGTAATCCGCACTCATACCCATCGAGAGGTTGGCGATGCCATTGCGACGGGCGATTTCCCCGAGCAACGCAAAATGCGCCGAGGGCGGCTGATCGACCGGCGGGATGCACATGAGGCCGGCGACCTCGAGCCCGTGAGCTTCACGACAGAGCCGGACAAAGGCATCGGCTTCGCCAGGCAAAATGCCGGCCTTTTGTTCCTCAGCACCCGTGTTCACCTGCACATAAAGCTTGGGCGCGCGACCGGATTTCAGGATTTCCTTCGAGAGTTCAGCGGCAAGCTTCTCGCGATCGAGCGTCTCAATGACGTCGAAATGCGCGACCGCCTCCTTCACCTTGTTGGTCTGCAGAGGGCCTATCAGATGAAGTTCCACGCCGGGAAACTCGGCGCGAAGGGCGGGCCATTTCTGCTGTCCCTCCTGAACGCGGTTCTCGCCAAAAACCCTTTGACCCGCTACAAGCGCCGGGCGGATGCGCTCGGCCGGCATGGTTTTCGAGACTGCGACAAGCGTAACCGAGCTCGGCTTGCACCCGTGATCCTTGACCGAGCGAGCGACCTCCGCGCGCACGCGGTTCAGGCCTTCCATCACGTCCTGATGCGTTTCATCCATATCAGATGCTCCGATAACCACGGCGTTTGGCCGGGAATCTCCGTTGACCGCAAAGCGCGAATGATGTCCATAGCCACGACCAATTTCGCTTAAGA
>JBOFZC010000076.1:0-1015 GCA_051654985.1 Rhabdaerophilum sp.
TTGGTGCGGACGAGAGGACTCGAACCTCCACGGTGTTACCCACTAGCACCTCAAGCTAGCGCGTCTACCAATTCCGCCACGACCGCACTTCAGCCCTGCGAACGTTACCGCCGCCGAACCGAGGGCGCTTCCTAACAAAGCCCCCCCAGGGATGCAAGCCGCGAAAATGAATTTATGCCGGCTCTGTCTCACGTTCCTTTCCGGCAGCGAAACGCGCACGGATTGTCTCGGGTTTGCGCAACAAGGCGGTCACCTCAACCTGGATGCGCTTGCCCTGCACAATCACCTGCCCGCGCGCGACCGGAAAATTGTTGGCGAGAATTTCGATCTCGTCATTCTCGTTGGCATTGAGTTCGATCACTGCGCCGCGGCCCATGCGCAGCAGGTGATGGATCGGCATGACCGACCGGCCAATGACAACGGAGATATCGAGTTCTACATTCTCGACCGTCTGCATGCGTGGGCTCCTCGGAATCAGCTCGTGATTGACATCGGCAATTTCTGCCCACTATCTCGCACCAACATGGTCAACAGCCCGTTAACATCGCCCATTTTCGGCCGCACAGATCGCGCTCTAGTTGAATGGCTCGTCTGGCCAGGCCTGACACCCTACGAGACAAGCCTCGCCTTCATGGAGGCACGCGCAGCTGCCATCGCCGAAAGGCAGGCTCGCGAATGCGTGCTGCTCGTCGAGCATCCGCCGCTTTATACTGGTGGCACCAGCGCATCTCCGGATGACCTCATCGACCGACGTTTTCCTGTCTTTGAAACCGGGCGTGGCGGGCAATACACCTATCACGGCCCCGGCCAGCGCGTGGCCTATGTGATGCTCGACCTGAAGGCGCGCAAACAGGATGTCCGCGCTTTCGTGAATGCTCTGGAGGCCTGGGTGATCGAGGCGCTCGCCGCCTTCAATCTGCGCGGTTTCACTGATCCCGGTCGCGTCGGCGTTTGGGTGAAGCGACCGGACAAGGGCGAAGGGTATGAGGATAAAATCGCCGCGATCGGCATTCGC
>JBOFZC010000077.1:0-17743 GCA_051654985.1 Rhabdaerophilum sp.
GCCCGTATTGGTCGGCCCAAGCACGGCCGTGACGCCGCGACCGCCGCTCGCGCGCAGAAGGGCCTGCTGGGAGGGGGTGAGAGACAAGGCGCACTCCGATCGGGCAGCGACAGACCGGTTAACGCCCGAACTTCTCGCAACAGGCGGGATGTGGCGCGCCGGGCTTCCGGAAGCAAGCCACACGCTTCAGAAAGCGCTGATATGTGCCTTTTCCGCACGCTTTCGCGACATGGATAAGAGTCGAGCGCAAGACTTCGAACGAGAGAGGAACGAATCGGCTCCGAATCGGCGACTCGCGTTGAGTCATGATTTGTTCACGCACAAGATGTGGCCGAGTCGAATTCATGGCGCGCAAGATTTGGTAATTTCGTCTCGACTCTGCGTGAACTCGCAAACTCGAAAATAGACTCAGACGTCAGCGGGCTCGATTCGGCTGTCAAGTCGAAAGCGCACG
The DNA here is from genome assembly GCA_051654985.1 of Rhabdaerophilum sp. Classification (GTDB taxonomy): domain Bacteria; phylum Pseudomonadota; class Alphaproteobacteria; order Rhizobiales; family Beijerinckiaceae; genus Rhabdaerophilum. Next base: position 455 of record JBOFZC010000077.1, read on the forward strand.
AAATCATGGTTAATACTTTGCGTTCACGCGCGCATTCGCTGAAAGGCGTCGCGATTAACCTTTGGTGCGGAGCCGGAACGAAGCGGCGACGAATCAGATTTTTTGATTCGGGCGGAATGCGTTGAAAATTCTCGACACCGTGTTTTTTCTTTTTATTTCAATATTTTGAAAAGAACTAGAGCCGCGACTCAACGCACAGTTTGTTCAGGCCAGAACAATGTCGCTGAGGCAAAAAAGAGGATGTCGCGTTAACCCACCGTCTCAGTTTGGGGCGGATTGGAACCGCCGCGCCTCGATGACCGAGGTGCCAACCATCGTGCGCACAGAAATGCGATAGGGCATCAGAGTCTTGCCCCCGTTCACCGGCGCCAACCAGGTGTCGATATTGCGATTCTCGGCCATGAACTTGATGGCGCGCCGCTCCGGCCGATGCCCCGCAACCGGGACGTACCGCGCTGAGCAGACGAGCACCGGCCCGGAATAGCCGGATTCGCTCTTTACATTGCGGATGCCCGCAAAACTCAGGACGATATCGAAGCGCTGGGTGCCGTCGAAAACCGGCAAGCGGCGTTCGCAATTTGCCTTGTCGAGCGGATTGCCATTGCGCACAGGCATTACCAACGCGCTGATGGGATCAAGGATACCCTGCCGATGCTGGGGTTTAAGCGGCACACGTCCTTCCATCGGCATTTCAATTGGCGGCTCGATCGACACGCCGCGGACATTGCCCGAAGATGCCCCAATCTGGATCGTACGCGTCAATTTTCCATTGGAGGCCGTGACAGAAAAGCCGTTCGAGAGCGGCAGAGCATTGCCAAGACCGCCCTGAGCCGAGCCGGAGCCGGAGCCTTGCGTGAAGACGCCCGCGAGACCTGTGAGTCCAGCGCTGACATTGATCTTGTACGATTCGCCTTCGACGACGCCAGACAGGCTTGCCTTACCGATGGAGAGCCCCGCAAGCGTGATGGAATAGGAAGCGTCGACCGTCCCTGCGCGCGCAACATCCGCGCTCAAAGCGACCCCGCAGACCAGAACGCAATAGCCGAACCGGAAAACGCGCATGACTTCTCTGCCTTGTCTGTCTATGAGAGCCCCAAGCCCCTCGAGACATGGCCTGCGGCAGTTGAACCGTCGCTGAAGACCATGGCACGGTTGTGAACCTTGGGATGATTCGAAGCAACTCCTCGCGATGTCGTGAGCAAATTGCCGTCTCAGCGGTTGACCATGTAGGCGGCTTCGACTATACGGCCTCTCTCGATTTCCCGGCTCAATGCGGCGGTTTCGGGGCGCATCTCTTTCGTGCCCCCTCCTTGCATGGCCGTTTCGGAAGAGTTCTCAAGGCTTTTCCGGGCAAAAGACCTAAAGGATGAAGAAATATGTCGCGTCGTTGCGAATTGACGGGCAAGGGTGCCCTGGTTGGCCACAAGGTGAGCCATTCCAACCGGAAGACCAAGCGTCGCTTCCTGCCGAATCTCGTCAATGTGACGCTGATTTCGGATTCACTGAACCGTTCGGTGAAGCTTCGTGTGTCGGCCAATGGCCTGCGCACGGTGGAGCATCGTGGTGGCCTTGATGCCTTCCTGCTCAAGGCTGGTGAGGCGGATCTTTCCTCGACGGCCCTCGGCCTCAAGCGGGAAATCACCAAAAAGCTCAACGCCTGAGCTGAGGCTCACCGGTGCATGAACAAGGCGGCTTCGGCCGCCTTTTTTAATCTCTGTAGGCAAAGCGCAGCACAAGGTTGCGCTGAAGCACCGAGAAATTGTTGTCGGACAGCAAGGTGAAGATCACCCGCCCATCTGGCGCGCGATGGATCGTCAACGCCTCCATATTGTCGATCTGATAGGCCATGTTGGCTTCGATCAATGTCTCGCCATCGATGATCGCGCCGGGCGCGATGCTCTGAAGCGGGATACGTCGGAGACGAAAGGCCACACCCCAAAACGGCGAAAAGCGCCTCTCAAGTACAACCAGATCACCGCCAGGTAGAAAGCCGAGGTCGGTGACATCGAAATCATGCGTGCGTTTGACAAAAAACCGCCCGGGTTGCGCGCCTCCAAGAAGCCAGCCGGGAATGCCATCGTTCTCGGCGGATGGGGCAGCGCGCTCAGCAATAGCGATGAAGGCTCCCGCGAAGCGCGAGTTTGCCGGCATTACGCCAAGCGCTTCAATACCCTGATTGGATTTCAACTCGCGTAAGCTCTCTGGCGCCTGCGCCACAACAGCGCGCCCGCCAGGGCCGTTGGGGCCAATATCAAACCGGACGATCTGATGGATACGCTCGACACTGACATAAAGCCTGTTGCCGATGCGAGTTAAGCCTTCCGTATCAAAGAAGCGCGTGTCTTTCATCCGCCGGCCGTTCGGAGCCTGCATGGCGGATATCCGCACATCCTCAAGGCCTGTCAGGCGCCCTTCAGCATCGGCGAGAAGTCGCCCCATCACCCAATGGGCATGATCGGTGATCGCAATGAAACCGGCGCCATCGGGATCGATGATGGCGCTTGAGAGACCGCCGAATTCCGGCACATCGCCGCGCAATTCGAGCCCGCCCATGAAGGCGAGCTTTCCGAATTCGCGCTTGGCCGGATCAGAGACTGAAAAGCCCGTGAAGGCGTCGGCTCGGACATTCACCTTCCGCCAGACGAAGGTTTGCGGCGAAGGGGCGGTCTGGGCAAGGGACGCTTGAGGAGCCGCCAGACCGGCCAACAGACCAGCCATCGCCTGCCGGCGCGACATCCGCATCATCAAGCCGCGCGCCTTTTCGGTTTTGCGGAACCGGCAACCGGCCCCACATCCTCGCTGAAGAGTTCAGCGAGTTTTTCGGTCATCACGCCGCCGAGTTCCTCGGCATCGACGATGGTGACCGCACGGCGATAATAGCGCGTGACATCATGCCCGATACCGATGGCAATCAGTTCCACTGGCGAGCGGTTCTCGATCTGCTCGATCACCTGCCGCAGATGCCGCTCGAGATAATTGCCCGAATTGACCGAGAGCGTCGTGTCATCCACCGGCGCACCATCCGAAATCATCATCAAGATTTTGCGCTGCTCGGAGCGCGCAAGCAGGCGGTTATGCGCCCAATCCAGGGCCTCGCCATCGATGTTTTCTTTCAGCAGCCCCTCGCGCATCATGAGCCCGAGATTGCGCCGCGCACGCCGCCAGGGTGCATCGGCGCTCTTGTAGATCACGTGACGCAGATCATTTAGGCGGCCCGGATTGGCCGGCTTGCCCGATTGCAGCCAGGTCTCGCGGCTCTGGCCGCCCTTCCAGGCCTTGGTGGTGAAGCCCAAAATCTCGACCTTCACACCGCAGCGCTCGAGCGTGCGCGCAAGGATGTCAGCACAGGTCGCGGCCACTGTGATCGGTCGACCGCGCATCGAGCCGGAATTGTCGATCAGCAGCGTCACTACGGTGTCGCGGAAATTCGTGTCTTTCTCGCGCTTGAACGAGAGGGGCGCGAAGGTGCCGCGCATATCATCAATAATGACGCGCGTGAGACGCGAGGGGTCGAGCGTGCCTTCTTCAAGGTCAAATTCCCAAGCGCGGCTCTGCTGTGCGAGCAGGCGTCGCTGAAGCCGGTTCGCGAGGCGCGAAACCACGCCCTGCAAGGCCGCGAGCTGCTTGTCGAGATAGGCTCTGAGACGCTCCAATTCCTCGGCATCGCACAACTCTTCCGCCTCAATCGTCTCGTCGAACTTGTTGGTATAGGCCTTATAATCCGAGGCATTGCGGTTGTTCGCGTTGTTCTGCGGTGGACGCGAAGCCTCAGAGGGCTCTTCGGCATCGACCATATCGGCATCATCCGGGAAGTCACCGGGTGGTGCGTCAGCGGCTTCCTGTGCACCTTCAGATTGCTCCTCGGATAGCGCCTCGGTCTCTTCCATGTCGAAGCCGTCTTGCTCTTCGGCTTCGCCGTCCTGGCCTTCCTGAGGGTCCTGCTCGCCTTCTTGATCTTGTTCGTCGGATTTCTGGTCGTCATCATCCGAGCCGAGCGGATCGCCTTCCTCAAGACCGAGGCTGACGAGCATCTGATGCACAAGCTTCGAGAAAGCCTGCTGGTCCTGCACTTGGCCCGCGAGTTGATCGAGTGTTTTACCGGCTTTCTCCTCGAGCCGCTCACGCCAGAGATCCGTGAGTTTCTGCGCGGCGGGCGGTGGCGCAAGGCCGGTGAGGCGCTCTCGCACAAGCATCGCCAGGGCATCCTCGATCGGCGCATCGCCGATCTGAGAAATCTCGGCGAGATTGGCGCGTGCGTAGCGATCTTCGAGCATCGAAAGGATATTTGTACCCACCCCCACCATGCGCTGCGCCCCGATAGAATCGCAGCGCGCCTGCTCGACCGCATCATAGACCTTACGCGCATCTGGCGCTTCGGGCGCGCCCCGGCGATGCAGTTTCTGATCATGCAGAGCGAGTTTCAGGGCGTAGCTATCGGCGTGACCGCGCAGGATGGCGACATCCTTCGCCGAGGGTTTGCGTGGGGGCTCCGGCAGGCGCGCGCGGATCACTTCGCCCGCATCGATCAGCGAGGGCCGATCGGCCGCAAATTGCACCTCAACGTCTTCCTTCCCCGCCATCGCGCGCAAAGCCGAGGAGACAGCCTTCTTTAGCGGTTCGGAGGGGGCAGGTTCCGGCTGACCCGGCTTGCGGTTGGTGGGGAGGGTCATAGGGTTTTGCTCAGCCAATAGCAGCTATGCCCTTCGGGGTAGGGCGAGAGACGGCCAAACACCTTATATCCGCGTTTTTCATAGAACGGACGCGCCTGCCATGAATAGGTCGTCAGGTGCACGCCATACGCCCCGAGTGCTCGCGCATGCGCCTCAAGCTGGTCCATCACCTGTGTCCCGAAACCTTGTCCACGCAGCTCATCGCTGACCCAGAAAAGATCGACATAGACCCAACCATGGAAAAGGCGCCCCACTGCTCCGCCGACAACCGTCTCGCCATTTCGAACGCTGACTGAGACCGATTGACGACCGCCATCGTCACCCGTCGCGGCCGTGTTGAACGCGACAATACCGTCGAGGACAGCCTTGTGGACTTCCTCAAACCGCGTATCGATCTGCACACTGACCAAGAGGACCCCCGCCTCAGCTCAGCGCGACGTTGACAGCGCTTTCCTTCAACTCGACTCCGAACGAGCGCTGATAGAACTCGGCCACCAGAGCGCGCTCCAGCTCATCGCATTTGTTCAGGAAGGTGAGGCGGAAGGCAAAGCCGACATCGCCGAAAATCGCGGCATTTTCGGCCCAGGTGATCACCGTGCGCGGCGACATCACGGTCGAAAGCTCGCCATTGATGAAAGCCTGCCGGGTGAGATCGGCCACACGCACCATGCGGTTGACGGTCTCGCGACCTTCCTTGTTCTGGTAATGCTTCGCCTTGGAGAGGACGATATCGACCTCTTTGTCGTGCGCGAGATAGTTCAACACCGTGACGATAGACCAGCGGTCCATCTGCGCCTGATTGATCTGCTGCGTGCCATGATAGAGGCCGGACGTATCGCCCAGACCCACCGTGTTGGCCGTCGCGAAAAGGCGGAACGCTTTGTGCGGGCGGATGACGCGGCTCTGATCGAGCAGGGTGAGCCGGCCCGAGCTTTCGAGCACGCGCTGGATCACGAACATCACATCCGGGCGTCCCGCATCGTACTCATCGAACACCAGAGCGACGTTGCGCTGATAAGCCCAGGGCAGGATGCCATCCTTGAATTCGGTGATCTGCTTGCCCTCTTTGAGGACAATCGCATCCTTGCCGACAAGATCGATACGGCTGACATGGCTGTCGAGATTGATGCGGATGCAGGGCCAGTTGAGGCGCGCCGCAACCTGTTCGATATGCGTCGATTTGCCCGTGCCGTGATAGCCCGTGACCATCACACGGCGGTTGAAGGCAAAGCCTGCGAGAATCGCGAGCGTGGTGTCGCGGTCGAACAGATAATCGGGGTCGATCTCCGGCACATTCTCGGAGGTTTTCGAATAAGCCGGAACCTCCATGCTGGTCTCGATGCCAAAGAGCTTTGCAGCGCTTACCTTGGAATCGGGCTCACCAGGGATCGTTTCAGACGCGGTAGAACTCGCCAGAGCCGTTACAGACATTCATCACCTCCGGCCGCCTCGGGGGATGGGCGGGCCGATCTTGCATCACAATAGCCGGACTTCAGGCGAAGCCGACGGTCTTCAAGTAGTTATAGGCGTCAATAATCACGCGCAGCTTGTCCTCGCGCGACCGATCCCCGTCATTGAGATCAGGGTGAAGGCGCTTGGCCATTTCCTTGAAGCGACGACGCACTGACGCCTTGTCGGCGGTTTCGTCAAGCCCCAGGCTATCGAGCGCCTTCAGGGCGAGCTTGCCGACGCGCCTCTTGTTGTTCTCAGCCTGCGCCTCGGCGCGGACCCGCCGCAAACGCTCGATCCGCTCGCGCAGGATGGCAGCCGAGTCAATCTTCGTTGCGGATTGCTCCGGCGCGCCGTTGACACCGCTCTGCCATGTCGGGCGATGCCCGGTCAGGGCATCTTTCATGAAAGCCTGAACGGCATCATCGGACATGCCATTGAAATAATTGTAGGTCTGATTGTATTCGCGCACGTGATCCACACAGAAGAACAGATACTGCCCTTCGTGATCTCGCCCACGCGGTGCCCGGAATGCGCCCTTGTGCTGGCACCCAGGATATTGGCAGCCCTGCTCTACTTTTGCCCGCGCTTCCTCGGCCACCGGCCGGGTGCGGACCTTGTCGAAGAGAGGCGAGTTGAGATTCATGGGCAGGCGTTTCAGAACTTTCCAAATCACGGATCGGACAAGGTAGGCTTTCTACCCCTGCAACGGCAAGGCATGCTTCGGACTTTTGGCGCTCTTGTCGCATTTTGGCCAAAGCGCTACAGCCTCGCGCATGAGCATGAAAGAACGGATAAGCATCCATCTCGCAGCCTTGCAGCCGATCACGCTGGAAGTGATCGACGAGAGCGAGCAACATCGTGGGCATGGCGGCTGGCGCGAGGGCGGGGAGACCCATTTTCGGGTGAAAATCCGCTCGGCCCTGTTCGACAATCTCTCGCGGATCGAGCGCCACAGGCGGGTGAATGAGCTGCTCATGCCCGAATTTGAGAACGGCCTGCATGCGCTCGCCGTGGTGGCCCGTAGCAGTATTGAAGCTTGAGCAAAGTGCCATATCGCTGGACTTTTGAGCCCCAACATGGTGAAGAGCGGCCCTCGGGCCGGATTTTCCCGCCCAAAACACTGATGTTCCAACCCCGATGCTCGCCGTTGAACTGCTGATCGTCCTCGTTCTGACTTTCGTGAACGGCTTCTTCTCAATGTCCGAAATGGCGATCGTCTCAGCGCGCCGGGTGCGGCTTGAGGCGATGGCGGAAGCCGGCAGCGTGGGCGCGCGCCGCGCGCTCGAGCTTGGACAGGAGCCCTCGCGGTTCCTCTCGGCGGTGCAGATCGGCATCACTTTGGTGGGTGTGGGTGCCGGCGCTTTCGGCACCGCGACTTTGGGCGACAAGCTCGCGGTCTATCTCAATGATTTTGCACTGATCGCGCGCTATGCCGAACCGATCGCCTATACGATCGTTGTGCTCGGCATCACCTTTCTCTCCATCGTGCTGGGCGAATTGGTGCCCAAACGCATCGCACTGGCCTATCCGGAGACCATCGCTTCGCGCGTGGCACGGCCCATCGGCACGATCGCGGCCATTGCCCGCCCCATCGTGATGCTGCTCTCGGCCTCGACAGCCACAATCCTGCGCTTCCTTCGCATCCGCCATGAGCGCGACCAGAAAGTGACCGAGGAAGAGGTCGAAACCATGCTCGAAGAGGGCACGCAATCCGGCCTGATCGACCCCGCCGAACAAGCGATGGTGCATGAGGTAATCGGCCTTGCCGAACGCTCGGTGACCCAGATCATGACGCGGCGCTCAGCCGTTTACTGGATCGATGTGGCCGACGACCCCAAGGTTGTGCGCGCCGAATTGCGCCAATGTCCCTATAGCCGCGTCGTAGTGGCCAAGGGCGGCTCGATCGACGAGCCCTTGGGTTTCGTGCACAAAAAAGACCTTCTCGACATTCTGCTCGAAGGCAAACCGCTCGATATCGAGAAAAACGTGCGCGAGCCGATCTTCGTCCCGGATGCCTCGTCAGTTCTGGATGTGCTCGAACTCTTCCGCGAGAAGCGCAACCATTTTGCCTTCGTGCTCGATGAATTCGGCACGTTCGAGGGTGTTGTAACCCTGACCGATGTTCTCGAAGCCATCACGGGTGACATCCCCGAAGAGCATGATGTCGAGACACGGCACATTCTCGCCCGCGCCGATGGCAGCTATCTCGTCGATGGCCGCACAGAGATCGACGAGTTGGAAAAAGAGCTTGGCATCGAAGCTCCCTCCGATGCACGGTTTCACACTGTCGCTGGCCTTGCTCTCGAGGAATTCGGGCGCATTCCCAAGGAGGGAGAATTGGTCGAATTCGCGGGCTGGCGGGTCGAGATCATCGATATGGATGGCCGCCGGATCGACAAGCTGCTCTTCAACCGCGTGGGGGCCATAGACACGTAGTCAGACGGCTTTCGGTTTCGCCGGCGCGGTAGCGTAAATCATGGCGCCCACGAACATGAGCAACCCAAAAACCAGGTGCAGGCTGGAATAGACCTGCTGGGCCGGCAAGCCCTGCGCCTTGAGATGCGCAACATAGGCCCCCGAGCCATATTGCATGAGGCCAGTGCCACCGATATTGATGAAATTGATCAAGGTCAGGCCGCGGCCGATGACCTTCGGCGGCATGAAGAGCCGGGCATGACCGACCATCACGGCATAGGTTGCACCAAAAAGTCCGATCTGGCACACGAGCAAAAGCGCGACCATCAAGGGTGCATCCGGCATCAAAGCCAGTGCCAGAAATGCGGATGACGCCGTGAGTGTGCCGGTGAGCGTCACATATTTCGGCTGACCGACCCAACCGGCAATCGGCCCGGCAAGCAGCGCGCAGACCGTCATCGCAACGCCCATCGCCAAAGCGACATGGCCGCGTGCAATGGGGTCGAGCCCATGAACCTCGCCGAAGAACGGGCCGATCCAGAGCGAGCGTTCGGTCCAGACCGCGCCGGAGACAACCAGACTGATCATCAGGATCGCGATCATGCCCGGCGCTCGGAAGAGCACGCGCAGGGCCTCGATCATGCTGCCGGTCTCGCCATCACCTGAAGCATGTGGCGGATCACGAAACACAAAGGCGATCAGCACCAGAGACAGAAACGTGATCCCGGCCATGCCAAAGAATGCAGCACGCCACCCGATCGCTTTCACGACCATCGCGAGCGGGGCAGCTGCAAAGAGCCCGCCCAGCAACCCGACGCCAAGAAAAACCGAGGAAAGCACGGCGAAACGCGCCGGCGTTTCGGTGCGCGCGAAGAAATAGAAGGCCCCCATCAAGATGGGCGCGCAGCCAAAGCCAATCAACGCCATGCCCGAAGCGGCCATCCAGAAGCTGGTGGCAAGCGCGAACAAGATCGCTCCAAGCACCGCCGCGCCCATCATCGCGACCATGGTGCGGCGTGCGCCGAAGCGGTCGAGCCAGATTCCGACCGGGATTTGCATCGCCGCGAAAGCGAAAAACCATGCGGCACCGAGAGCCCCGAATTCCTTCGGGCCGATACCGAGATCGCGCGTCAGCTCATCGACCACTACTGTCAGGAAGGAGCGATAGAACTGGCTGAGGATGTAGCCGGTAGCGACCGCGCAAAAGACTGCGCGCCGGCGGTTTCGAGAGAATTCAGCGATCACGGCCTGCAGGCTGCCTCATCTTGCGGGCTGACGCCACGGAGAGACACCCGGGTTCCGGCAGGCAGCGCATAAACCGGCGCTTCGGTCGCGCCCTGCGGAACAGGGATGAGACCTGTGCTCACATAAGAGCCAGGCGTATCGGGCTCCAAAGTCGCGGCCACGAGACCTGCGGCCGCCTGCGCCATCGGAACGACAACCATCCCCGCCTTGAAACCCACGCGCTTGCGCTGGAGGCTCGCGCGGATCGCCTGATCCGGGTTGATCGATTCACGGTCCGTCGCGACACGACGCGCTTCAATCGCATAGGCCACAACATCAAGATCGGCATCCGCTGCGAGCCGACACATCTGAACGCCGAGCAGCGCCAACCGCTCCATCGCATCCGCGGAATCCGCGGGGATAACATAGGCCGCTGCGCGCGGACGCGTCACGGATGGCTCGATCACGCGGCTATCCTGGAACGGCACGCTGATTGTTTTGCTTGCGCCGGTCTCCGGATCGAGCAGCGGAATGGCGAGCGGGTTCGCCGGAATCTTTGCCGAGATCACGAGATCAGCCGAGGCATTGCGGGCGGAAATCCGCCCTTTGTCGATAGCTTCACGCAGCCTTCCGGCTTGGTCGGCACTCGCCTGCAACACAGCCTTTGCTGCCACAAGATGTGTCGCGACACGACGCTGCCAGCCCTCCCGACGCACCCCGACGCCACGCGTCTCGATCAGGAACGATACCGCGCCACGCAGGCCGAAAGCGTTACGGGCAATGCCGGGATTATTGCCACCCATCGAGACCACCGGATCGGAACGGCGATTGCTGGTGGTGTAATACCAGAACATCGAGAGCCCCTGGGCTTTCAAAGCCGTTTCGACCGCAGGGCGATAGAGATCATCGGCAATCGCCGAGATTTCAGCCGGCACCATCGGGTTGGTCGCGTGCAGAACCATGGCATCCACGGCCTGGATCGCGCCGAACTTCTCGATCCAACGGTTGACCACCGAGAATTCATGATGATCGAAAATCACATCGGGCGGCAGCGCGGCGATCGCGCGGTGCAAGGCCCGTGTTTCTGGCTGGAACATCAGGAGATGATCCCGGTTGAGATCGGCATTGTTTGCAGCACCACGCCGGAAATTCGCTGCGCCATCAGGATTGGCACGCGGCACGATCACGACCGTGACACGCTCGAGGAGTTTGCGGGCCTCGGGCTCGGCGAGATAGGCCGCGAGCGCCAGCATGCCCTCACCACCAGCTGGCTCATTGCCGTGTTGATGGCCCACGAACCACAGCACAGGTCGAGCAAGCGCCCGCGCCTCGGCGAGCGAACCGCGCCCTTCGGCCGTAAACAGCAAAAGCGACATGGTCCGCCCTTGCGGCGAGACGCCGATCGGGAGAATCTGCATCTGGGGATTGCGGGCTTTCAGCTCATTGAGAAAGGACGTCATCTCAGCATCGGTCGTGAAGCCCTGATGGCCCGGAGCGAGCGATGGCGCTGAAATCGCAATCGGCACATCGGCAAAACGCTGGCGCACCGCTTCGTTCTGCCGCACCTCGCTCGTGGTCGAGATGATATCAGGATCCGTCGCCGACGTTTGCGCCTGCACCGTAGCGAGCGGCCAGCAAAAGAGCGCGATGCCGATTATTCTGCTGAACACAAGCATGGTCCACCCCCTTGCGTTGAAAACGATGCCCAAAACGGCCGCTATTTCAGCGGATACGCTCAAGCACCGAGACGTAATTCGCGACCGCCGCACCACCCATATTGAAGATGCCGCCGATTTTGGCGTCTTTCACCTGCATATCGCCGGCCTCGCCACAGAGCTGCATCGCGGTGAGCGCGTGCATCGAAACACCGGTCGCGCCAATCGGGTGCCCCTTGGCTTTGAGGCCGCCTGAGGCATTCACCGGCAGCTTACCGTCTTTCTGGGTCCAGCCCTCGAGAATCGCACGCTTGCCCTCACCCGGCTTCGTGAGCCCCATCGCCTCGTATTCAATGAGTTCAGCGATGGTGAAACAATCATGCGCCTCGACAAACGAGAGATCGTTGAGCGTGAGTTTGGCCTTCTGAAGCGCCTGTTTCCAGGCGAGTGCGCAACCCTCGAACGTGAGGATGTCGCGCTTCGACATCGGCAGGAAATCCTGCACATGCGCGAGCGATCGTAGCATCACCGCGCGTTTCGCCTGCATCGCCGTTTCGATATCGGTGATCACCAAAGCCGCGGCTCCATCCGAGACAAGCGAGCAATCCGTGCGCTTCAGGGGGCCAGCGACATAGGGGTTCTTTTCGGATTCGGCACGGCAAAATTCAAAGCCGAGATCCTTGCGCATCTGCGCGTAGGGGTTGGAAACACCATTCTTGTGGTTCTTGGCGGCAATCGCGGCGAGGGCATCGGATTGATCACCGTGACGCTGGAAATAGCCGCCGGCGATCTTGCCGAACACACCCGCAAATCCGGCCGGGGTATCGCCATCTTCCGGCAGATACGAGGCTTTCAGCAGGTTCGCGCCAATCTCGGCCGCAGGTGTGCGTGTCATCTGCTCGACACCGACAACCAGCGTGATTTTCGCAGCCTTGGCCGCAATCGCTTTCGCCGCCTGATGCACGGCCGCCGAGCCGGTTGCACAGGCGTTTTCCACCCGCGTCGTCGGTTTGAAGCGCAGAGCGGGATCAGCCTGAAGCACGAGCGAGGCCGTGAAATCCTGGGGCGAAAAACCGGCATTGAAATGCCCGAGATAAATCTCATCGACCGCCTCGGCGGCGATACCGGCATGTTGGAGCGCCCCGCGCGCGACCTCGATCACCAGCTCTTCCAGGGTTTCTTCCTTTTTGCCGAACGTCGTATGCGCCCAGCCGATAATGGCAGCGGACATCGCGAATTCCTCCCGGAGCAGATTTGATCTTGCGTCTTTGGCAGATGGTATACCGCCTTTGACGTCCGTTAAAGCATGCTCGCCTAGGGAAAGCCATATTCTCCTGAGCACAAGCACATCGGCAAATTTGACGAAAGCTGTTCTGGCGTTCGAAATCCGCCTATAAGGCGAGAAGTGATTTGCCTTGGATTGTCGTCGCCTGGGGTTCCCTTGCCAGAGGGCCCTGCCGGAACGGGGTTTTTCGTCGCATCATGGTTTTGAATTTTTCGTCTTCCTCGTTCCGTCAATTCTGGCGCGCGAGCCTTCTCGCCCTCGGTTTGGCGGGCATGGCCACCCATGCTTCCGCCAATTTCATGGTGCCGACGCTCGTCGTCGATGCCGATACGGGTGATGTGATCGAATCAAACCAGGCCACGCGCCCCTGGTATCCGGCTTCCACGACCAAGCTGATGACGGCTTATGTCGCGCTACGGGCCATAAAAAGTGGCACAATCAAATATGAAACCCCGATCGTGGTCTCGCCGCTCGCCGCAAAGCAGCGCCCCTCGAAAATCGGCGTAAAGCCGGGCCAGGAAGTCACGCTCGAGAACGCGCTGAAATTCCTGATGGTGAAAAGTGCGAATGATATCGCCGTGGTCGTGGCCGAAGGCGTCGGCGGTTCCGTCGAGAACTTCGCACGGATGATGAACCAAGAATCACGTCGCCTCGGCATGCGCGAGAGCAATTGGACCAACCCACATGGATGGGAAGATGCCCGCCAATACACCTCGGCGCGCGACCTCGCGATCCTCGCACGCGCACTCCTGAGCGAATTCCCGGAAGCCTCCGAACTTTGGGGCATCGGCGCGCTGAGGCTTGGGCAGCGGGTGTTTAACAATACCAATGGCCTTGTGGGCCGCTACTCCGGCGCGATGGGCATGAAGACCGGCTTCATTTGCGCCTCGGGGTTCAACCTTGTAAGCGCGGCGCAACGCAATGGTCGCACCTTGATCGCAGTGGTGCTCGGCGCCTCGAATGGCGCGGATCGCACCTTGAAAGCCGCGCAATTGCTCGATTCCGGCTTCAACGCGGGCGGCGGATGGGGCCGCGCGACCACAGGCCGAAGCCTTGAAGGACTGACGGCCAGCATCGAGACGACCGCGCCAAACCGGCGTTCAGAAATCTGCCGAAGAGGCGCGCCTCCCGCGAGCGAGACAGAAGACCTCGGCGCGCTCGTTGCCACGCCCTTCGCCAACGACAACCCCAGCTCAATGGTCGCCATGCAGCGTGCGCCATCCGAATCCATGGCGGTAGGCCTGCGCTCAGGCAATGCCATCACGCTCGGGCCACGCGCTTCCATGGAGCCATTGATCGTCTATCTTGGCAAAAAACCGGGCAGCGTTGAGGTCGCCCGACGGGCTGGCTCACCGGCTGGTACACCGGAACGGGCGCAAGCGACAGCATTTGCCGCTCAGCCAGGCCAACGTGCCAGCGGCCAGCCCCTCACTTTGCCCGGAGCGATCACCGCGCCTGCGAGGCCCGGCCGGCAAGCCGCAATTGCACCGCGTGATCGCAAATTAACGCCAGCGACCCAGCGTGCGGACCAGAAGAAGCTGCCGGCTCCAAAGGCTAGGGCATCGAAGAAAAAGGAGCCCCCGAAGGCCGCGGGCGCGCCGGCGAAAAAGCAGCCTCCGAAGGCTCAGGCTCCCAAGAAGCAACCTAAAACAGCCTCTGCCGCACAGTGAGCGACAGCACAATCTTTGCCACGGCGCGCCGGACTCTTCTGATCGGCACGTTGCTCGCGCTTTGCGCGGCGGCTCTTTATGGCGCGAATGTCCCCGCTGCACGCATCGCTTCGCAAGCGGGATTGCCGGGCGCGGATCTGATTGCCTGGCGCGCTGTTCTGTTCCTGCCGGCCCTCGCACTGCTGGCTATGCTTGCAGGGCAACGATTGCGCCTGCTGCCAGGTGAGGCCGCACCGACCTTCCGTCTCGCCTTGGCCGCGAGCTTGACCGCTGTTTTTTATCTCTCTTCGGTCGATCATCTTCCGGTGCCGATGGCGGTCGTGCTGTTCTATATGTTCCCGCTTTTTGTGATCCTGCTTGCTTCTCGTGTAGAGGGTCGGCGGATTTCGCGCGTGCAGATGGGCGTATTCGGTGTTGCTTTCTCGGGACTTGTGATCGCGGTCGGGCCATCTTTTGCAGGGCTCTCGCCCTATGGCATGCTGTTGGCACTCGGCGCCGCAATTGCCAGCGCCTTCATGTTCATCTTCGCGGGGCGGGTGCCCGACGCACCGTTCCGCAACGCCTTCTGGACGCAGGCCGTGATGGGCCCAGTGGCTTTTCTATTCGCATGGATGCAGGGCGGGCCTGCGAACCCAGCGATTTTCTGGGCTGCGCCCATCGCCATTGCGATTGCTATGGGCGCTTATGCAATCGCCTATCTCTTCCAGCTCATGGCTGCGCAGCGTATCTCAGCGGACCGTGCAGGGTTGCTGTTCCTCTTTGAGCCGGTGACGGCCATCGCGGCGGCGGGCATGCTGCTCGGTGAGACGTTGAGCCCATTGCAGATTGGCGGGGTCATGCTCATCTTGACGGCTCTCGCTGCGGAAATCCTGCTGGGCACGCGGGAGAGTTTTGACAAAAAACCCGGCGCTTAGACAGAGCGAGCACATGCCCATCGAGCAACGACCCGATCCGCTGGAGCCTATTCCCCTCAGCGTCCTCACCGGGTTCCTCGGCGCAGGCAAGACCACCCGCCTCAATGCCTGGCTCAAAGACCCAGCTTTTGTCGACACACTGGTCATCATCAATGAATTCGGGGCCGTGGGGCTCGATCACCTGCTGATCGAGGAGGCGCAGGGCGATATGCTGCTGATGGCGGCGGGCTGCCTGTGCTGCACCATTCGCGGTGATCTTGTAGCGACTCTCGAAGATCTACTGCGTCGGCGCGACAATGATCGGATCCGGTTTTTCCGCCGCGTGATCATCGAGACAACCGGCCTCGCTGATCCCTTGCCTGTCTTGCAGGCGGTGCTGCAGCACCCCTATTTGTCGAAAAGGTTCGAGATCGCGAGCGTACTCACTCTCGTCGATGCGGTTCATGGCGCGCAAACCCTTGCCGAGCATGCCGAGGCGCGCCGTCAGGTGGCGCTCGCCGATGCGCTTTTTCTCACGAAAGTCGATATCGCCAGTGACGCGCTCCGCGAGGAGACAATCGCAGCAGTGCGAGCACTCAATCCCTTCGCGCCCTGGCTCGATGCCCGCGAAGCCTTGCAACCCGAAGCGCTCTCCCATCAACGCTTCCGCCCTGAGAAACTCGATGACGCGGCTCTCCTCGCCTGGCTCGGCGATAACGAAGGCATCAGCCATGTCGCGGGGCATGATCCGAACCGGCACGGGCCGGATATCGAGGCTTTCGCCTTGGTCTCGAAAGCGCAAGTGAGCGAGGGGCAATTGATCGTATTTCGCGAGGCGATGCGCATGCTTCTCGGGCCGAAGCTCCTGCGCCTCAAGGGGCTCGTGGCGATGGCGGATGATCCGGAACGCCCCATGCTGATCCACCATGTGCAATCGGTATCGGAACCGCCGGTTCGGCTCACGAAATGGCCAACGCGCGACCGACGCACGCGGCTCGTTGTGATTGCACAAGGTGCCGAGCGGGCACAAATTGAAGGATTCTGGACCGCGCTGACCAAAAGCCCCTTAAGCTGAAGCGTTCAATCGGTCGCGCAGCAGACGGCGGATCACCTTGCCGGTCGTGGTCAGAGGCATTTCCTCGATGAAATGAATCTCGCGCGGGTATTCATGCGCCGAAAGGCGTTTTCTCACATGATCCTGAATCTGGCTCGCGAGACCTGGGCTCGGCTGTTGGCCGGGTTTCAACACCAGAAACGCGGTGACAATTTCGGTGCGCATCGCATCGGGCTTGCCGACAACTGCCGCAAGCAACACCGCCGGATGCTTGATCAGGCAATCCTCGATCTCGACTGGGCCAATGCGATAGCCCGCCGAGGTGATGACATCATCATCACGCCCCACGAATCCGATATACCCATCGGCATCCGCAAAGCCGCGATCGCCTGTGGTCATCCAATCGCCGATGAATTTGTCAGCAGTCGCCTCGGGCTTGTTCCAATAGCCAAGGAACATCACGGGATCGGGCCTCAGGATCGCGACCTGCCCGACCTCATCAACATCGCAGACCGAGCCATCCTCGCGGATCACCGCGACCTGATGGCCAGGCACGGCTTTGCCGATCATGCCCGCACGCATCACACCCATGGCGCGCGAGGAGGAGAGCACGAGGTTGCACTCGGTCTGGCCATAGAATTCGTTGATCGGCAGACCGAGCACTTCGCGGCCCCACTGGAAGGTAGGCGTGCCAAGTGACTCGCCTCCCGAGGCCAGCGTGCGAAGGCCAAGACCAAAACGCTGAACCGGGTTTTCGACATTGCGCATCATCCGCAGCCCGGTGGGCGGCACGAAGGCGTTCTTCACGCCGACATTGCTCATCATGGCGAATGCCGCTTCAGGATCGAATTTCTGGAATGCCCAGGCCACAACCGGGACCCCATAAGTGAGACCCGGCAGCAGCACGTTGAGGGATCCACCCGCCCAGGCCCAATCGCCCGGAGTCCAGAGCCGATCCCCCTTTTGAGGGA
>JBOFZC010000078.1:0-3779 GCA_051654985.1 Rhabdaerophilum sp.
TGCCACGGCAAAAATCGCGGCGGAGTGAGGGCGGGCTTTAGTGCCCTTTGCCGGTGAACATCTGGTAGAAAGTGATAAAAATCTCGAAGACGATCAGTGCGACAATGGCCATTTCGAGCCGGAGCGAGCGCTCGGTATCCAGCAGATCCGTGAGCGCTGTGGCCGTCTCACCGATCACTTCCAACTTGGCTTTCATCGCCTGCGCCCGCTCCTTGAGCTCAAACTCATCTTCAATACGGGCGTAAAGCCTTTCAAGGTCCGGGCGATCCCAAAGGACGTCCGGCTTTTCTTCGACGGCCACACGGCCAACGACGCGCTGGCGCACCAGCAGCGCATTGCCGATCTTTTTGAGCATAATCTTCCGGCGACCGGGCACGCGCCCGGTTTCCGCGAGTTGGCGCGCGAAGGGATCAAGCACTTCAATCACCTGTGCGACATCGCGCTCGTCGCTTGCCAAAGCGACGCTCTTCGCAAGACCGTCAGCGATGACCAAGGCGCGCTCCGGTGAAAACACCTTGAGATGGATTGCCCCGCCAATGATGGCATCGTCCCGCTCGGCATTGATCGCGATCTGGAAGGTCTCTTCTTCACGCCCCTCGCGCGGGCGGATGATGAATGGACGTAAACCTTCGAGCACGCGCTCCTCTTCAAGTGGCGACAGCCCGAACAGCACGACCACGCCAAAGCGAAAGACCACGATAAAGCCGCCTTCGCCCTCGGCAAACGCGACGGGATTGTCGGAAACAAGATCAGCACGCTCCAGCCGCGTCGTCTCGATGCGATCGCTGAGCTGGATCGCCCGCACCATCACCCGGCGCAATTCAGCACCCGGGATGGGAGCATCAAAAAGGAATGTCATGGAATCTCCAGCACAGAGTGATCGCGACACGAAACGCCAAGCTGTTGAAGCATGCAATATCATCTCGAAATTGCAAAACGCCCATGCTACCAACGCATGGCTATAACGATGCCTATCCCGAATCGGGAAGGCACAGGGGGAGTGGATAACCTTGGATTGGGATCGGGTCAGGATTTTTTATGCCGCGGCAGAAGCCGGTAGCCTGACACGGGCGGGGGAATTGCTGGGTCTTTCGCAATCGGCGGTGTCGCGGCAAGTGTCAGCGCTGGAATCCGAGCTCGATGTGCCGCTGTTTCACCGCCATGCGCGCGGACTGGTGCTGACCGAACAGGGCGAAATGCTGTTCCGCACGGCGCGCGAACTGGTGACCAAGCTGGAGCAGACGCGTCTTAGCCTCACCGATAGCCGCGAAAAGCCGAATGGCGAGCTGAAGATCACCGCAAATGTCGCACTCGGGGGCATCTGGCTTACGCCGCGCCTTTCGGAATTCCTGGACCTCTATTCCGACATCAAGTTGCAGGTTATCCTCACGGATGACGAATTGGATCTCGCCATGCGCGAGGCCGATGTCGCCCTGCGTCTGCGCGCGCCGCAGCAGGCGGACCTGATCCGCCGCCGGTTGTTTGCGGTGCATTTCCATGTCTATGCCTCGCCGGATTACCTCAAGCGGTTCGGCACGCCGAAGGTGGTCGCCGATCTCGACGAGCACCGGCTTGTCGCTTTTGGGGGCGATATCCCGAGCTACCTCGCGGATATCAACTGGCATTGCACGGCCGGGCGCGAGCGCCGCGAGCCGCGCCAGCCCGCGCTGATCGTGAATTCGCTGACGGCACTTCTGCACGCGGCTTCCAGCGGGGCGGGCATTGCCGTGCTGCCGGATTATGCGGTGGATCAGGCTTCGCCGCTGGTGCAATTGCTGCAGGGTGAAACCATGCCGCAGCTCGATTGCTATCTCGTCTTCCCTGAGGCCCTGAAGGGTGTCGCGCGCGTGCAGGTATTCCGTGATTTTCTGGTCAGCAAGGCGCAGCGCTGGGTGTATTGAGGGCTTTGCGCATCAAGGTCGCACTGGCCGGACAGATCGACGAGAATTCCGTGGTCTGCCTCAGCGCCTCAGGAGCACTTTCGCGTCCGGCTTGCTCGTAACCGAGTGTCTCGAAGAAGCGAGCCGCCGTGTTGGTAAGCAGGTATAGTTCCTGAAGGCCAAGTTCTTGAGCATGCTGCTCGATACGAGCCACAAGCGCCTGCCCACAGCCGCTCCCGCGGGCGGATTCCAGCACAGCAAGACTGCGAAGCAGGCCGATGCTGCCCAACGGCTCAAGGCCGACAATCCCCTCCAGATGATCTGGCGAACCACAGCCGAAGAAGTGTTCGCGATGCTGTTCTGTCAGATCTGAAACGGGCAATGCACATTCTCCCAGAATGCGCGTCGCATCCGCCATGGCAGGGGCAAGAAAAAGTTTCATCGGGTTATCCTCAAGCCCACAGCCGCTCCTTCTCGAGCCCCTTGTAAAGATCGGCCACGAATTCTCCGTAGCCGTTGAAAAGCTGCGTTGGGATACGGCGATTTTCGCCCAGAACTTCTTCGGTCGCCTGGCTCCAGCGCGGATGCGCGACCTCGGGGTTCACATTGGCCCAGAAGCCATATTCCGCGCTTTGCAACGTTTCCCAGAAGCTCTTGGGGCGCTGTTCGGTGAAGACGATGCGGTTGATGGATTTCACGGATTTGAACCCGTATTTCCACGGCACGATCAGACGCAAAGGCGCACCAAACTGCTTCGGCAAGGGCTTGCCGTAAATGCCGGTCACCATGAGCGTGAGGTCATTGGCGGCCTCGGCAATCGTAATCGCCTCCTGGTAAGGCCAGGGATAGAAGATGTTCTGCGCTTGCCCCGGCGCCATGCGGGCATCCACGAATGTATCCATCCGCATGTATTTGGCAGAGGCGAGCGGCTTCGCGCGATCGAGAAACGCCTTCATGGGGAAGCCCGACCACGGCACGGTCATCGACCACGCCTCCACACAGCGGAAGCGATAGAGCCGCTCCTCGCGCGGCATGGTGGAGATGAGGTCGTCGATGCCGATCTCGAACGGTTTTTCCACGAGGCCCTCGACCTTGATGGTCCACGGCCGGGTCTTTAACGCCTGCGCCGCTTGCCATATGTTCTTCGAGGTGCCGAATTCATAGAAATTGTTGTAGCGCGAGGTGATCGCCTCGGGCGTCAATTCCCGCTCGATCGTGTAGGCGGGGTTGCGCGCATACGGGTGCAGGGAATCGGTCGGTGCTGGATCATTGGCGCGGGCCGGCCGAGATGCCAGCAACAAACCCGCCGCACCGGCGCCGGCGAGCAGCGTGCGGCGGTTCATGGCCACGGATTCGGGCGTCGCCTGATTCTCAGGGATTTCCCAACCCTTGCGGTGGATGATGTTCATGGTCGGCCTCGATTGGTAGGAATGCGTTGACGGGAAGTTAGATCTCCCGCCACCAACGGCCAAATCACAAGGGCGTGGGAGCAACTTGTTCCCGTCAGGCCGAGACCTCTTCTCGCAGCATGCGCCGAAGCACTTTTCCGACAGGCGTTTTCGGCAATGTCTCGCGGAAATGAATGTGCTTCGGCACCTTATAAGCCGTCAGACTTTCGCGCGCGAAAACCTTGATGCTCTCGACATCGACATCGGCCTCACGCTTAACAATGTAAGCGGCAACGGCCTCGCCGGAATGCTCATCCGGCACGCCGATCACCGCGACTTCCAGAACACCCGGATGCGAGGCGATCACATCCTCCACCTCATTCGGATAAACGTTGAAACCCGAGACGAGGATCATGTCTTTCAGGCGATCGACAATCTTGAACATGCCGCTCGGCAGCAGGATGCCGACATCGCCGGAGCGGAAATAGCCGTCATTCGTCATGACCTTGGC
>JBOFZC010000079.1:0-5363 GCA_051654985.1 Rhabdaerophilum sp.
GCTTTGGACAAGGCGTTTGGCCCCAGGGCCACGCCCTTGACCGATGTCCTGGTTTTCAATCAGAAACGCGACAAATAGGCCGCTTTTTTTGCTGCATATTACAGAGGCTTCATGTGACATCGGGCATGGACGCATGTAATAAATCGCCATGCGCAAGATTGTTCTGATCGCAATTGTTCTTTTCGGCGGGCTCGGAGCCTGGGCCCTTGCCTCACGCAACGGCTCCGACAGCGCTGAGAATACCCAACGTTATCGCACCGAGCAGGTTTCGCGTGGGCCGATCATCGCCACAGTGTCTGCCACCGGCACCGTGATGGCCACCACCACCGTGATTGTCGGCACACAGCTTTCGGGCCAGGTCGTCGAGATTCTTGTCGATCACAACAGCGAGGTCAAAGCGGGGCAAATTCTGGCGCGGCTCAACCGCGACACCCTTCTCGCCCGGCGAGATGGCTCGCTCGCAGACTTGAAACAGGCTCGCGCCGCGCGCCAGCTGAATGATGCCCAGACAGAAAAAACCCGCGCGGATCTGGATCGGGTGCGTGCGGTGAGCCGCGATATCCAGGCGCAATCGGAGCGAGCCAAAACCTTGCTGCGGGATGCCGAGGCGACTTTCCAGCGCCAGCGCAGCCTGAAAGAGCGCGGAATCGCCACGGATGTGCAGATCCAGAACGCGACGACCCAGCGCGATGCCCTGCGTTCGGCCGCGACTTCCGCTGAAGCGCAGATTGCCTCATCTTTGGCGCAAATCGCGGGACTGGAGGCTGATCTCAAGGTTGTGGAAGCCCAGAAGGCCTCTTCCGATGCCCAGATCGCGAAGGCCGATGCTCTTGTGCGGCAGATCGAGGTCGATCTCGCCAATTCCGAGATCCGCTCGCCAGTCGACGGTGTGGTCGTCCAGCGCAATATCGAATTGGGGCAGACGGTTGCGGCCTCTTTGCAGGCCCCGACCCTGTTTCTGGTGGCGCAGGATTTGAAGACCATCGAGGTCTATATCAATCTCGACGAAACCGATGTTGGGCGCGTGAAACCGGGGCAGATGGTCGAGTTTACTGTCAATGCATATCCTGGGCGCAATTTCACCGGCACGGTGCGGCTTGTGCGGCTGGGATCACAGACCGTGCAGAACGTGGTGATCTACACCACCATCGTCACGGTGAAGAACGATGATATGGCGCTGCTTCCGGGCATGACGGCGAATGCGCGCATCTTCACCGAGCGCAAGGCCGATGTGCTGCGTGTCTCGAATGCCGCCTTACGCTGGCAGCCGGCGGGGGCTCCACGTGCAGCGGGCGCTCCTGCGGGCGAAGCCGCACCAGCATCGCAGCCCGTTGATGATCCCGCTGGTCCCTTCACCGCGCCTGCGGCTCAGGGCGGAGGTGGCCCAGCCCGGCAGGCGCAGCAATTGCTCGAAAGCCTAAAAGGCGAACTGGCCCTCGATGGCAAGCAGGCCTCCGAAGCCGAGCGGCTGGCCAGAGCGATGGGCGAGGCGATCCAAAAAGCGGGCAACAATCCCGAGGCACGCCGCGAGATCGCCCGCACCGAGCGTCAGCGTTTTGCGCGCGCCCTAGAGGACATTCTCACGCCCGATCAGCGCACGAAATACCGCGCGCTGCGCCAGGCTCGTGCGCAACAGCAGGGTGGGCCGGGCGGACCTCCGCGCAACACAGCCGCCGGCGTGCCGGGGCGTGTGCATGCGCTCGATGAAAAGGGCAATCCCAAGCCCGTCGCCCTGCGCACTGGTGCCACCGATGGCAGCTGGACCGAGGTTCTGAGCGGAGAGATCAATGCCGGCGATCAACTCGTTGTGGGGCTCTCCGCTGCCGCATCGAAACCGAAATCATCCTCCGCTTTCCGCTTCGGGTTCTGAGGATGGGCACGTCAGCCCTCATCGAAGTGCGCGATCTCGAGCGCATCTACCAGATGGGCGAGGAACGCGTCGTGGCACTCGCGGGCGTTTCGACCGACATCAAGGAAGGTTCGTTCGTCGCCGTGATGGGCCCTTCGGGTTCGGGCAAATCGACCTTCATGAATCTGATCGGCTGCCTCGATAAGCCGAGCGCCGGGTCCTATCGTCTGAAAGGCTTGGAAGTCGGCGGCCTCAGCGCCACGGAGCTGGCGCGCACCCGCAACCGCGAGATCGGCTTCGTGTTCCAGCAGTTCAACCTGCTCCAGCGTGTGGATGCGCTCGGCAATGTTGAATTGCCGATGATCTATGCCGGCCTGCCCGTGAAAGAGCGACGCGCCCGCGCCCGAGCGGCTCTGGAGCGTGTGGGTCTCGCGGATCGCATGGGGCATCTGCCGCTTCAGCTTTCGGGCGGGCAACAGCAGCGTGTGGCGATCGCCCGCGCGCTCGTCAACCAACCCGCCTGCCTGCTCGCGGATGAACCGACCGGTGCGCTCGACAGCCGCACCTCGCTCGACATCATGGCGTTGTTTCAGGCCCTGAACCGCGAGGGCGTGACGGTGATTGTCGTCACACATGAAGCTGAGGTCGCGGCTTTTGCTTCGCGTGTCATCCGCTTCAGAGACGGGAAAATTGTCTCGGATATCGAGCAAGCGCCGCGCGATGCCGCAGCGGCTTTGGCTGAATGGGCGGAGGCGGCATGAGGCTCGTTGACGCGCTCCTGTCCTCGCTCGGTGCGATTCGCGCACATGCCCTGCGCTCGGTGCTCACCATGCTCGGCATCGTGATTGGTGTTGCAGCCGTGATTGCGATGGTCGCGGTCGGCAATGGTGCTCGCGAGCGCGTGAACGCGCAGATCCAGGCGCTTGGAGCGAACCTCATCATCGTCATTCCCGGCAACGTGACGCAGGGCGGCGCGCGGCTCGGCACGGGCAATGCGTCGACGCTGACCGATGCCGATGCCTTGGCGCTGCGCTCCGAGATTCCTGCGGTGCAAGCGGCTGCCCCCATCGTGCGCGGCGGCGTGCAGGTGGTTTCTGGCAGCGCCAATTGGGCCACGAGCGCGGTCGGGGTCGATCAGGATTATTTTGTCGCTCGCGATTGGCTCGTCGAGCGCGGGCGCGACTTTACCGAAGAAGAGACACGCCGCGGCGGGCAGGTGACCATTCTCGGCCAGACCGTCGTGCGCGAATTGTATGGCGGGGCCGATCCCATCGGTACGCAAATTCGCGTGCGCAATGTGCCCTTTGATGTGATCGGCGTGATGACGCCCAAGGGACAGAGCATGTTTGGGCAGGATCAGGATGATATCATCCTGCTGCCCCTGCAAACCGCACGTCAGCGCGTCGTCGGCACCAATCGCGCGAAAAACCGCTCGGTGAACCAGATCATGGTGAAAATCCGCGAGGGCGAAGACCTCTCCGCCGCCGAGGAGGAGATGAAGCGCCTTCTGCGCCAGCGTCACCGCATTCAGGACGGGCGGGACGATGATTTCTCGCTGCGCAACCTCGCGGAGATTCAAGCGACGCGCGAACAGAGCGCGCGCACCATGGCGATGCTGCTGCTCTCCGTTGCCGGTGTGAGCCTTGTGGTGGGCGGCATCGGCATCATGAATATCATGCTTGTCTCCGTTACGGAGCGCACAAAGGAAATCGGCCTCAGAATGGCCGTTGGAGCGCGTCCGCTGGATGTGATGGGGCAGTTCCTGATTGAGGCCACTACCATCGCCCTGATCGGTGGGCTGATCGGGATTGCGATCGGCATCGGTATCGCGATCGTCACGGCGATTCAGGCGGGTTGGCCGCTTCTGATTGACCCGATCGTGGTTGTCACGGCTTTTGTGTTCTCAGGGCTTGTCGGGATCGTCTCAGGCTTCTATCCCGCTTTCCGGGCGGCGCGGCTCGATCCTGTCGAGGCGTTGCGCGCTGCATAGCGTTTTCCGATCAAGTGGGTGCCGGTTGATCGAAGAAAACGCGTCAAGGCAACAAGAACCGGAGTCAAAGATGCCCCGCCCGCTGGATGGCCCGCGCCTCCCTCCCCTTTCCGGCCAAGCCAAGCAGCTTGTCGTGTTCCTCCATGGCTATGGCGCGGACGGGAATGATCTAATCGATTTGGGCCAGACCTTTGCACAAATTCTGCCGGATGCGGCTTTCGTTTCGCCCCATGCGCCTGAGCCTTGCGGCATGTCGCCAATGGGCCGACAATGGTTCGAATTGACGTTCCGCGATCCCGGCGAGCGCTGGCGCGGGGTGAACCATGCTGCGCCGGATCTCAATGCGTTTCTTGATATTGAGCTGGCTAATCATAATCTTGGACCCTCGCAATTGGCGTTGGTCGGGTTCAGTCAAGGCGCAATGATGGCGTTGCATGTTGGGTTACGTCGCCCTGTGAGCCCTGGCGCGATTGTCGCCTATTCCGGCCATCTCGTGGGGGGTGAACACTTGAAGGAGCAAGCGTCCAACAAGCCGCCGATCCTGCTCGTCCACGGCGATCAGGACAATGTGATCCCGGTCGATGCGCTGTTTGATGCGATGACCTCACTCGGCAAGGCCGAGATCCCCTGCCAATGGCATCTCTCGATGGGTGTGGGCCACGGCATCGACCCCGAGGGCTTGCGCCATGGCGGCGAGTTCATCGCGCAGAATATGCGCAGATAACAGGCTTCAGTAGCCGCCGGTTTTGCCGCCTGCGGCGCCTCGCGCTTTGGTTAACTCCGCGCGCGCAGCATTGCGCAGCATCGAGCCATCGGTGCCGAGCGACATCAACTGGTAGCCTCGTTTGGCCAATTCCGCCCCGCGCACGCCATCGGGGCAGAAAGCCGAAGCGATCTTACCCACCGCGCGCGCCTTGCGTGCGATCAGTGTCAGTGCGGCATCGACATCAGGATGTGCGAGATCGACATGCGCCCCGCGCGAGAGCGCGATCGAGAGGTCAGATGGGCCAACGAACACGCCGTCAATGCCAGGTTCGGCGAGAATATCATCGAGCGCCGCCATCGCCTCGCGCGTCTCGATCATGGCGATCGCGAGGGTCGCCTCATTGGCGCGTGCAAGCTGTTCGGCATTCGCAAAACCGAAAACAGCCGCAGCACGGGGCGGACCCCAGGATCGGCCACCCATTGGCGGATATTTCACAAAGCTGGCAAAATTCTTCGCATCGTCCACTGAATTGATCATCGGCGCGATGATACCGGCAGCCCCCCAATCGAGAAAACGCGCGGCTTCGGCGAAATCACCAACGCCGATGCGTACGAGCGCAGGCTTTCTCAGCCCATTTGCGGCGATGATACCGGTTTCGATCGATTGGAAATCGTGAAAACCGTGCTGCCAGTCGAGCACGGCGCAATCATAGCCCTCCCGCAGGATGGTCTCGACCACATGCGGCTCGCGCATGCCGCACCAAGCGGCAAAGGCCGCCGGCCCCGCTTCAAGCCGGGCACGAAAACTCGTGAGATGGT
>JBOFZC010000080.1:0-7337 GCA_051654985.1 Rhabdaerophilum sp.
GTGAAAAAGGTTGTCTACGGCGTCGATTTCAAGCGCGTCTTCAAGGGACGCCTTGTTCTCGGAATCGCTGATGGCTGGCTCGAGGCCGATGGCAAGCGCATCTATACCACCACCGATATGCGTGTCGGCCTCTTTACCCCGACCTGAACCATGGCTGAGGCGAAGCAAAGCCTCACCGGAATCTGGCACGGGCTCTACACCTATGCGAGCCAGCCGGAGCCGGTTTATTTTGTGGCGACCCTCATTCATTCTGGCTCGCTTCTCATGGGCACAACCCATGAAAGCGCCGAAGGGCGAACGGGCGCGCCGTTGACGCTTTTCGCGGCGATTGATGGCCGGGTTGATCAAGACATCATCACCTTCTCGAAATCCTATGATGGCTCGCATGGATGGAACCATGCGGTTTCCTACGAGGGTTTGCTCAATGGCGAGCGCACGGAAATCGAGGGGAATTGGGTGATCTCTCCGGGAAATGGTCAGATGGGCGCGCGGGGGCGTTTTCTGATGATCCGCTCCAGCGGGGCCTCCGAATCGGTGGTTCGTAAGGCATTCGCGAAGGCTTGAGCCGCGCGATTGCGCATTTCCGCTTGCTTGAAACAGCATCCCGGTCCATGTCGGGGCCAATGAAACTGGCATGGAGCATGGGACATGCGGCGCGTTGTTGTCACCGGGATGGGTATTGTTTCCTCGATCGGCAATGATGTGCAGGAGGTTACGGCCTCGCTGCACGATGCGAAATCTGGCCTGACTTACGCGAAGGAATTCGAGGAGCACGGCTTTCGCTCGCGCGTTTACGGCATGCCCACGCTCGACCCGACGACCCTGCTCGATCGCCGAGCGATGCGCTTTCATGGCGGCGGCACGGCCTGGAATCAGGTGGCGATGGATCAGGCCATCCGCGAGGCTGGCCTCGAGGAAGCCGAGATTTCCAACGAGCGCACCGGCATTGTCATGGGCTCCGGCGGGCCCTCGACACGCACTTTGGTCGAGGCCATCGACAAGGCGCGCGAGAGTGGCAATTCGAAGCGCATCGGCCCGTTCGCGGTTCCCAAAGCCATGTCCTCGACCGCTTCGGCGACGCTCGCGACCTGGTACAAGATCAAGGGCGTGAATTATTCGATCTCCTCGGCCTGCGCGACCTCGAACCATTGTATCGGCAATGCCTATGAGCTGATCCAGTGGGGCAAGCAGGATCGCGTTTTCGCAGGGGGCTGCGAGGAGCTCGATTGGTCTCTTTCGGTTCTCTTCGACGCGATGGGCGCGATGTCGACGACCTATAACGACCCCACCGCCTCCCGCGCCTATGACAAGAACCGCGATGGCTTCGTGATCGCTGGCGGGGCGGGCGTGGTCATTCTCGAGGAATATGAGATGGCCAAGGCGCGTGGCGCGAAAATCCTCGCCGAGATTGTCGGCTACGGCGCGACTTCCGATGGCTACGACATGGTCGCCCCCTCGGGCGAAGGCGCGGTGCGCTGCATGCGTCAAGCCTTGCAGGGTATTTCGGCCCCGATCGATTACATCAACCCGCATGGCACCTCGACCCCGGTGGGCGATATCAAGGAAATCGAGGCGGTGCGCGAAGTGTTCGGCGCGAAAGCTTCGAGTATCCCGATCTCGGCCACGAAGTCGCTCACGGGCCACTCCCTCGGCGCCACCGGCGTGCAGGAGGCGATCTATTCGATGATCATGATGCGCAATGGCTTCATGTGCGAGAGCGCGCATATCACCGAGATCGACCCTGCCATGGCCGATATGAACATCCTCAGGAAGCGCGTCGATGGCGCGAAACTGGGGCATGTCATGTCGAATTCCTTCGGCTTCGGCGGCACCAACGCGACCATCGTGCTGAAGCATCCGGAGGCGTAATTCGTGAAAGCCCTGCGGGCTTTTGATCCCTCGCATAAGCTCGGACGCCCGTTCGGGCTACGTTTTGGTGCCCTTTCATGAACCCATTGATGCACAAAAAACGCGGCCTCATCATGGGCGTTGCGAACCAGAATTCGATCGCCTGGGGTATGGCCCAGACGCTCGCGGCCCATGGCGCGGAACTCGCCTTCACCTATCAGGGCGATGCGCTCGGCAAGCGGGTGAAGCCGTTGGCCGAGAGCGTGGGCTCGTCGCTCGTATTGCCCTGCGATGTCGAGGATATCGCAAGCGTCGATGCGGTGTTCGAAGCCTTGAAGGCACAATGGGGCAAGCTCGATTTTCTCATCCATGCCATCGGCTTTTCCGACAAGAACGAGCTGAAGGGCCGCTACGCCGATACGACCCGCGAGAATTTCACCCGCACCATGGTGATTTCCTGCTTCTCGTTCACGGAAATCGCGAAACGCGCGGCGGCGATGATGCCCGATGGTGGTTCGCTCCTCACGCTCACCTATGGCGGCGCCAACCGCGTTTCGCCGAATTACAATGTGATGGGTGTCGCGAAAGCCGCCCTTGAAAGCTCGGTGCGCTATCTCGCGGCCGACTTTGGGCGCGAGGGCATCCGCGTCAACGCGATTTCCGCCGGCCCCGTGCGCACGCTTGCCGGGGCGGGCATCACCGATGCGCGCTTCACCTATGCCTGGCAGACCAAGCATTCGCCTCTGGGACGGCCGATCACGCTCGAAGAACTCGGCGGCTCGGCGCTTTATCTGCTTTCTGATCTCTCGGGCGGTGTCACGGGCGAAATTCATTACGTCGATAGCGGCTATTCGACCATGAAAATGCCGCGAGCTTCCGAAGTGAAGGGCGAAGACGAATGATGGCCCCATCGCGCCGCCTTGTGCTCGCAGGCCTCGCCGGAAGCGCCTTTACCGTGGCTGCCGAGGCGCAGGCGCGCCCGGAATTCTATCCGATCCCCGTAGAGCTGCTTTCGGGCTTGGAGCGCCTCAACGGTCGCGTGTCGCTCGGCTCAAACAACCCGGATGTCACGATTGTCGAGTTTTTTGATTACAATTGCGGGTTCTGCCGCCGCACCGCGCGGGATGTTCGTCCGCTTTTGCAGTCTGAAAAGGGCCTGCGCTTCGTTCTGGTCAATTATGCTGTGCTCGGCATTCAATCCGTGACAGCAACGCGCGTGGCCCTCGCCTTCTCGCGCCAGAAGGCGGAGCGATATCTCGATTTTCATGAGCAGATGTTCGCGCAAGGCGGCGTGCGCGATGCCGATATGGCAATTTCAGTCGCCATGAAGCTCGGGGCGAACCGCGCGAAGCTTGTCGAGGATGCGGATTCCGATGCTGTCACATCCGCGATGAAGGCCGCGGCCAATCTCGGCGAAAGTTTCGCGTTTCAGGCCACACCTTCGTTTCTTGTGGGACGCGAAGGCTTTTCTGGTGCGCTGAACCTTGAGCAGAAGCGCGCGGCAATCCGCGCCTTCCGCCAATGCGAGAAAACGCGCTGCGCCTGATCAGAGCGTCTTCGGTGAATTCATATTCACCTCATCCGCTCTATTTTACATTGTCGCATTTTCTTCACGCGAACCGGAATCCACTTCGCTCGAAAATGCTTCAGAGCCCCGGGATTTTGATCCCCGCCGCACGGCGCAGCAAATCGAGAGCCACGAGCGTCAGCAGCACTTTCAGCGCGATCTGAAAGAGGCGCTCGGGCATTTTTTCCAAGAGCTTCGTGCCCATCACGGTGCCGATGAAGCCCGAGACTATCATCGCTGCAATCAGCGGCAGCCACGAAATCAATGCGATGCCGATGAAACCGAAAGCCGCAACTTTCAGCGCGTGCTGCGCCGTCATCATCACGGCATGGGTCGCAATCTGCTGTTTTCGATCGAGCCCGAGGGGCATCAAGATCGCCTGAATGAACGGGCCGGTGGCACCCACGAACATCGTGAGCACCGAGGAAATCCCGCCACCGATCACGATGCCGGTTTTCTCCAGGCCCGGGATTTTTGGCTTTGGCACCCAAACCATGATCAGGATGAAGATACCGAGCACCGCAAGCAGAACCTTGTCCGGCAGGCTGGTGAAAAGTGCCGCACCCAACGCGAGGCCGATCACTGCACCCAGCATGAAGCGCCAGAAGAGCGGCCAGTTCGCATGCTCCTTCTGGATCACCGCGCGGCCGAGATTGGAACCCAATTGCACCACGCCATGCACGGCGATAATCACCGCTGGCGGCACCGTGCCTGCCAGTGCGCCGAGCATCGCCATGCCGCCACCGATCCCAAACGTGGCGGTGAGCGCCGAGGTGAAAAACGATACAAATATCAGGATGCCCGCAGTGAGTGCATCGATGCCTGCCGGGAGAAATGTCATGCGGCGCTCGTGAGCTCGAGTTGCGCTTCCATTTCCGTGCGCATTTTTGCGAGCGTGGTGGAGCCGTCAATCGCGACCTTGTCGCGCGTGATCAGGCTGCCCTTGGCGATAGGAGCGAGCACCGTGCCGCCATCGAGCAGGCCGACAGGCCAAGCGCGTTGCGAACCGGCCTCATTCGCCATCAGCGCGAAGGAGCGATAACTTGTCTCACCGATGGCATCGAGCCGGTCGCCGGCCCTCAAATCGCGTTTGGCGAGGGCGCAGACCTCGACCACCGGCACATCGAGCGGAACCATATCCGCCTTGCCATGCAAAACCGCCCGCGCCGCCGACAGTGGCACCTCAAGGCTCGTGAGATGGTGCGGGCGATAGAAGGAATAATAAGGGCCGTGGCCGCCGAGTTTCAGGTCGTGCATCCGCTCGCACAGGCGGGGGTGATCGAGTTCCACCACAACGAACACGCCGGGTGCTACACCCTTGCCGAGCGTGAAATCGACCACACCCTTGCGGCTCAAGATTCCCCCCTCGTCCTTCGGGCGGAAGACATCCGCGAGCGTCTCGAGCGTCGCCAAGGGGCCATGCATGCCCGGCTTGTCGATCACAAGGCCGGTGGCATTGGCGATGGTTGCCATCTCGACCATGGTTTTCGAGCCATCGACGAATTCCACGAGCATACGCGGGTTCATGTTCCGGCGAAGGGCTTCCTCACGATACTCATCGGGCACGGCATCGGGGTTGAACGGGTTGTTCTTACCCTTGCCGGCAGCGATCACCGGATATCCAAGCGCGGTGACAAACTCGATGAGTTCCATCGTAGCCGTGGGCTCATCGCCAGCGCCGATCGTGTAAACGAGGCCTGCGCGCTCGGCCTCGCGCTTGAGATACGGCCCAATCGTGACATCAGCCTCGACATTCATCATCACCAGATGCTTGCCGGCACGGATGCTCGCGAGACCGATCTCAGCTCCCGCCGTCGGGCGTCCCGTGGCGTCGATGACGACGTCGATCTGTCCCGAGCGCAGGATGGTGAGCGCATCATCGATGATCGCGATTTTTCCGTTGGTGATCGCGGTTTCCAGCGCCGGGAGCCCGTCAACGGGCGCTGCTATGTCTGCGGGCAGGCGGGCGATGCGGATCGCTTCAATGGCGTTGGTGCCGCGCCGGTCGGCAATGGCGGCGACGCGCATCCCCTTCATACGGGCGATTTGCGTGACCAGATCCGTGCCCATCTCGCCGCAGCCGATAATGGCCACACGGATTGACTTGCCCGCGGCCTCGCGCGCTGCCAGCTCTGCTGCCAATCCCAAAGCCACGATTCCCATCGCGCATGAGCCTCCTCGAAAACCCGTTTCCGAGGGAAAGGTTTCGGGGCGCGAAGTCAATTGCAAATGCGGGTCATCTCGAGATTTCGGCGGCTCAACCCAGCACGATCAGTAGGTCTTTGGCATCCACCTGCGCGCCGGGCTTCGTGACCAATTCGCCGATGATGCCATCGCGCGCGGCGTGGATCGCGGTTTCCATCTTCATGGCCTCGAGCGTGAGCAGCACATCGCCGGCCTTCACCGGCTGTCCCTCCGCCACGGCAATCGAGGAAACCGAGCCCGGCATGGGGGCCGCCACATGGTTCGCATTGCCATCTTCGGCTTTTCGGCGCGACACGACACGACCGGCCATCGCGCGATTCGGAACTTTCACGATGCGCGGTTGGCCGTTGAGCTCGAAGAAAACCTTGACTTCGCCTTCCTCGTTCGTGGCGCCAATCGTTTGGAGACGCACCACGAGGGACTTGCCGCGCTCGATTTCGATGGTGATCTCATCGCCGGGCTGCATGCCGTAGAAGAAGACGGGCGTCGGAAGCACCGAAACAGGGCCATACTTCTCGGAAACGGCCGCGAAATCCGCAAAGACCTTCGGATACATCAAGCCCGAGGCGAGTTCCTCGTCGGTGATAGCGCGACCGATTTTCTTCTCGATCTCGGATTTGGCTTCGTCGAAATCGATCGGCTCGATCAGCGAACCGGGGCGCACTGTGACCGGCTTTTCGCCCTTCAGCGCCTTTTTCTGCAAGGCTGCTGGCCAGCCGCCCGGCGGTTGTCCGAGATCACCGCGCAGCATCTCGATTGCGGAGGCAGGGAAGGAAACCTCACGCGCCGGGTCGAGAATATCGGCTGGTTCTAGGCCTTGGCTGACCATCATCAGCGCGAGATCGCCCACCACTTTCGAGGAGGGTGTGACCTTCACGATATCGCCGAAGAGGTCGTTCGCCGCGCGGTAGGCTTTGGCAACCTCATGCCAGCGGGTCTCCAAGCCGAGCGAGCGCGCCTGTTCCTTGAGGTTGGTGAACTGTCCGCCGGGCATTTCATGGAGATAGACTTCCGAGGCACCGCATTTCAGGTCGCTCTCGAAAGCGGCATACTGGGTTCGCGCGGCTTCCCAGTAAAACGAGATCTGGCGGATGGCTTCCGGGTCGAGCCCGGTGCCGCGCGTTGTGAACGCGAGCGCTTCGACAATCGAGCCAAGACAGGGCTGTGATGTTGTGCCGGACATCGCGTCCATCGCGCAATCCACGGCATCGACGCCGGCATCCACCGCCGCGAGAATAGAGGCAGCGGCGATGCCTGAGGTGTCATGTGTGTGGAAATGGATGGGCAGCCCCACCTCTTCCTTCAGCGTTTTGACCAGCAGCCGCGCGGCAGCGGGCTTCAGAAGCCCCGCCATATCTTTGAGCCCAAGAATGTGGCAGCCCGCTTTTTCAAGCTCTTTGGCGAGATTGACGTAATAGGCCAACGGGTACTTCGCGCGCGATGGGTCGAGAATATCGCCCGTGTAGCAAATCGTGCCTTCGGCGAGCTTGCCGGCGCGTCGGACCTGATCGATCGCGACACGCATGTTCTCGACCCAGTTGAGGCAATCGAAGACACGGAAGAGATCGACGCCGTTTTCGGCCGCGCGATCGATGAAATCACGCACCACATTGTCGGGGTAATTCGTGTAACCCACGCCGTTCGCGCCGCGCAGCAGCATCTGCAGCAGGATGTTGGGCACGCGCTCGCGGATCAGGCGCAGGCGCTCCCAGGGGTC
>JBOFZC010000081.1:0-2428 GCA_051654985.1 Rhabdaerophilum sp.
TTTGCCCTCTGAGAACCTGAGCGCCGGGCAGAGTGGCCGCGAAATCCTGCGCTGTCGTGACATCATCGGACGCAATGAAAAACCGTGCCTGCGGCACCAGATCTTGCACGAAGCGGATCGCGTCTCGATAATAGCTCTCGGGCAACACACCATGCACCGCGGCAGCACGCGGGTCGGCGGCATAATCCCCGCGCCGGATATGGATCGCGACACTGTCCTCACCGGCAAGCATGGCTGCATCCGCCTGAGCATTCGCGCTCGCGAATTTCTCGGGCGCAAAATGCTGCGAGATGCGATCTTCAATCGACGCAAAATACCGTGGCGACTGAAAATAGCCCTGGATCATCACTGAAGCGGGCAGCGCCGCAAATCCGGGATCGTAGCGAAAGCCCGGCTCGCGGTAGAAGGGCCCCCGCCACCAATCTGGTTTGTGTCGAGGCTTGAGGCGGATAGCCGCGAGAAATCGCCCGGCCATCCCCTGCCCTTGGCTGCGAATCTCGGCTTCAAGACCGAAAGGCTGAAGCGCGAAGGCCCGCAATCCCTTCTCGCGGAACCGCGCGATATCGAAGATCAGTCGCGCATCAGCGCGCTCGGCAAGCGCGAGCCCGGCTGCGGCCTGGAACATCTGGTTCCCGAGTCCACCGAGCAGTTGAATGGCCACTTCCGGGCGCGAAGAAGGCATATGGGACATCGCGCGATGCCTATACGCTCAAGAAATCGGCTGCAACTTTCTTGACATCGCGCCTGAGCGGCAGCACGAGGCTTGGCCGCCCGGAAAGGGCCTATGGGAACCTCGATGCCCTCCATTGCGATCATGACAGCGCATGCGCGCTTTCCCTGGCTGCGACAGATTCCCGGCGGCGCGGATACGATGGGGCCATGGCGCTTCACCATCGATCGGATCGACCCGGATTGCGCCTTTTTCGTTGTCTATGACGATATCGCCGAGGCGATTGAGACCAACCTTCCCCTTGAACGGCGCATGTTGATCACGTCGGAACCGCCGGGTATCAAATCCTACCGCGCGGGCTATTTTGCGCAGTTCGGCACGGTTTATGGGCCGGTTGGCGCCGGGGAAAACTGGATCCGAACCCAAGCCGCCCTGCCCTGGTTCTATGGCGTTGGCTTTGAACCGGGCGGACTGGTCGCGAACGAAACTTTCGACAGCCTCATGGCTCTTCAGCCACCTGCAAAGCAGGCTGCAATTTCAGTCGTGCTTTCGAAGAAATCGCAATTGCCGAAACACAAGGCGCGCATTGCCTTTGTCGAAGCGGCGAAAGCGCGTCTTGGCGAGCGGTTGCAAGTGTTCGGGCGTGGCTTCAGCGATATTGGTGACAAGGCGGAAGCCATCCGGCCCTTCGCATATCATCTCGTGCTCGAAAACAACGATATCGCGCATTTCTGGACGGAGAAAACCGCAGATGCCTATCTCGGCTGGGCTCTTCCGATCTTCTCTGGCTGCGCGGAGCTTGCAGAGTATTTCCCGGAGGACTCTTTCATTCTGCTCGATATCTCTCGAACTGAAGCCGCGATCGCTCAACTCGAGCGCATTCTGGATGAAGCGCCCTACGCCTCGCGCCTGCCCGCGATTGCTGAGGCGCGGATGCGCTTGATGCAGCATTTCAATCTGTTTTCAATTCTCGCAGAACGGGCCGAGAGCGAAGGCTATGCCTCAGCCTTTGCTTCTGAACGCGGGATCATCCGCCCGAATCGCTCATTCGCGCCATTCGCAGGGCTGAAGGCTTTGACCAAGCGGCTTGGCAAAGGTTTGCAAGCGGTCTTGCGCCCGAAATTGCCCTGATCAGAGCGGCTTTTCGAACACGAAGCAGCCGCAGCCATAGCGTTGCTTGGCGACGCGCGCCGGATCAGCATTCGGCACGAAAACCGCGCCCTCGGCATCGCGCTTGTCGGTGATCAGCGTGAATTCACGGAGTTTCAGGCCGGGAAACAGCGCTAGCACACCTTCGTAGCTATAAATGCGATGCGCATTGAACTGGATCATCTCGCGCCCCACCGGGGTCACGAACAGCAATTGCCCGCCGGGCGCGAGAACACGCGCCAACTCGGCGCAAGCGCGCCGGTCTCCTGCAGGATCAAGCGTATCGCCATAGCGCCCTAGACCAACATGTTCCACCACATGCATGCAGGAGAGCGAGGCGATGGAATTGTCGGCAAAGGCGAGGTTCAACAAATCCGCCGCACCGACTTCCACACCCGGCATCGCAAGGCGCGGCGGGCGATAATCGTAATGAGCGATGGGGCAGATGGCTGCGGCATTGGTGATAAAATACAACGAGGAGCCGATATCCACATGCCGCTCGGGCTTGGTGCGCGCCAGAACCTGGCTCGCCCATCCCGTGTGATAGACATAATGCGTGTCGAAACCGGTTTCCTTCGTCGCCTCATCCGTGATCGGGCGAATGCGCTG
>JBOFZC010000082.1:0-8144 GCA_051654985.1 Rhabdaerophilum sp.
TCGACCTTGGCGACGCGCAATTCATAATGCTGATACCAGCGCTCTTTGCCGAGCTTCTGGGCCAGAAGATGCTTCGCGATCTCCTTCCACGCGATCAACGATGCCTCATCCGCCCAATAGGAATTGGTGATGCCAAAACCATCGACTCCGCGGGCGCTCTCAACACCGAGATAGCCCGGCTGTTCGCTTGCGAGGTCGACCATTGCATCGGCCATCGCGGCATAACCCTGATCGCCTTCGGTGCGCATCGAAGAAAAGGCGACGATGTAATAAGGCGGCTTCGGGAGAGATGCGAAGGACATGGGTTTTCCTGGGGCGTCGCTGTCATTCCCGACGATCCGACAGGATCGGGCGGGAATCCATCTTCAATGTCGCATGGATTCCCGCTCTTCGGCTACGCCTCGGTCGAGAATGACAGTTAGCGCACAAATTCCATGATCACAGCATCGACCGCGAGGCTCTCACCCGCCTTGGCGCGCAGCTTGCCAATGGTCACATCCCGCTCGGCCCGTAGTACGTTTTCCATTTTCATCGCCTCGACGACGGCCAGCGTTTCACCGGCCTTGACCTCCTGCCCCTCGACCACAGCGATGGATTTTATGAGGCCGGGCATGGGGCAAAGCAGGGCTTTTGAGGTATCCGCAGCCTTTTTCTCCGGCATCAGCGCAGCAAGCGCCGCCTCGCGCGGGGTGAAGACACGCGCTTCCGCCGCCGTGCCCGCCGTGGCGAGGCGTACGCCATTGGCGATACTCTCGACCCGCATTGCGATCTCGACGCCCGATATTGCACCAACCCAGACCGGATCACCCGGCTTCCAATGCGAAACAATGAGATCGCTCTCGCCATCGGCGAAATGCACGTGGATTTCGCCCAGGCCATCATCGACCGTGAGCTCAAAACGCTGCAGCGCATCGCCGCTACCGAGTTGCACGACACGCGCTTCAGAAAAGCGCACCGGTCGCGAGGTCGCCATCTGCCCCGAGATCTGGCGTTTGCGGGAATTCATCTGGTGGTCGATCACTGCCGCCACCGCAATAATCGAGCGCGCGGTTTCGCCCTGCGGCATCGGGATTTCGAATCCCGCCGGAAATTCCTCAGCAATAAAGCCGGTGGAAAGGTTGCCCGAACGCCAACGCGGATGCGCCATCAGCGTCGAGAGGAAGGGGATGTTGTGGCGTATCCCATCGATCGCGAAGGCATCGAGCGCGCGGGCCTGCGCCTCAATGGCTTCAAGGCGCGTCGGCGCGTGGGTCACGAGCTTGGCGATCATGGGATCGTAAAACATCGAGATCTGCCCGCCCTCCTCGACGCCGGTATCGTTGCGTAGGGTGATGCCGCCAGCGGTGTCCTCAGCCGGCGGGCGATACAGCGTCAGGCGGCCAATCGAGGGCAGGAAATTGCGCGTGGGGTCTTCGGCATAGATCCGGCTCTCGACGGCCCAGCCCGTAAGTTTGATGTCGTCCTGCCGGTAACGCAGCGTCTCGCCCCAGGCGACACGGATCATTTCTTCCACGAGGTCGATGCCGGTGATGAGTTCGGTCACCGGATGCTCGACCTGAAGGCGGGTGTTCATTTCCAGGAAATAGAAGCTCTTGTCCTGTCCCGCGACGAATTCCACCGTGCCGGCCGTGTCGTAATTTACGGCCTTTGCCAGTGCCACAGCCTGCGCGCCCATTTTTGCGCGCGTTTCGGCGTCAAGCAGTGGTGATGGTGCCTCCTCGACCACTTTCTGGTTGCGGCGCTGCACCGAGCATTCGCGCTCGCCGAGATGGATCACGTTGCCATGCTTGTCGCCGAGCACCTGAATTTCAATGTGCCTCGGGTTTACGATGAACTTCTCGACGAACATCCGGTCATCGCCAAACGATGACGCGGCCTCGGATTTCGAGCGGTCGAACCCTTCCTGCACCTCGTCGGCGGACCAGGCTATGCGCATACCCTTGCCGCCGCCACCTGCGGAGGCTTTGAGCATCACGGGATAGCCGATTTCCTCGGCGATCTTCATGGCGTGTTCCGCATTCTCGATCACGCCGAGATAGCCGGGAACGGTCGAGACACCGGCGGCGGCGGCCGCCTTTTTCGATTCGATCTTGTCACCCATTGCGGCAATGGCGTGGCGATTGGGACCGATGAAGGTGATGCCCGCTTCCTTGAGTGCGATCGCAAAGGCTTCACGCTCGGAGAGGAAGCCATAGCCGGGATGAACCGCCTCGGCACCGGTTTGCTTGCAGGCCGAGATAATCTTCTCGATGACGAGATAGCTCTCGGCCGCAGGCGGCGGGCCGATCAGCACGGCTTCATCGGCCATCTGCACATGCATGGCGTCCGCATCGGCTTCCGAGTAAACCGCGACCGTTAAGATGCCCATCTTGCGCGCAGTTTTGATCACGCGGCAGGCGATTTCGCCGCGATTGGCGATGAGGATTTTCTTGAACATCTCGCCTGGGCCTCCCGAACCCTTGTTGGGAGGTCTTAGGCCAAGGACAGTGTCGCGTAAATCCGGTGCACAACCCGACCTTGGTCGAGCACTAGTCTTAAAGGCCGCGATTGTGTCCGTGGCGCAGAGCGAGCGACATCAAGCGCTCGGGCGTGTCGTTTAACTCGCGAGCCAGCGCAAAAAGAATGGCCGGCAGGCTCGGCGACGGCGCATCGGCCACAAGCCCAAGAAACCAGTCGAGATCGCTTTCCGTGATGTCCCCGAATGGCCGGTTCTGCCAAACAAGAAAGCCCACGAAAGCTTCGACGAGAAAAGCGCGCCATTCCGGCCCCTGCTTCTCGCCGGAATGATCGAGGATCAGCAGATATTCTGCTTCCCCGCGCGTTGAGACCGGCGCGAAAGCCTTGGGATCAAGCGGAACGGCCTGCGGTGGCGGCAGGTGATCGAGCCCGAAAGCGGGCCAGTTCTCGATATGCGCAGCCCGAACCATGTCCGGCTTCCTTTGCACACAGGGCTTCCCTTCGAAAAGGGAAACCCGGATCCCGATATGCGGTTCGCACCGCTCTGCTTGTTTCGGCCCCTGTTGAGCCTGCCGGGAACTTTTCGCTCCTCGTCTGAAGGGAGTTTGAGCGCGCAATTGTTGCGCAAACCTTGCCAAATTCGGGCGGTTTCGGGGCTGGGTGAATCCTTTATGCCAAAAATGCAGTGAATCGATTAGAAACAGGCATATGATTGCAGTTGGCGTGCCGTTTCCAGCCGGGCCGACACATGCCAAAAGGATGGCTGGGGCGGCAATCAGGATTCGATCATCATGGCCGGAACAGCCGAAAAAAAGGCCCAGAAACTGCTCAGCCGCACGCGGCTGATCGACGGGCACAATGACCTCCCTTACGTCATCTGGCGGAATAAGGATGCTGGCGGCGACGCACGCCTCTGGGATGTCTCGAAAGTTCATCACGAGCACGACACGGATATCCCCAAACTGCGGGCCGGCAAGGTGGCGACGCAGGTTTTCACGGCCTTCATCCCAACCCTTGAGAATGATCCGCTGCGTGCGCGCCTCGAGGTGATCGACGTCATGCTCCAGATGGAGCAGTCCTGGCCTGACGTGTTCCACCCCGTGCTCGAGCCGCGCGATATCGTCCGCGCCCGCAAGACCGGCAAGATCGGGATGATGAAGGCCGTCGAGGGCCTCGTGGGCATCGACAATATCGGCCATCTCCGGCTGTTCCATGCCATGGGGATCCGGCTCGTCACGCTTTGCCACAACGAGACCCTGCCCTTCGTCGACAGTGCGACCGATAACCCCGGTAAGCAGCCTTTGTCCGAGTTCGGGATCGAGATCATCGCCGAGATGGAACGGCTTGGGCTCATCATCGATCTTGCGCATGTCTCCGTTGCGGCCCAGCACGCGGTGATGGATGTCGCGAAGGGCCCGGTGCTGATCAGCCACGCCAATGCATACGCGCTTTGCCCTCATCGTCGCAACGCGCCGGATGATATCCTCAAGCGCCTCGCGGATACGGGCGGCCTGTGCATGGCTACCTTCGTGCCGATCTTCCTTGCCCCGCGCGTGTTCGAAGCCATGACGCCCGCGATGGATGGGTTCGGCAAAGCCCTGCCAGATATGGAGCGCAAAGCCTACCAGTCGGCGAAGCGGAAAGCCTTTTCGCAATTCGCGGATCGCGACGGTGTGCAATGGCTATGCGATCACCTCGACTACATGAAGAATCTTATGGGCGAGGATGGTGTCGGCATTGGCTCGGATTTCTATGGTGGACCCAATCCGCCTGGCCTTGATGACGCCACGGTCTTCCCGAAGATTTTCGCGGAACTCATCCGCCGCAAATGGAAAACACGCCAGCTCGAAAAGCTTGCCGGCGGCAATTTCGAACGCCTTTGGCGCGAGGTTTACCGCGCCAAGCCGGTTCTGACTGGCTGACCAAATCATGGCTCCGCTGCCGCCCTTGGAGGAAAAACCGAAAGCCGGCTTGCCGCTTATTGTTGGTGCCGGCCCAGCGGGGTTAACAGCAGCCCTGATGCTCGCACGCGAGAAAGTGCCTGTACGGATCATCGATAAGAACGCCGGAGCAGCCTCCGAAAGCCGCGCCCTATTGGTGAACCATCATACGCTCGATCTCTTGCGCGACACCGGCGTGAGCGAAAAACTGCTCGCCCAGGGTCACAAGCTGCGTGGCATGAAGCTGACCATTGCCGGGCAGGAGCGTGCGCGGTTGAATTTTGACCTTATTCCGCACCCGCAGAAGTTCCTGCTGCTGGTGCCGCAAAGCACGACCGAAGCGATCTTAATCGATGCCCTGCGTGAGCTTGGCATCGTTGTCGAGCGCAGAACAGAATTCGTCACGGCGCGCACGGACCCCAAAGGATTTGGCGCCGAGGTCGGTCTACGCACGGGCGATGCGATAGAGACCACGCGTGTTTCCTGGCTGGTAGGCGCGGATGGCGCGCATTCCGCCGTGCGCAAGGCTCTGTCGATCGATTTTCCGGGCGCGGCTTATGAATACGAGTGGAGCCTCGTTGATATTGAACTTGGCCCGGAAGCCGAACAGGATCGGATGGAATTGTGCATGGCAAGCGGCGCGCCCTTTGTTGTCCGCTTTCCGCTCGGCAATGGCCGACACCGCGTGATCGCGAATGATCCAGCCGTCGAGGAACTCATCCCTGATGAATGGGAACCTGGACAGGTGTTCTGGCGCAGCGCTTTCACCATTAGCCATCGAATGACCGATCGCCGCCTCGTGGGTCGAGCAGCGCTCATTGGCGATGCTGCGCATATTCACTCCCCCGCCGGCGGGCGCGGCATGAATCTCGGCATCGAGGATGGGATCACTCTTGCAAGCTTGATCCGCGAAACCTCTTCCATCGACCCCGCTCTGATGAACAAGGAAATGGACGACAAAATGCGGGCGCGTTTCCGGCATTGGGAGCGGGACCGGCTGGCCCGCGCCCGCGCTACGCTCGCG
This sequence comes from Rhabdaerophilum sp., assembly GCA_051654985.1. GTDB lineage: Bacteria > Pseudomonadota > Alphaproteobacteria > Rhizobiales > Beijerinckiaceae > Rhabdaerophilum. The sequence continues at coordinate 5,422 of JBOFZC010000082.1, forward strand.
ATTTCCGACCGTCTTCAGGCAATTGCCACAACGCAATCCACGCTGAAGCTCCTGATGATGCCCTGGGCCCTTCGCCTCATCAACCTGCTGCCGGGCGTCAAACGCGACGTGCTGGCACTGCTCACCGACATGCGCCAGCCCTGAGGTTAGTACGCCATCAGCAGCGGCACAGAAGCGTGTTCCGTGAGTTCGACCGTCACGCCGCCGAACAGGAATTCGCGCAAACGCGAATGTCCGAACCCGCCCATCACCATGAGGTCTGCTCCTGTGCGGCTCGCATGACCATCGAGCACCGCGCCCACCGTCGAGCCCTTGACCGTCAATTCGCTGAGCGTGGTCGAAATCCCCTTATGCGCAAGGTGATGCGCGAGATCAGCCCCCGGCAGCGATTTCGACAGATCCTTCTCGCCCTGCACCGAGACGATTTCGGCGGTTTCAATCGAAGGGAACGCCGACAAAGCATCGCCCACGGCGCGCGCGGCATGGGCCGAGCCATCCCAGGCGACCATGATATTCCTGGGCTTATCGGGGATCACCTTTTTGGGCGATGCCACCAGAATCGGCCGCCCCGAATGGAACAGGGCCTCTTCAAGCACCAACCCTTTGGTGTCGAGCATCGCAGCGGGCTGATCGACCACGATCAAATCCGAAGCGCGCGCGATCCGCACCGCATCGGCGGCGACCAGATCGACATGATTGTGAATGACGCGCACCTCACCATTCACACCCGCCTTGCGCAGTTTCTCGCGCGCAGCATCGGCCAGAACTTCGCCGTTATGCTGGGTCTTCTCGTTGATCTCGCCCACCATCGGCGCCAGGAACGCCGAACCCAATGGCGAATAAGGCAGGCTTGCTTTCGGCGCGATCACCGTCACCAGGAGATGCGCCTCCATGGCAGCGGCAAGCGCGATGGCCTGATCCATTGCGACCGAGGGTGCATTCTCGGATACGCGGATAATGCAGGAGAGCGAAGACAGGTTCGACGATTTGCGCGGCATGAAAACCTCCCGAATGCGTGTTTCGGGACATTCTCACGCCCCGAATGCGGCGTCCGTGCGGTGGATCAAGGCTGAGGAAGGCAAAAAGCGCGAAAATTCGAAGCGGTTGTTACAACGGAATGTTGTCGTGCTTCCGCCAAGGACGCTCGACCTGTTTCGTGCGGAGCATCGCCAGCGCCCGGGCGACACGCGGGCGCGTCGAGCGGGGCATGATGACCTCATCGACATAGCCGCGCTCGGCCGCCACAAACGGGCTCATGAAGCGGCTTTCATATTCGCGCGTGCGCTCGGCGTTGTCTTCCGGCGTGCCGCCGCGAAAAATGATCTCGACCGCCCCCTTGGCGCCCATCACCGCGATCTGCGCCGTGGGCCAGGCATAGTTCACATCGCCGCCGATATGCTTCGAGGCCATGACGTCATAGGCGCCGCCAAAGGCTTTGCGCGTGATGCAGGTGACCAGCGGCACCGTGCATTGCGAATAGGCGAAGAGAAGCTTCGCGCCGTGCTTGATCAGCCCGCCATATTCCTGTGCCGTGCCCGGCAGAAAGCCGGGGACATCCACGAAAGTGACGATCGGGATTTCGAAAGCGTCGCAGAAGCGCACGAAACGCGCGGCCTTTCGCGAGGCATCTGAATCGAGCACGCCCGCGAGCACCATCGGCTGATTGGCCACAAAGCCGACTGTGCGCCCCTCTATGCGCCCGAAACCAGTGACGATGTTACCGGCATGTCTCTCGCCGACCTCGAAGAAATCGCCCTCATCCACCACTTTGCGGATCAGCTCCTTGATATCATAGGGCTTGTTCGGGTTGTCGGGAATCAAGGTATCGAGGCTTGCGTCTGCGCGAGCGGGGTCATCGAAGCTAGGCCATTCCGGCGCGCCGGCCTTGTTGTTCGCGGGCAGGAAGTCGATGAGCCGGCGGATCTGCAGGATCGCCTCGACATCATTGTCGAAAGCGCCATCGGCGATCGAGGATTTCGTGGTGTGGATCGAGGCGCCGCCAAGTTCTTCGTGACTGACAATCTCGTTTGTGACGGTTTTCACCACGTCCGGCCCTGTTACGTACATGTAGGATGTCTCGCGGACCATGAAGATGAAATCAGTCATGGCCGGCGAATAGACATCCCCACCCGCACAAGGGCCCATCACAAGCGATATCTGCGGGATGACACCCGAAGCTTCCACGTTGCGCTTGAAAATCTCGGCATAGCCCGCAAGCGACGCCACACCTTCCTGAATGCGCGCACCGCCGGAATCATAGAGCCCGATAATCGGCGCACGCATTTTGAGCGCCATATCCTGGATTTTCTGCACCTTCTGGGCATGCGTCTCCGAAAGTGAGCCGCCGAGCACCGTGAAATCCTTGGCGAACACGAACACCGTGCGGCCATTCACCGTGCCCCAGCCGGTGACAACGCCGTCACCGGGCGTTTTCGGGGTCTTGTCCATGCCGAAATCGACGCAGCGATGCTGCACGAACATATCGAATTCCTCGAAGGAATTCTCGTCGAGCAGCAGTTCAATGCGCTCGCGCGCCGTGAGCTTACCCTTGGCATGCTGCGCCTCGATGCGCTTTTCGCCGCCCCCGAGGCGGGCCTCAGCCCGGCGCTCTTCCAATCTCGCGAGAATGTCTTTCACATCGAGCCTCCCAGCTTCTTTGGGCCTATCGATAGAAGCAGAAACGATCAGCCGTCAAACCGACGAAAGACTCAATCGGGGGGCAA
>JBOFZC010000083.1:0-2875 GCA_051654985.1 Rhabdaerophilum sp.
GAATATGCAAGGCTGAGATCGCGTTGCGTCGCCATCGGCTTGGTGGGCACCACCTCGAGCTTGCCGGGCTTGCCGCGCGAATGGAAATCCAGCGCCTCCTGATCCGTAAAGGTGGGGCGGGTATGGACGCGCTTGTCGAATTCACCGGGCATCAGGCTTCCCTCGGGCTTTGCTCTTCTTGGTTCGAAGAGCCAGCCTCGGCTCTCCGCCCAGCCTTTTCGAAGGCCAGTTGACAACACTTACGGGGGTTGTCCCCAAGGCTCAAGCACCAAGCGATCGAACATTCGCATCGGGGTTTCACGCCTTCCCAAGGCTATGCTAGGCGAGAGGTCCATTTCTTTGTTTGTGCCGAGCTTTTCCTTGATCCGCGACCCCGCTTTCGATCCTCAGCAAGAACCCTACGACGCGCCGCCGCGTGACCCCAACGCCACGCCCTCGATGGCGCAGTATATCGAGATCAAGACCGCGAACCCCGACTGCCTGCTGTTCTACCGGATGGGCGATTTCTACGAGTTGTTCTTCCGCGATGCCGAGATTGCGGCGCGCACGCTCAACATCGTGCTTACAAAGCGTGGAAAACATGCGGGCGAAGATATTCCGATGTGCGGCGTGCCGGTCACACGCTCGGATGAATATCTGCACCGGCTGATTGCCGCCGGGCATCGGGTTGCAATCTGCGAACAGCTCGAAGACCCAGCCGAGGCGCGCAAGCGCGGCTCGAAAGCGGTGGTGAAACGCGATGTCGTCCGCATTGTCACGCCGGGCACGATCACGGAAGACGGCCTTCTCGATGCTCGGCGCGCGAGCCTGCTTGCGGCACTCTCGCGCCAGAAAATCAGCGACGACACCTGGGATTACGCTATCGCCGCTGTCGATCTCTCGACCGGCGAACTCGCCGTGGCACGTGTCTCCGAGCCCGATCTCGCGGGTGAAATCGCTCGCCTTGAGCCGCGCGAAATGCTGGTGCCGGATGCGCTGATTGAGGATCGCGCGCTCGCGTCCCTTTGGCACGGGCAAGGTTTCGCGATCACTCGGCTTGCGCGCGACGGGTTCGATCCGGCTTCCGCCGAGCGGCGCGTGCTGGATCATTTTGGTGTGGCGACACTCGACGCCTTCGGAGGCTTCTCGCGGCCTGAAGTGGCGGCTCTGGGTGCGATCATCGCTTATCTCGAACGCACGCAGATCGGTCAGCGCCCGCCGCTGATGCAGCCGCGTCGGCGCGGTTCGGCTGAGATGATGGCGATTGATGCCGCGACGCGCGCCAATCTCGAGCTCACGCGCACGCTTTCCGGCGAACGCACCGGCTCGCTGCTCGCGACCATCGACTGGACTGTCACGGCAGCTGGAGGACGATTGCTCGCGCAATGGCTTGGTGCGCCGCTGCTCTCACGCGTGCAAATCGAGGCGCGTCACGATGCGGTGGCCGCTTTGATGGCCGATTCCGATCTGCGTGGCCAATTGCGTGACGCCTTGCGTGAAGCCCCTGATCTCCTGCGTTCGCTCACGCGCCTCGCGCTCGATCGCGCGGGGCCGCGCGATTTGCAGGCGATTGCGCGTGCCATTCTTTCGGCGGATCAATTGGGGCGCCTTTTGTCGCCGGATGCCACGGCCCTGCTCGCCGATGCCCGCGAGGCTCTCGCGCGTGCACCCGCGGCTTTGGGGCGGACGGTTCTCGCGGCTTTGGCGGAAGACGTGCCGCTGCTGCGTCGTGATGGCGGTTTCATCCGCGCCCGATTTGACAGCGAACTCGACGGCTACCTCGCGCTGAAGTCCGATAGCCGCGAAGTGATTGCAGGCCTTCAGGCGCGTTATGCCGAAGAGACGGAAACGCGCGCGCTCAAGATCAAGCACAACAACCAGCTCGGCTATTTCATCGAGGTGCCGCAGATCGCCGGCGAGCGGCTGCTGCAACCGCCGCATCAGGGCCAATTCGTGCATCGCCAGACCATGGCCGGTGCCATGCGTTTCACCACCACCGAATTGAGTGGGCTGGAGCGCAAAATCCTTGAGGCGTCAGACCGTGCACTGAAATGCGAGTTGCAGCATTTCGCTGATTTCGCCTCTGCCCTACTCGCCGAAGAGACAACCCTGCGCGTCATTGCTGAGGCGCTGGCGCGATTGGATGTCCTTGCGGCGCTCGGCGAGCTGGCGGAGCGCGAGAATTACCGACGTCCCACGATCACTGAGGGGCTGGATTTCGCGATTTCCGGCGGGCGTCACCCTGTGGTGGAAGCCGCCCTGCGCAGGGCGGGCGAGAGCTTCATCGCCAATCCCTGCGATCTCTCCGGCGGAGGCGAGGGCGGACGCATCCTGCTCGTTACTGGCGCGAATATGGCGGGGAAATCGACTTATCTGCGCCAGAATGCGCTGATCGCGATTCTTGCTCAAATGGGGAGTTTCGTTCCGGCTGAGGCAGCCCGGATTGGGCTTGTCGACCGGTTGTTCTCCCGCGTCGGCGCTGCGGATGATCTCGCGCGCGGCCGCTCGACTTTCATGGTCGAGATGGTGGAAACCGCCGCAATTCTCAATCAATCGCGTGAGCGTGCCTTGGTGATTCTCGATGAAATCGGGCGCGGCACAGCGACTTATGATGGACTTTCGATCGCCTGGGCCGCGATTGAGCATCTGCATGACAAGAATCGCTGCCGCGCGCTGTTCGCGACGCATTTCCATGAACTCACCGCCCTGGGCACGCGGCTGCCGCGTCTTTCGCCGATCACCATGAAGGTCACGACTTACAAGGGCGATGTGATTTTCCTGCATGAGGTCATCCCGGGCGCGGCGGACCGTTCCTATGGGATTCAGGTGGCGAAACTTGCGGGTCTCCCGGCAAGTGTGGTCACGCGCGCAGGCTCGATCCTCTCGGAACTGGAGA
>JBOFZC010000084.1:0-5897 GCA_051654985.1 Rhabdaerophilum sp.
CTCGATCAGCGCCAACGCGCCACCCTCGGCGGGCGTGACCGACGCGCAGCGCACGAGGTCGCGCGTCATCAGGACAGCGCGTGAATGACCCTCTTTCATGGCACTCAGCCCTTCTTTGGCAGATAGGGCGGCGGCGGGATATCGTTATGGGCCTTGCGCAAGGCTGCGGACCAGCGCTCGCGCAAATCGTGGAAATAGGGCTCACCCGCTTCAATGCGGTGTTCGACCTCAGGGTCGATCTCGTCGCGGCGCATCATCAGGATATCGATCGGCAGGCCCACGCCGAGATTGGACCGCATGGTCGAATCCATCGAAATCAGCGCCAGCTTCATCGCATCATTAAAATCGGTGTTGAACGTCACCGCGCGATCAAGGATCGGCTTGCCGTATTTGTGCTCGCCGATTTGAAGATAAGGCGTGTCCACCGATGCCTCGATGAAGTTTCCAGCTTTGTACAGCATGAACAGGCGCAGGTTGCGCCCCTTGATCTGGCCACCCAGCAGCATCGAGACATCAAGTGATGCGCCATGCTGCTCAATCGCCGTGCCATCCGTTACATAAACGTGGCGGATCACTTCGCCCACAAATTGGGCGGCCTGAAACATCGAAGTTTGATCAAGCAGCCGTTCAAAACGCCCGTCCTCGCGTTCAATGCCTTCGCGCAAGATCGAAATCACGCTTTGCGTGAAACCGAGATTGCCTGCTGTTGCGAGCACGAAGGTCTTTTCGCCTGGCTCTCGGAATACATGCAGCTTCCGGAACGTCGAAACATTGTCGAGCCCGGCATTGGTGCGGGTATCGGCGATCATAAGCAGACCGTCGCGGTTGATGATGCCTACGCAATAAGTCATCGCGTCAAAACTGCCCCTTGTATCCGGCTCACAGCCGCCCCTCTCGAGCGCGCTTATAGCCCTGAATTTCAGTTCTTCTACTGATCTTTGATTGCATGCCCCTCATGCAGGGAAACCTGCACCGATAGGCTTTCGCCATGCCCGCCGAGTCGCGCGCCGCGAATCGGCGCGGCTTCGAGATAATCACGACCCGTCGCGACGCGGATATATCGTTCATCGGAGCAAACCCCGTTGGCCGGGTCAAATCCGATCCAGCCAATGCCTGGCAGATGCGCCTCGGCCCAAGCATGGCCAGCTTCCTGTTCACTTGTATCGGAGCGCAAGAAATAGCCTGATACGTAACGCGCCGGGATGCCCTGAGAGCGAGACGCTGCGAGAAAGATTTGTGCAAAATCCTGACAAACCCCGGTCTTCTTCCCAAAGGCTTCGCCAGCGCTCGTGGCAGTATCGGTTGCGCCAGGCAGAAACGTGAAGCGTTCAAAAATCGTGGTCATGAGCCGATGGAGGAAGGCGATTTGATCTCCCCCCTCGCCGGCGGCCAACTCATCCGCAAATTCGATGATGTCCCGGGTTGCCGTGGTGAGCGGCGTTTCGCTGGTCCAATAGGGCAGAGGAAAGCGCTCGAACGTGCCGCGGATTACACCCTCGCCGCCGGTGGTGTCGATCTCGCCATCGACGAGAATGCGCATGCGCTCGATCGGTCCGTCGACCGAGAAAATATGCGTGATATTGCCGTAAGCATCTTCATCCCGCTCGAGACGACAATCCGCATCGATCTCGACACGCCAGCGACGGATAAACTGCGTCGCATGATTGCGTGGGGTGAGCCGCAGAACCTGGATCGCACCGCGCGCTGGCCCGGCATAATCGTAGTTGGTTTCGTGTCTTAGCCGCAGGCGCATGGATGTATTCAGCCTCGAATCCCGGAAAGGTCTCGCTTGCGCGACGCTTCACTTATTGCAGGTATTGCTCGGAGATCGCCATACCCAGCCGGTTGTTCTCCCCCAGGAAAGCGATGAGGAATTCGTGCAGTCCTTGCTGGAACAAGCGGTCGGTGTCGACATTCTGCAAATCCGCGAAAGTCGCGCGCACCAGCCGCTGGCTAGCACCCTGCCGACCGTAGCGCTCGGAGAGCAAATCGAGCACATCGTTGAGGTTTTTGTAGGTCGAGATCAAGGATCGCGGTTGCTCGGAACGCAGGATCAGGAAATCCGCAACGAGCCAGGGCTTGATACCCTCGCGGTAAATCAAGTGATAGGAATTGAGCGCCGAAAGCGAGCGCAGCAGGGCAGACCATTGGAAATAGTCGAGCCCGCCGCCTACCGGCTCCTGTTCAGGCAGCAGCACATGGTATTTCACATCCAAAAGACGCGCCGTGTTGTCCGAGCGTTCAATATACATCCCGAGCCGCTGGAACCAGTAATGGTCGGTGCGCAGCATCGTGCGATAGGCCGTGCCATCGAAGCGCAGGCTCACTTCCTTCACGAAGGCGAGGAAGCGGGTCAGCTCCTGACCATTCATATTCTTGAGCTTGATGCGCTGAAGCTGGTTCCAGGCTTCGTTAAGGATTTCCCAGACTTCGGTAGTGATGGCCGTGCGCACCGCACGTGCATTGTGACGCGCATTCTCGATGCAACGCCGGATCGACGAGGGGTTTGTTTCGCCCGCGATGATGAATTCCGTGACATTCTTTTCGTTCGCAACTGAATAGGCCGCATAGAAGGCTTTTCCACACGCGGCGGTGTCGATGGCGCTTTCCCATTCGTTCGAGCTGCCGGCATAGGCCGAGGGAAGGGTCGCAAGGCGCAAGGCCACATCGAGAATCCGGGCGAGGCTTTCGGCGCGCTCGACGTAACGCGAAAGCCAGAACAGGTTGTCAGCAGTGCGGGCAAGCATGAGCAATCAATCCTTGAAATCGGGCACGGTCAGGCTGTTCCAACAGGGTCATCGGCATCCACCACCCAGGTATCCTTGGTGCCGCCGCCTTGGCTCGAATTGACAACGAGCGAACCCTTTTTCAGCGCGACGCGCGTGAGGCCGCCGGGCACGATGCGCACCTTGTCGGAGCCTGAGAGCACGAATGGCCTGAGATCAACATGCCGGGGCGCGAGACCCTCATCGACAAAACACGGCACGGTCGAGAGCGCCAGGGTCGGCTGGGCGATGTAATTCTCAGGATTGGCCTTCACCTTCTGCGCGAAAGCCTCCCGTTGAGCTTTCGTGGCATGCGGACCGACCAGCATGCCATAGCCGCCAGAACCGTTGACCTCTTTCACGACGAGTTCGCCAATATTGGCGATCACGTGGCTCAGCATGTTCGGCTCGCGGCAGCGGTAGGTCTCGATGTTTTTCAGCATCGCATCCTTGCCGGTGAAAAACCGGACGATCTCGGGCATATAGGAGTAGATCGCCTTATCATCGGCGACACCGGTTCCGACCGCATTCGTGATCGTCACATTGCGCGCCTTGTAGGCCGACATCAGCCCGGGAACGCCCAAAGTGCTGTCGGGCCGAAAGGTGAGGGGATCCAGATATTCGTCATCTACCCGGCGATAGATCACATCGACGCGCTTTGGTCCTTCGGTTGTGCGCATATAGACGACGTTGCCGCGCACGAAGAGATCCGGCCCCTCCACGAGCTCCACGCCCATCCGGTCGGCGAGGAAGGAATGCTCGTAATAGGCCGAATTGTAGGGACCTGGTGTCAGCACCACCACCGTGGGTTCGCCCGGAGCCGTGGGCGGGGCGACCGAACGCAACGTGGCGAGCAATTCCTCGGGATATTGATCGACCGGCTTGATCTTCTGTTTCCCCAGAAGCTCAGGGAAGAGACGCAGCATCGCCTCACGATTTTCCAGCATATAGGACACGCCGGATGGTGTGCGGGCATTGTCCTCAAGCACGAAGAATTGGTCCGGCCCGGTGCGCACCATATCGATGCCGGCAATATGGGCATAGATATCTTTCGGCGGCTTGATGCGGGTCATCTCCGGGCGAAAAGCGGGATTGGCGAGGATGAGGTCTTCCGGCACGATCCCGGCTTTCACCACCTCACGTGCGCCATAGACATCGCCGATAAAGGCGTTGATCGCCCGCACGCGTTGCTCCAACCCTTCGGCGAGCCGCGCCCATTCTCCAGAGGTGATCACACGCGGCAGAATATCGAAGGGGATGATGCGTTCGGCGCCCTGCTCATCGCCATAAACCGCAAAAGTGATACCAATGCGTCGGAAAAAGGCTTCTGCCTCGGCTTTGCGGCTGGTGATCAGTTCCGGCGGAGCGGCCGCGAACCATTCAGCGATCTCCCGGTAAACCGGCCTTAGGGCATCATCATACCCGCGCATTTCGTCGAAGGCCGCCATCTCGTCTTCCCCTCCCCACGCATACCGACGCAGAGCTTGCAAAGGCTCTCCCTCCTCGCAAGCTCGCGGCCATCATGGGGCCAATTCTTGCAAACGCAATGCGGCCAAGGTGCAATTCACGAAATTGCGGCCCGATCGAGCTCTTTCTTGCGACGGCGACCTTCGATAGAAGACAAGTGACCCGGCGGTTCGCGGGTGCACAGAGTGGTTTTTTGAAGATGTCAGCGGCACGGATTGGTCCGGCGGCGATCGCGTTTTTTGCTCTTGTTTTCGGCGCTGGTTTTGCGCTGGGAGCGGTGCGTGTGGTCTTGCTCCAACCCTATCTTGGTGCCAATGCGAGCCGTCTCGCCGAATTGCCACTAATGATCATCATCAGCTATCTTGCGGCACAATTCATTACCCGACGGATGGGTCCTGCGTCCCGCGACCATTGGTTGTGGGTAGGGTTGATCGCCTTCCTCCTGCTGATGATCGCCGAATTCCTTGTGGGAGCCTATATCTTCCGCACGCCCATGCGCGTCATGTTCGCAGATCTGCTCACTGTCACGGGGGCTCTGTCCTTATTCGCTCAGGCCCTCATCATTCTCTTTCCGGCGCTCGCTGCCGGCTGGGATCGAACCCGCCCATGACTCTCGTGAATATCCGCGCTGAAATCTCTGAGCTCTCAACCCTGCGCGATGTGCTGCGCTATGCCGTCAGTGCCTTTCGCAGCGCGAAGCTGCATCATGGTCATGGCGCGACGAGCGCGCTAGATGAAGCGGCGTTTCTGATCCTCGAAAGCCTCGATCTGCCGGTCGATGATTTCAACGCTTTTGCCGATGCGAAGCTCACGACCCGCGAAAAAGCGCTTCTCGCCGAGCGCATCGCCCTCCGCATCGAGAAGCGCTTGCCCGCGGCCTACATCACCGGCCGCACCTATCTGCACGGCTTTTCATTCCGGGCTGATCCGCGCGCGATCATCCCGCGCTCTTTTGTGGCCGATCTCCTGTTCTCGCCGCTTTTTGATGGTTCCGGCATGGGGGGCGCGCTCGTCGATGACCCTGCTTCAGTGACGAGCGTGCTGGATCTGTGCACCGGTGGCGGCAGCCTCGCGATCCTTGCAGCGCATGCCTTTCCGAATGCCGAGATCCACGCGGTTGATCTTTCGCCTGAGGCTTTGTCGCTCGCAGCGGAGAATGTCGCGGATTACGGGCTTCAAGATCGTATCACGCTGCATCGGGGCGATCTTTTCGCGCCGGTTAAGGGCATGACATTCGATCTCATCCTCACCAATCCGCCCTATGTCGATCAGCCGACGATGGACATGCTTCCCGAGGAGTTTCGTCACGAGCCGACGATGTCGCTTGCAGGTGGAGATGACGGGTTTGATATCGTGCGGCGCATCCTGCGCGATGCCGGGCGATATCTGCAGCGAGATGGCGGCATGCTTTGCGAGATCGGCCTCGATCGAGATGTTCTCGATGCGGAATACCCCGATCTCAGCTTCACCTGGCTCGATACTGAAGACAGTGCCGGCGAGGTCTTCTGGTTGAATGCGGCTGACCTCGCGGCTTAATCAAGCCGCTTCCGTGGTGTTGGAGCGCGTCTCAAAGCCCTGCTCCGCCTGCAATTGGGCAATGGCGGCATAGACTTCATCGAGCTTTGCCGCGATTTCGTTGCGAAGGTTGGCATAGACCGATGCCTG
>JBOFZC010000085.1:0-14207 GCA_051654985.1 Rhabdaerophilum sp.
GAAACCTCCTGCCCCACGCTACGCTGCGAAGCGAGAGCAACGACTTCGCTGACCGGGAAAGCCCTTTCCGCGAGGATATCCAGCATTTCGCGGCCCACATTCCCGGTGGCACCGACGATCGCGACCTTATAGCCCATGATCTTTTTCCTGAATTGAAAGAGCTGCTTGCCCTTGAACCATCTCCCCCGGGGACGAAGCGGAGGGGTTTCCCATCCGCTGGCCCTATCCCCCGCCGGGGGAGGACCCGAGAGCGAGGACGACCGTCAGCCAACCGCGCCGCGTTTGGCGGCCGGTTTCGTCATCGTCGGTTTTGTCGTCGAGACGCGGGTCATGAACAGGGTTCCTCGGCGTGTTGATCGCCGCAGTGCAGAAGCGCAGAAAACTCTAAAAAGTCAATTGCACGCTTGGCGGGAGGGGCATGCGTTAGGCCGGCATAAACCCTGATTTGAACTTCGCCCCGGTTGGTAACTCCACCTTTCGAGCCTGTTGCCATCGTGCGCGCCGGACAAGAAACGGGGATCGTCGTGGCAGAAGGCCGTCTGGGGCTTGATTTTCCAATCAGCGGATATGTGATCGCGGAGGATCGCAGCCTCGGCGCGCGCGCAGAAGCGGCCTTGCGGAAGCTGCGGTATCTTGCTCTTCGCACAGCCGTGCATGCCCGTCGCTTGGGGCGGACAGCTCGGGCCACATCGACGACGCTGATGACCGATATCGGCTTCCATCGCGCTCGTGTGCCAGTGCATGTCTTGTCGCTGGTGATGTCCGGTGTTGTGAGCCGCATCGGTGCGAGCCTCGCATTGCTGCGCCATCTCGCAGGTCGTGACGATGCCGTGACCGTCGCAACACCCCGCCCTAAACGCAAGCGGGCAGGTGTGCTTGTGGTGGGTGCGGTTGTCACGGCTTTCGCCGCTGCCATCCTCATGCCCGAACGCATGGAACCGGTTCAAACGGCGGAAGCTGCGCCTCTTTCGGAGCCTGCAACGGTGGTTGTTGCCGAACGCAAGGAACCGTCTCCACCAGCTTTCACGCCTGCGAACCTTTCGGCAGCCCCGGCGCAATGGCAGCCCGTGCGCAAGCCCATGGCAATGTATCATCTCGAATCTTCAGATCTCACGGGGCTCGAGATGAGCTATCGCGTCTCGATGCGCGGCACCTCGCGCCAGGATAGCCTGATCTGGACGCCAAAAGCCGAAGGTCTGGGCGAGACACGTCGCGCCTTGGCGCAAATCGTCGTTGAGCGCCACGAGGGCAGCCAAACGACGGAGCGCCCGCTTTTCGCCGATCTCGCCTCAAGGGCCGCGGAACAGCATCTCGTGATCGAGCGGATGGCGCGGCCGCAAGATATTCGTACCAAATTTGGGCCTATGGAGGCAGCCGAAGCCACGATCCTTCAGGAAGGCAAGGCGCTGTCCTGCATCGGATTCCGACGCATCGATATGGCAGGGCTCACTTTCGTGGGTTGGGCCTGTGGTGCAGTACAGAAGCCGGTCGATCGCGTGGCGCTCGGTTGTTTTATCGACCGCCTCGATCTCGTGGGCGGCGGGCGCGATGTCGGACTGCGTAAGGTGTTTGCAGAGGCCGAGCGCGCTCGCACCGCCTGCGCATCCTCCCGACAATCCGGCAAGAGGTTGACTTGGCTCGATCATGAAGCCCCGATGCCGGGCCTGAAGCTTTCGGCGCGCGGGCGCTAATGTAACAAAATGCCGGTTAGAAACATTTTAGTAACTGGTTTTTCACGCTTTGGCCGCTATGGTTAACGCTCATGATTGGAGCGGAGAGAACCATGCGCGCTATCACACTTGCTGCGGCTTCCGTCGCTCTACTTTGCCTTGCGATCGGAGCACAGGCGCAGACCCAGCGCAAAAACCTCTACATCGAGGTTCAGCCCCGCTCCTGGCTTGATGCCGGCAAAGCCTACGAACCCGGTGCCAGCCACAATTACGTCTATGACATGATGGGCAGCTCTGGCGGTATGCCGACAGGCGGTCGCGCCTCGAGCTTTGGCCTCCTGCCGGATCGCTTCTCGAGCGGCGCACCGATCAAGGTCGATATCCCCGCGCCGGATTTTCTGCGCAAGTGATTGTCTTCCAGTTTGGAATGAAAAAGGGGCCGCAAGGCCCCTTTCTTGTTTCTCGAGGCGCCAAACGGCTCACGTCAGGCGTTGCAGCGCCTTCACAATCGCATCGCCCATCTCGGTTGTGCTCACCGCATTGACGCCCTTGGGCGCGATGTCGCGCGTGCGGGTGCCGCTGGCGAGCACATCGGCGATGGCCTTCTCCACGAGATCTGCCGCTTCGACGAGGCCAAAGGAATAGCGCAGGGCCATGCCGAAGGAGCCGATCATCGCGATCGGGTTTGCAAGGCCTTTGCCGGCGATATCCGGAGCCGAGCCATGCACGGGCTCATAGAGCGCTTTGCGCTTGCCGGTTTTCGCATCGGGCGCGCCGAGCGAAGCGGAAGGCAGCATGCCAAGCGAGCCCGTGAGCATCGCCGCAACGTCCGAAAGCATATCGCCAAAGAGATTATCGCAGACGATCACGTCATATTGCTTGGGCCAGCGCACGAGCTGCATGCCAGCGGCATCGGCGAGGTGATGCTCGAGTTCGATATCCGGGTATTCCTCGCGACCAACTTTCGTCACCACCTCTTTCCAGAGCACACCCGAACGCATGACGTTGTGTTTCTCGGATGAGGTCACCTTCTTGCGGCGCACTTTCGCGAGGTCGAAGGCGACCCGCGCAATGCGCTCGATTTCATGGGTGGTATAAACCTGCGTATCCACCGCGCGCTTCTCGCCGTTTTCCAGCGTGACGATCTCTTTGGGTTCACCGAAATAAACGCCGCCGGTGAGCTCGCGCACGATCATGATGTCGAGGCCTTCGACGATCTCGCGCTTCAAGGATGAAGCATCGGCAAGCGCAGGATAGCAGACGGCGGGACGGAGATTCGCGAAGAGTGCCATATCCTTGCGAAGGCGCAGCAGGCCCGCTTCAGGCCGTGCATGATAGGGCACGTCAGCCCATTTCGGCCCACCGACAGCGCCGAACAGCACAGCATCAGCGGCCTGGGCGCGCGCCATGGCGGCATCGGTGATCGCGACGCCATGCGCATCAAAGGCCGAGCCGCCGACGAGATCCGTCTCAGTCTCGAATTTGGCGATGCCCGCTTTGTCGAGGAAGGTCGTGACTTTCTTCACTTCCGTTGCGACTTCAGGGCCGATGCCGTCCCCCGGCAGAAGCAGAAGATTGAAGGACGCCATATGAAAAACCCCTCTTTTCGGTGCCGACGAACCCAATGCGCCGGATTGTCTGATGAGAATAAACGACGTGTTGACTACAAGCGCGAAACCCCGGCTGCAACCCGCTTTTCTTCATCAAAGGCAAAGAGTTGAGGCGACAGGATAGGCTATAAGTTGGGGTGGTATACCATGCGTCGTCGCGCGTTCCTACTCGGAATTTCGGGTCTTTGTGGCTGTGCTCTCGGTTATGCCGGGGCAAAGCTCGAGCTTGCTGATTGGTTGGTGCGCCCAGCCACGGCTTTTCAGCCGGAATTTGGCCTCTCGCCAGGCGGATATGGCTCGCAGAAAGTGATTTATCACGTCACCGAAAAGGGCCATTGGCGCAACCGTGATGGCGAAGCCTCACGTCTTGTGCATGTGCTCAACAATCACCGCCGCGCGGTCGAGCCCGATGATTTCGAAGCCGAAGTGCTGTTCCAAGGCAATGGCGTCGATCTGTTGCGCCGTGCGAAGAACAACCCTGTCCTTGCTGTGCAATTCGACGACCTGCGCAAGCGCAATGTCCGCTTCCGCGTGTGCGCCAACACACTCTCAGCCTACGGAATGTCGCTGAGCGAGCTGCACAAAGTGGCAAAAGCGGATCTCGTTTTTGCCGCCGTCGCTGAAATTGTGAAGCTCCAGAAGGATGGCTGGGGTTACATCCGGTTTTGATTCTGTGTGACCGCGCTCGGAGCGAACTCATGCGATACCCGACGGTCGAAAACCGTCGGGTGGACTGGGAAAAGCTATTCGTCCAGAAGCCGCAGAGCAGGCATCAAATCGTCTGGTTATAGGCGCCGACTTCAGGGTGCTCGCGCAGAATGGCGTCCATCGCCTTGAACATTTCACGCATGCGCGCTTCTGACACCGGGCTCTCGATCACGACGACAAGTTCCGGCTTGTTCGATGAGGCCCGGATCAGGCCCCAGGTGCCGTCCTGTGTGGTGACGCGTATGCCGTTCACCGTCACGATATCGCGGATCGGGTGACCGGCAATCGAAGCACCAGCGGCGTGCATGTCTTGAATGCGCTTCACGACCCGCTCGATGACATCGTATTTGATTTCATCTGCGCAATGGGGCGACATGGTCGGCGTGCCCCAGGTTTTCGGCAAGGCACGATAGAGATCAGCCATGCTCTTGCCGGGGTTGCGATCGAGCATGTCGAGAACGGCAATGGCAGTCACAAGACCATCGTCATATCCACGCCCGACGGGCGGGTTGAAGAAGAAGTGCCCGCTTTTCTCGAAACCGGCGAGGGCACCGAGCTCGGCCACGCGCTTCTTGATATAGGAATGCCCTGTCTTCCAGTAATCGGTTTTGGCACCGAGGCGGATCAGTTCCGGATCGGTCGCGAACAAGCCGGTCGATTTCACATCAGCGACGAAGAGCGCATTCGGGTTCAAAGCCGCGAGATCGCGGGCGAGCATGACACCAATTTTATCGGCGAAAATCTCGTTGCCCTCGTTATCAACCACGCCGCAACGATCGCCATCGCCGTCGAAGCCGAGTGCCACATCCGCACCATGCTCCTCGATGGCATGCGCCATCGCATGCAGCATTTCCATATCTTCGGGGTTAGGATTGTAGCGCGGGAAGGTGTGGTCGAGGTCGCAATCGAGGCGGATCACCTCGCAACCCAGGGCCTCAAGCACCTGCGGCGTAAAAGCCCCGGCCGTGCCATTGCCGCAAGCGCAGATGACTTTCATCTTGCGCTTGAATTTTGGCCGGGTAGTCAATTCGGGGATGTAATGTTCCGCATAGAAGTTTTCGACGAACCGATAGGAGCCGCCACCGGAGAGATCAAAATCTCCGCCAAGCACAATCTCCTTGAGGCGGTTCATTTCTGTTGGGCCGAAGGTGACGGGGCGAGCGCAACCCATTTTCACGCCGGTCCAGCCGTTGTCATTGTGTGAGGCCGTGACCATCGCCACCGCTGGGACATCGAGCGCGAATTGCGCGAAATAGGCCATCGGCGACATCGCGAGACCGATATCGATCACCTCGCAGCCCGAAGCCATCAGCCCTGCGACGAGCGCGAGCTTGATCGAAGCGGAGTAGCTGCGAAAATCATGCCCGACCACCACGCGCTTCGGCACGCCCGCCTCGCCGAGATAAGTGCCCAGACCCATCCCGAGAGCCTGCACACCTTGCAGGTTCAGCTCCGGCGGTTTTTCGGAAGCGGGGTGCCCGAACCACCAGCGCGCATCATATTCCCGAAAACCCGTGGGCTTGACGAGTGGGTTGAGCTCGAAAGCTGCCGTGTTCGGCTTGAGGTCTGCGCGCGCTGTCGGGAAAGTGGTCTTGGGCATGCGGGGGAAACTCCGGGGCGAAAATCTGGCGGCGTTCTACACACTATTCCATGAACAATCCGCAACAGTGAAAGCGGATCAGGCGTGAAACGCCGCCGCGAAGAGATCACGCGTGTAATCCTGTTTCGGGTGCTCGAACAGGCCCTGCGCTGGCCCTTCTTCGACAATTTTTCCGTTGCGCATCACCAGCACATGGCTCGCAAGCGCACGCACGACCTTCAGGTCATGGCTGATGAAAAGATAGGCGAGGCCACGCTTGGCCTGCAGATCCCGCAGCAAATCCACAATCTGAGCCTGAACACTCATATCAAGCGCGGAGGTCGGCTCATCGAGCACCACGAATTTTGGATCAAGCGCCATCGCGCGTGCAATCGCGATGCGCTGGCGCTGGCCGCCCGAGAATTCATGCGGGTAACGATCCATCGCTGCAGGGTCAAGCCCGACATCATGGAGCGCGCGCGCCACGGTTTCGCGCGCCTCAAATTCCCGCAATTTGGGGTTCTGAATAAACAACCCCTCCGCCACGATATCCGCCACCGACATGCGCGGCGAGAGCGAGCCATAAGGATCCTGGAAGACAATCTGCATTTCTTTGCGCATCGGGCGCATTTGAGCATAGCCAAGGCCCTGAACATCGCGCCCGAGGACCGCAATCTTCCCCTCGGAGCGGATCAACCTCAGGATCGCAAGGCCAAGCGTGGTTTTTCCCGAACCGGATTCGCCAACAACACCAAGT
This sequence comes from Rhabdaerophilum sp., assembly GCA_051654985.1. Taxonomy (GTDB): domain Bacteria; phylum Pseudomonadota; class Alphaproteobacteria; order Rhizobiales; family Beijerinckiaceae; genus Rhabdaerophilum. The sequence goes on from JBOFZC010000085.1 coordinate 6,325, forward strand.
GTCTCGCCTGCGCGTATCTTGAGTGAGACTCCATCCACTGCCTTCACAGCCCCAGTCACTTTGCGGAATACACCGGTGCGGATGGGGAAATGCACTTTCACGTCCGAAATCTCGGCCACAACAGGCGCATCAGGATGCGGCACGGGGGGCTGCCCCTTCGGCTCGGCCGCGAGAAGGGCCTGCGTGTAGGCATGCTGAGGCTTCGCAAACACATCCGCTACAACACCGGTCTCGACGATGTCGCCACGCTTCATCACTGCAACGCGATGGGCAAGGCGACGAACGATGCCGAGATCATGCGTGATGAATAGCATCGCCATGCCGGTCTCAACCTGAAGGTCTTTCAGCAGCGCGAGAATTTGCGCCTGCACCGTCACATCCAGCGCTGTGGTGGGTTCGTCCGCAATCAGCAGTTCCGGCTCGTTGGCGAGCGCCATGGCAATCATGACACGCTGACGTTGCCCGCCCGAAAGCTGGTGCGGGTATGCGCCGAGCCGTTTCTCGGGCTCGCGGATGCCAACTTTGTGTAGAAGCTCGAGCGTGCGCGCCTTGGCGGCATCCTCGGAAATCCCGCGATGGATCAGGAGGATTTCACCGATCTGCTGCGCAATTGTGTGCAGCGGGTTGAGCGAGGTCATCGGCTCTTGAAAGATCATCGAGATCTTGTTGCCGCGAAAAGCGCGCAAGGCATCGTCGCCCGCATTGAGAAGTTCGGTGGCAGCATCGCCGAAGCGGATAGAACCCGAGGGATGGGAGGCGGCGGGGTAGTTCAGAAGGCCCAAAACCGAGAGAGCGGTGACAGATTTCCCGGAGCCCGATTCCCCCACCAGCGCCAGGGTTTCACCCTTCTGAAGCGAGAACGAGACGCGGTTGACTGCGAGGCTTTCTTTTCCGCCCTGGCGAAAAGCAACCGAGAGATCGCGGACATCGAGAAGCACGCTCATGCAAAGGTCTTCCGCGGATCGAAGGCATCACGCACGGCTTCGCCGATGAAAATCAGCAGGGAGAGCATGGTTGCGATCACAACGAAACCGGCAAGGCCCAACCACGGCGCCTGCAGGTTCGATTTTCCCTGCTGGAGCAATTCGCCGAGCGAGGGCGAGCCGGGCGGTAAGCCGAAACCCAGAAAGTCGAGTGAGGTCAGGGTCGTAATTGAAGAATTGAGCACGAAAGGCAGATAGGTCAACGTCGCGACCATCGCATTGGGCAGGATATGCCGGATCATAATCGCGCGATCGCCGACGCCGAGAGCCCGCGCAGCATTCACATATTCGAAGTTCCGCGCACGCAGGAACTCCGCGCGCACCACGCCCACCAGCGAGGTCCATTTGAAAAGGAGCAGAATGAAGAGCAGGATGAAGAAACTCGGCGTGATCACAGCCGAAAGAATAATCAGCAGGTAGAGCAGCGGCATCGAGGTCCAGATCTCGATGAAGCGCTGGAAGATGAGATCGATTTTCCCCCCGAAATAGCCCTGCACCGCGCCTGCTGCGATGCCGATGACGGAAGCAAACACCGCAAGCACAAGCCCGAACAAGACCGAGATGCGAAAGCCATAGATCAGCCTCGCCACGACATCGCGGCCACGATCATCGGTGCCAAGCCAATTCCATTCGAGGTCGCGGCAGGTCTTGCCTCCCGACTTTGCCAGCGCCGATGCGCATTGCGCTTCCGTCAGCATCCATGTCGGAGGGGCGGGGGCTGGCACTGGCAGATCGCGGTTGATGGTGCGGTGATGAAAGCGGATCGGCGGGAACACCATGAAGCCGTTGGCGCGAATTTCTTCGGCGATCACGGGATCCCGATAATCGGTGACAGCGAGAAAGCCGCCGAATTTCTCCTCCGGATAGTCCACGACAACCGGAAACAGCCACTCGCCCTTGTAGGAAACGAAAACCGGCCGGTCATTCGCCAGAAATTCAGCGAAGAGGCTGAGGACGAAGAGAATCAGGAAAATCCAGAACGACCAATATCCCCTGCTGTTCGCGCGGAAATTTGCAAGGCGACGCTGGTTGAGCGGCGTGAGACGCAAATGCCGGCCCAGCCAGCCGCGCATCTCAGGCACTGGTGGCGCCAGCGGGCGCTTGTCATCGGCGGCAAGCAAGGCGTCAGACATCGCGCGCCTCGAAATCGATGCGCGGATCAATGAAGGTGTAGGTCAGGTCTGTCAGCAGGGTGATCACGAGGCCCATCAGCGCAAAAATATAGAGGGTCGCGAACACCACCGGGTAGTCGCGGCCCACAGTGGCCTCGAATGAGAGCAGCCCGAGCCCATCGAGCGAGAAAATCGTTTCGATCAGCAGCGAGCCCGTGAAAAACGCGTGGATGAAAGCGCCGGGAAAGCCTGCGATCACGATCAGCATCGCATTGCGGAACACATGACCATAGAGCACGCGGCGTTCTGAAAGTCCCTTCATGCGCGCGGTCAGCACATATTGCTTCCTGATCTCATCGAGGAAGGAATTCTTGGTCAGAAGCGTGAGTGTCGCGAATTGCGCGAGGATCATCGCCGTGAGCGGCAAGGCAACATGCCAGGCGTAATCGAGGATTTTGCCGCCCCAGGAGAGCTCTTCGAAATTCGAGCTGGTAATCCCCCGTAGCGGGAAAATTTGCCAGAACGAGCCGCCTGCGAAGAGAACCACCAGCAGAACCGCGAACAAAAACCCCGGAATCGCATAGGCTACGACAATCACGCCGCTGGTCCAGATATCGAAGGCGGAGCCATCTTTTGTGGCCTTGCGGATGCCGAGGGGAATTGAGATCGCGTACGCAATCAAGGTCATCCACAAGCCGAGCGAGATCGAAACAGGGAGCTTTTCGAGGATCAAATCCACCACACGCGCATCGCGGAAGAAGCTCCGCCCAAAATCGAAACGTGCGTAATCCCACACCATCTTGGCGAAGCGCTCATGCGCTGGCTTGTCGAAGCCGAATTGCTTCTCGAGCTCCTTGATGAAAGCGGGGTCGAGCCCCTGCGCGCCGCGATAGGTCGAGGAGGCATCACCACCCTGCAATCCTCCGGCGCCGACATCACCGCCCCCGCCACCGACGCGCGAAGCGCCGCTGGCATCCTGCCCCTGCAATTGCGCGATTACCCGCTCCACCGGACCACCCGGCGCGAACTGGATGATGATGAAGGAGAGCATGAGGATGCCGAGCAGGGTCGGCACCATCAAGGCGAGGCGGCGAAGCGTGTAGCTCAGCATCAGCGGCCGATCCTCTTGGCCTTCTCGGCGTCATGCCACCAGGTCGCAATCGCGGTCGAGCCAGGCGATTGGGCCAACGGCGGAATGGGCCCGGGCCGCCCGAACATATCCCAATAGGCGATGAAATGTTCGCCCGAGAACCAGGCGGGAATCCAGTAATGGCCGGCACGCAAGACGCGATCGAGCGCGCGTGCAGCGATGTTCAGTTCTTCGCGTGTTTTCGCGGCGATGATCGCAGATATCATCGCATCGGCGACGGGATCAGCGATGCCTGCGAGATTGCGCGAACCATTGGTTTTCGCGGCTTCCGAGCCGAACACGGCCCGGAGGCTTTCGCCCGGTGCCATCGACATCGCAAAGCGTGCCGAGACCAAATCGAAATCAAATTCCTGCTGTCTCCGTTGGAACTGCGAAGGGTCGATCACCCGGATATTTCCCTCGATGCCAAGCAGGCGCAGGTTCTTGATGATCGATTCCGTGTGACGGCTGATCGCATTGTCGAATTCGAGGAATTCGATCTGCATCCTCGTTCCGTCGGGCAAAACGAGAATGCTATCGGAGCCGCGCTTCGCACCGGCTGCGTTGAGAAGCTGGGAGGCGCGCCTAAGGATGTTGCGATCTTGGCCCGAGCCATCGCTAACAGGCGGCAACCAGGGCTCGTCGAAAACGGCATCCGGCACCTTGCCGCGAAACGGTTCTAGCAATGCCAGTTCCGCTGGCGAGGGTTTGCCCTCGGCTTTCATCGGTGAATTCTCGAAATACGAGGTGGTGCGCTTCCTGAGGCTATACATCAGGTTGCGGTTGACCCACTCGAAATCGAGCGCCAGCGCCATCGCTTCCCGCACGCGCGGGTCACGAAATTGCGGGCGCCGGGTGTTAAGAAACCAGCCCTGCGTGCCGGAGGGGCGGCCATCAATCGCTGTTTCGCGTTTGACGCGACCATCTCGGATCGCGGGGAAATCATAACGCGTCGCCCAGGTGACCGAGGTATGCTCTTCGCGGAATGTGAAGGTGCCCGATGTGAAGCCCTGAAAGGCCGCCTCGCGATCGCGGAAATATTCGTAGCGTACGGTCTCGAAATTGCCCTGTCCGATTGTGACGGGCAGGTCTTTTGCCCAGTAATCCGCGACGCGGCGAAAGCTGATCGAGCGCCCGACATCGATCTTGTCGACCCGATAGCCGGACGAGCCCATTGGGCTCTCGAGCGTGCCGGCATCGAAATCGCGCGTGGCGTAATAGGCCTTCGAGAAAATCGGCAAGGCCGCTGCCACAAGAGGCAATTCGCGGCTGCGCCCCGCTGCGAAGCGGAATTCGACCTCGTCCGGCGCAATCGTTGTCGCGCCCAGTATCTTGTCGAGTGCGATGCGGTAGATCGCGTGCGCCTTCGGGCTCTTCAGAGTTTCGAGCGAGAAAACAACATCCTCCGCCGTGATCCGCGAGCCATCGTGAAAGCGCGCCTCTGGCCTCAGCTTGAAACGATAGATCAGGCCATCAGCGCTCCGCTGCACGCTTTTCGCAACCAGGCCATAGAGCGAATCCGGTTCATCGAGCGAGCCGCCCATCAGGCTGTCATAGATCAACGCCATGCCCGCTGCGCCATTGCCGCGCTGGGAATAGATGTTGAGCGTATCGAAGGTCGTGAAATTCTGATTGCCGGAGGTCTGGGTGATCTGGAGCGCAATTTCGCCGCCCTTGGGCGCATCGGCGCGGACGTAATCGAATTGCTTGAAATCGATCGGGTATTTTAGATCCCCGAATATCGAGAGGCCGTGGCTCTCAAGCTCAAATCCGTTGGATTGTGCTTGCACCTTGAGGGATGGCAGCACAGTCGCAACACCCACCAGAGCCGCGCCGGCCAGAAGCTCGCGCCGCGAACTGGCGAGACGCTGGCTAAGATGAACAGGATCTTCCTTCAAGAGGCGCTCCCCTCTCTTTCACCGAATCACTGACGGCAGCAAAGAAGAACTATGGCGCGCACATCCGGGAAAGCCAGTCTTTGCAGGGTTTTCACAACGAAAAAGGGCCGGTTTCCCGGCCCCTCATCATTCCCCCGAACGAACTGGAGTTATTGCGGCAGTGCAGCAGGGCTTTCGGCCTGTGAACGCATGTAGAGGATCAAGTCAGCACGCTCATCCGGCCGAGCGATACCGGCATAATTCATGGAGGTACCAGGCATATAGGCCTTGGGATTGGCGATGAAGGCATCAAGGCCTTCGAAATCCCATTTCTCGCCCTTGCCAGCGCGATCCTTGAGAGCGGCAGAATAATTGAAACCGGCCGCAGAGCCCTTCACGCGGGCAACGACGTTCCAGAGCACAGGGCCCTGGCCATTGCGACCGTCTTTGGTGAACTGATGGCAGGCTGCGCATTTGCGCGCTGCTGCAGCACCTTTTTCAAGATTTGCGGCAGCGAGGCGTTTCGCGATTGGCTCAGCCGGAGCCGCGGCGGCAGCGGGCGCTGAAGCAGCACCAGCAACGGCCGTGTTATCCGGCAGCTCGTAACCCGCCTTCTTGAGCGGTTTCTGATGGACAAGACCACCCGAAAGGAAGCCGATGCCCATTGCCAATGTCGCCATGCCAAGCAAAGCACCAGCGATTTTGTTCACTTCATTCGAACCCATGCTCGCCCCTCGGCCTGCACGTGAGAGCGCCAGAGAAACATCCGGCGCACAATTTCCGATGGGGAATTCACCTTTTCCCCGCCCCCGTCAAGCGGTGAGAATTCATCCGCTGGACCAAGGGGGTGATTACCCGCTTTTCTTGAGGCTTGGCAACCCGTATAAGCGCGCGCTTTCTTGCTACTTTTGGTCGCCCATGATCCGGGCCGCTTGAATAGAGATTTTCCCGAGCATGTCTGACCCGCTGATTGTGATTCCCGCCCGCATGGCTGCCCTGCGCCTGCCCGGAAAGCCGATGGCGGATATTCATGGCGAACCCATGATCGTGCATGTCTGGCGCCGTGCGGTGGAGGCGGGCATCGGGCCGGTGATTGTCGCCACTGATTCGGATGAAATCGCCGGAGCAATCGGGAAAGCCGGTGGTATCGCCGTGACGACCCGCGCTGATCATCCCTCGGGCTCCGATCGGATCCATGAGGCCGTTGAGGCCTATGATCCGGAAGGGCAACACGATGTGATCGTCAATGTGCAGGGTGATCTGCCCACGATTGACCCGCGCATCATCGCGGCTTCGCTTTTGCCGCTGGCCGATCACGCCGTTGATATCGCGACCTTGGCCGCCATTATCACCCGCGAGGACGAGAAGACCGCAAACCATGTGGTCAAAGCCGTGGGCTCGCCGATCAACCCGCATCGCCAGCGCGCGCTGTATTTCACGCGAGCGACTGCCCCGTTTGGCGAGGGTGATCTGTTTCATCATATCGGGCTCTATGCCTATCGGCGCGCGGCCTTGCGCCGTTTCGTGAGCCTCCCGCCTTCGCCGCTCGAAAAGCGTGAGAAGCTCGAACAGCTGCGCGCGCTCGAAGCCGGCATGCGGATCGATATTGTTGTGGTGGATACAGTGCCTCTTGGCGTGGATACGCCAGAGGATCTGGATCGCGCCCGTAAAATGCTCGCGGGCTCAAAGGATGGAATGGAATGAAAAAGGTCATCGCCTTTCAGGGTGAGCGTGGCGCGAATTCGGAAATCGCCTGCAACGAGGTGTATCCCGGTTGGGAAGCTTTGCCATGCCCAACCTTCGAGGATGCTTTCGCGGCTCTTGGCGATGGCACAGCCGATCTCGCGATGATCCCGATCGAGAATTCGATTGCGGGTCGCGTGGCGGATATTCACCATCTCCTGCCGCATTCCAGTTTTCACATCATCGGCGAACATTTTCTGCCCATCTATTTTCACCTCATGGCGCTGAAAGGCGCGAAGCTTGAGAACATCAAGACTGCCGAGAGTCACATCATGGCCCTGGGGCAGACCCGGCGCTTCCTGCGCAAGCACGGGATCAAGCCTGTCACCGCCGCCGACACCGCCGGATCGGCGCGGCAGGTTTCGCAGTCGGGCGATCTCACTCGTGCAGCGATCGCCCCTAGGCTCGCGGCTGAGGTTTATGGTCTCGAAATTCTCGCCGAGCATATCGAGGACGAAAAGCACAACACCACGCGCTTCGTGGTGCTTTCGCGCGAAGCCGCCAATGCTGGTCCGGAGGATGGTACCGTCATCACAAGCTTCGTGTTCCGCGTGCGTAACGTGCCGGCGGCGCTCTACAAGGCTATGGGCGGGTTCGCGACCAATGGCGTGAACATGACGAAGCTTGAGAGTTACATGCTCGATGGCCAGTTCTCGGCCACGCAATTCTACGCCGATGTCGAGGGCCACCCGACCGAGCGCAACCTCAAGCTCGCGCTCGAGGAACTGGCGTTTTTCTCGAAGGAGATGCGAATCTTAGGCACCTACAAGGCGCATCCCTACCGCAAGGAAATTAAGCCGCCGGCGGAATGACACGCTGTGTCATTCCCGGCGATGCGCGAGCATCGGACGGGAATCCATATTCAAATGATGGATTCCTGCTCTTCCGCCGGAACAATCCGGGGTCGGTCGGGAATGACAGGTTCTACTCAGTCCCGCATCCCTGCGAACAGCCGGATCAGGTGATTGGCGATGGCGAGGCGAGGGGGGATCATCAATCCTGCAGGATGGCACTTTTCGATCATCTCAACCACTTCCTC
>JBOFZC010000086.1:0-17131 GCA_051654985.1 Rhabdaerophilum sp.
CGTATCATGCGCCACAGCTTCGATATCCATGCCGCCTTCGGTTGAAACCACAAAAGCGGTGCGGCCGGTGACACGATCCACCAGCATCGAGAGGTAAAACTCCTTCTCGATATCCGAGCCATCCTCGATATAGAGGCGGTTCACCTGCTTGCCCGCAGGGCCGGTCTGGATGGTCACGAGCGTGTTGCCCAACATTTCCTTGGCGTGCTTTTCGACTTCATCGATCGAGAAGGCGAGACGCACGCCGCCCTTGGCGTCTGCGGGCAGTTCCTTGAACTTGCCCTTGCCGCGGCCGCCGGCATGGATCTGGCTTTTTACAACATAAAGCGGGCCGGGAAGCTTTTTGGCGGCTTCAACGGCTTCTGCCACCGTCAACGCCGGGAAGCCCGCCGAGACATTGGCACCAAAAGCCTTGATGACGGCCTTGCCCTGATATTCATGGATATTCATGGGAAATTCCTTTGGAATGGCAGTCGACACCTGGAAGTTAACAGTCGAAAATCGCAAACTACGATGGCCGACCGCCAGCTCGAGACTGCCTTATTTCAATGACGGGTTGATGGCCTTGCAGGCTTCGATCAAGCTCTGAACTGACGCGACAGATTTCGACATCATGGCCTGCTCGTCCTTGTTGAGCCGCACCTTGACGACGCGCTCGACACCCTTCGAACCGATGACCACGGGCACGCCGATGAACATGTCGCGCACGCCATATTCACCCTTGAGATACGAGGCGCAGGGCAGAACGCGCTTCTGATCCTTGAGATAGCTTTCGGCCATCACGATCGCGGAAGCCGCCGGCGCATAGAAAGCAGAGCCGGTTTTCAGCAATGCGACGATCTCGCCGCCGCCCTTCCGGGTGCGCTCGACGATCTGATCGACTTTCTCCTGCGTCAGCCACTTCATCTTCACGAGGTCCGGCAGCGGCACGCCGCCAACGGTCGAGTAGCGCACCAGCGGCACCATGTCGTCGCCATGGCCGCCGAGCACGAAGGTGTTGATGTCCTTGATCGAAACGCCGGTGGCTTCTTCGAGGAAGTAGGCCATGCGGGCGGAGTCGAGGACGCCGGCCATGCCAACAATCTTGTTCGGCTTGACGCCCGAGAATTTCTGCAGCGCCCAGACCATCGCATCGAGCGGGTTGGTGATGCAGATCACGAAAGCCTTCGGGCAATATTGCTTGATGCCGTTGCCGACCGATTCCATCACCTTGAGGTTGATGCCCACGAGATCATCGCGGCTCATGCCCGGTTTACGCGGCACGCCGGCGGTGACAATCACCACATCGGCGCCCTCGATATCCTTGTAATCATTCGTGCCCTGATAGAGCGCGTCAAAGCCGTCCACGGCCGACGATTCCACGAGATCAAGCGCCTTGCCCTGCGGAATGCCCTCGGCAATGTCGAACAGGACGATGTCGCCCAGCTCCTTCAAGCCCGCGAGATGGGCGAGCGTGCCGCCGATCTGGCCAGCACCAATGAGGGCAATCTTCTTCCGAGCCATGACGATCCTAACCTCCTGAAGCGCGCGACAGGTCGCGCGGTCAAAACACCACGACAAACGCGATTTTCCGAAGAAAGGAGGTCAACGCCCGATTTGAAAGGACGCTTCTCCCTCGCGTCGCCATCCCGGCTTCACTCAGCCGGTTCGGCAGCGGAGGTAATGTGGGGCGCGCAAAAGGGCAAGTGAAACTCTCGTCCCATTCATTGATGCTCTTGGGTTTAAGTGGTAAATTTACTATAATTCGTCATAAGGCTACAAATATACTCATATATTTCAATGTTTTACAAATTTCATATAACGAAATATCGCGATGATGCCTTCAAGAAAGTCATGTTACAAATATCATTTTTTGTAATTTGTATTCTATTTCCTTGCAACCATCGCGCGAATCACAGCGCGGATTGCTCGATCTCGCCGTCCGTCTGAAGCGATCTCCGGGCCGGCCGTCATCAAGGCTGCGGGATCGACATGTCGATGGGCAAGATCAAAGGCGAGCTGGACCGAACGGCGCGCTTCATTGCCACCGAAAATGCGGGTCGATATTCCTTCTTCGATGATGCGCGAAACCTGCTGCTCAACCCGCTGGCGATGCCGCGCCGGTTCTGTCGCGCCCTTTTCAGGCGCAGAGAGCAGGCGAAACACGGCAGTATCGTCTTTCAATGTCTCGGCATAAGTCCGTGAGAGCGTCACGAAATAACGCTCGAGCTTGTCATCCGCCGGGTCTGGTCCTTCAACAATTGCGCCGAGCCGTTGTTCCAGTGCCTTGAGCCAGACATTGAGCACGGCATCGAGCAGACCTGCCTTGTCTGGAAAATGCCGGTAGACATTCGCATGGCTCATACCAAGGCTTGCCGCCACATGCAGAATGGCCATGCGACGCGGGCCAATTTTCCGGATTTCAGCTGTCGCTGCTGCAATCAACCGGGCGCGGGTAGCCTCGGGCGCAGCGGGCGCACTCATGTCTCGACGAGCCCGGTCGTATTGCCACTGGCCTGACTGTCGGCGCGACCATGCGGCAATGCGAGATAGCTCTCGGATTGCATTTCGGTGAGGCGCGAAATCGTTCTGTCGAACTCGAATATCTCATGGCCGGTTTTTGCGCGGTAAAGCTGATCTGGCATCGCTTCGGCCGATGCGATCAGCTTCACGTGATGCTCATAGAGAATATCAATCAGATTGATGAAGCGCTTGGCCTCGTTGCGACGCGAGAGGTCAAGCCTGGGAATGCCTTCCAGCAGCACCGTGTGAAAATTGCGCGCAACAGCCAGGAAATCGAGAGAGCCCAGCGGCTTCCCGCACAATTCCTCGAACGAGAACCGTCCCACACCACCGGCCGTGCGTTCCGCGATGAGTTCGCGACCGCCAAGATCGAAGGCTTGCTTCTGCACCCGCGCTCCGGCGGCGAGATCGTCGAAAGCCTCATCGAGCGCCTGCTCGGCCGCGGCATCCGCCGGAGCGTGATACACCTTGCGGCCCTGAAGCTTCTCCATCCGATAATCCGTGCGCGCCTCCAGCTTGATAACATCGAGCCGGTTCTGGATCAGATCGACAAACGGGAGAAACAAGGCCCGGTTGAGCCCGTTTTCATAGAGCCTTGCGGGTTCGACATTCGAGGTTGCAACCAGCACAACACCGCGCGCGAACAAGGCCTCGAACAAGCGGCCCAAGATCATCGCATCCGCGATATCGGTCACCGAGAATTCGTCAAAGCACAGAACCCAGGCCTCCTCAGCGAGCGCCTCAGCCAAGGGTGCGATCGGATCACTGCCCTTGATCTCCCCGCTTTTCAGCTTTTGCCTGAACTCGTGGATGCGTGCATGCACATCGGCCATGAAAGCGTGAAAATGGGCTCGTCTCTTGCGCCGCACGCCGAGTTGTTCATAGAACAGGTCCATCAGCATGGTTTTGCCACGCCCCACCGAGCCCCAGAGATAGAGGCCTTTCAGCGGTTCCGGCTTCTCTTTCCGGCCGAACAGCCACCCCAAAGCACTGCCCTTGCGCGCGAGCCGATGCGCTTCAAGCCTTGTTGCGAGGTCATCAAGGTAGCGCACAGCACGCGCCTGCGCCGGGTCTGCATCGAGGCGACCATCGGCAACGAGTTCAGCGTAACGGGAAGCAATCAGGCCGGGCATGGGAATATCCGGCTTAGCCGATTTCCGACAGGAGTGAAAAGCCCGACTTATTTCGACATCGAAATCGGCGCACCCGAGCGTGTGGAAACGCCGGAATAGCCATCCCCCGCCTGGCGCAACCGCGCGACAACCGCACCGCCCGGCTCATAGAGGATCACTTCCGAACCCGCGAGCTCCCAAGCGTTGACGCGCTGAAGTTCGCGCGCCGAACAACCTGTTGTGCCCGCGCCATAAAGATCAAGTTTCGGCGCGCTCGACAGCGTCAGGCGGCAGCGATTGCCCGCACCTTCCGTGAGCGACCAGTTGCCTGTGACGCCGGTGCGCGTGGGCGCTGCAGCCGGTGCGCTTGGCGCAATCGGAGCCGTGCGCGGCGGCGGCAGGTTGCCCGGTGCCGTCGCGACGCCGCCGGGAGACGGAGTGGCAGGGGTCGGTGGTGCCTGCGGAAAGTTTGGGGCCGGTGCTGCAGGAACGGCCGGAGGCGGCAGAGCGGCGACCTGCCCGCCAGAACCGGGAGGCGGAGGCAGATCTTCCGTGCTGGCATCGGAACCCGGAGCGGCAGTCAACGGAGCAGGTGCCGCGGGGCTTGCGGCACGCACGCTGCTTCCGGGAAGGAAAGAGCCGAGCCGCTGGCTCGACTCACACGCAGCCAATGCGAGGGTTGCGATAGCGGCCAGGACCAGCTTCGACCAGGACAAAGCAGATTTCTGCATCAAACCCTCCGAGGGACACGCGCATTTCATGCCGCGACCCTCATCCAACAACCATACCAAATCGTAAATCCAATGCGTTTTAGCCAATTCCATGGCCACGCAAGAGGAAATTGAGATGTCACTGGCTCTCTGGATGGTGCTGCTCGCTGGGCTGATGCCCTATCTTACCGTGGGATTCGCGAAGTTTTCGGGTGGGCGATACGATAACAACCATCCACGCCAATGGGCTTTGGGCTTGGAGGGCTACCGCGCCCGGGCCTATGCAGCGCACCAGAACCATTTTGAATTTTTCCCGTTCTTTGCTGCGGCCGTGATCATCGCAGAGATGAGAGCTGGCAGCTCTGGGCTTCTCAGCGGCCTCGCACTCGCGGCTGTCGCCGCACGGATCGGGTATACCGCGTGCTATCTTACGGATCGCGCGACATTGCGCTCATTCTGTTGGCTGATCGGCGTCCTGTGCATTACGGGGTTGTTCGGGCTCGCTGCCGGCGGAAAATAAAAAAAGCCGCCCGAAGGCGGCTTTCTGAATTCGCTCGGCTGAACAGCTCAGTACTGCCGCGCCACCATCATTTTCTTGATCTCGGCAATGGCCTTGGCAGGGTTCAAACCCTTGGGGCAGGCGTTCGAGCAATTCATGATGGTGTGGCAGCGATAGAGCCGGAACGGGTCTTCGAGATTGTCCAGCCGTTCGCCGGTGGCGTCATCACGGCTGTCGATCAGCCAGCGATAGGCCTGCAACAAAGCCGCCGGGCCGAGATAACGATCGCCGTTCCACCAATAGCTCGGGCAAGATGTCGAGCAGCAGGCGCACAGAATGCACTCGTAGAGGCCATCGAGCTTTTCACGATCGACAGGCGCCTGGCGCCATTCTTTTTCCGGAGCGGGCGTCGAGTTTTTCAGCCAGGGCTCGATCGAGGCGTGCTGAGCGTAAAAGCGCGTGAGATCCGGCACGAGATCCTTCACCACCGGCATATGCGGCAGCGGATAGATGCGGATGGCGCCATCCACTTCATCCATGCCCTTGGTGCAGGCCAGGGTGTTGGTGCCGTCGATATTCATCGCGCAAGAGCCGCAAATGCCCTCGCGGCAGGAGCGGCGGAAGGTGAGCGTGGGGTCGATCTTGTTCTTGATCCAGATGATGCCGTCCAGAATCATCGGCCCACAATCATCGAGGTCGACGAAATAGGTGTCGATGCGCGGATTGCTTTCGCCATCCGGATCCCAGCGATAGATGCGGTATTCGCGCAGATTGTTGGCAAGCTTTCCATCCGTGCCTTGCGGCTTCGGCCAGGTCTTGCCCTCGGTGAGGCGGGAATTTTTAGGGAGTGTGAATTCGGCCATCTTAGAACTTCCGCTCCTTGGGGGCGATTTTCGCTTCGTCCATTTCGCCAGTCAGCGTTTGCGTGTGCACGGAACGATAGCTGAGCTTGACCTTGCCGGCTTCATTCACATGCGAGAGTGTGTGCTTGCGCCAGTTTGTATCATCGCGCTTCGAGAAATCCTCGCGCGCATGCGCGCCACGGCTCTCGGTGCGAGCCTCGGCAGAATAGACCGTGGTGATTGCGTTGATCGCGAGATTCTCGAATTCGAGAGTTTCCATGAGGTCGGAATTCCAAACGAGCGAGCGGTCGGAAACCTTGATATCAGCCTTGGCGGCCCAGATTTCGGACATGCGCTTGCAGCCGTTTTTCAACGTCGGACCATCGCGGAACACCGCGACATCTTCCTGCATCGTGCGCTGCATCTGATCGCGCAGAATGGCTGTCGAGGTGAAACCATTCGAATGGCGCGTCTTGTCAAAGCGGGAGAGGATCAGCTCATCCTGCTTCGCGTTGATCGAGGGGATCGCAGCCTTGCGATCCAGCACCTGCCCAGCGCGAATGGAAGCTGCGCGGCCGAACACCACGAGGTCGATGAGCGAGTTCGAACCCAAGCGGTTCGCACCATGGACCGAGGCGCAGCCGGCTTCGCCGACAGCCATCAGGCCGGGGACGGTCGCGTCTTCGTTCTTCTTTGTGGGGTTGAGCACCTCGCCCCAATAGTTCGTCGGGATGCCGCCCATATTGTAGTGCACGGTCGGGATGACCGGGATCGGCTCCTGCGTGAGATCGACACCGGCGAAGATCTTCGCACTTTCCGAAATGCCCGGCAGGCGCAGATGCAGCACGGCGGGATCGAGGTGGTCGAGATGCAGGAAAATGTGGTCCTTGCTCTTGCCCACGCCGCGACCCTCGCGGATTTCCATGGTCATGCAGCGCGAGACGAAATCGCGCGGCGCAAGGTCCTTATAGGTCGGCGCGTAACGCTCCATGAAGCGCTCGCCGGCGGAGTTGGTGAGATAACCACCTTCGCCACGTGCACCCTCGGTGATGAGGCAGCCCGAACCGTAAATTCCGGTGGGGTGGAACTGCACGAATTCCATATCTTGGAGCGGTAGGCCGGCACGGGCCACGAGCCCACCGCCATCGCCAGTGCAAGTATGGGCCGAGGTGGCCGAGAAATAGGCGCGACCATAGCCGCCGGTCGCGAGCACCACGAGCTTCGCACGGAAGCGATGGATCGTGCCGTCATCGAGCTTCCAGGCCATCACGCCCTGGCAAACGCCGTCATCGGACATGATGAGATCAAGCGCGAAATACTCGACGAAGAACTCGGCATTGTTGCGCAAGCTCTGGCCGTAAAGCGTGTGCAGGATGGCGTGACCGGTTCGGTCAGCCGCAGCACAGGTACGCTGCACCGGCGGGCCTTCGCCGTATTCTGTCGTGTGGCCACCGAACGGGCGCTGGTAGATCTTGCCCTCATCGGTGCGCGAGAACGGAACGCCGTAATGCTCCAGCTCGTAAACCGCCGCCGGCGCTTCGCGCGCCAAATACTCCATCGCGTCGTTGTCGCCGAGATAATCCGACCCCTTCACGGTGTCGAACATGTGCCATTGCCAG
Organism: Rhabdaerophilum sp.; assembly: GCA_051654985.1. Lineage (GTDB taxonomy): Bacteria > Pseudomonadota > Alphaproteobacteria > Rhizobiales > Beijerinckiaceae > Rhabdaerophilum. The sequence goes on from JBOFZC010000086.1 coordinate 7,285, forward strand.
CTATCCGGCCCCATATTGGCCAGCGAAGCAGCGATACCGCCCTGCGCAGCAACCGTATGCGAGCGGGTGGGGAACACCTTGGTGATGCAGGCCGTGCGCAAGCCCTGCTCGGCCATGCCGAGGGTTGCGCGCAAACCGGCACCCCCCGCTCCAACGACGACGACGTCGAAGGAGTGATCCACAATCGGGTAGGCGCGCCCGTTGATCTCGAACGCTCCACCCGCTTTCGCGCTACTCGTTGCCATAAACCAAGGTTCCCTGCCCTGAATTAACTCTCGTGCCGATTAACCGGCAAAGCCGATCCGCAGGATGGCGTAGATAGCCGCCAAACCCATCAGAACGGTGAAGAAGGTGTTGAGCATCAGAAGAGCGATTTTCGTGCCCTCTGCATGCACATAATCCTCAATGATCACCTGCATCCCGAGCCGCATGTGCACGAATACGGAGACAAGGAATGCGATGAGGGTGATCGCGACCAGCGGGTTCGCGACCAGGGCACGCGCCGCCGCATAATCGGCTTTCGCGAGCATCAGTGCGATGATCACCACTGCAACGGTCAGCGGAATGTTCGCCACGGCTGTGACGCGCGTGAGCCAGAAATGCCCCGTGCCGGATCTCGCCGAGCCAAGCCCGCGAACCTTGGCAGCGGGGGTGCGGATGGAAGTCGGATGGTTCTGCATGCCAGCCCCTCAGCGCATCAGAAAGATGGCCCAGACCAGCACCGTGAGCGCTGCGGAACCGATGAGTGTCGCCCAGGCGAGCTTGAGCCGGATTTCACGCTCAAGCATCGCGCCAGTATCCCAGATCAAATGTCGCAAACCGCCCAGCATATGGTGGAACAGGGCCCAGCTGTAACCGAACAGCACGAGCTTGCCGAACCAGGAGCCGTAGAGGCCTTGGACTACGCCGTAGGCATCTTTTCCAGCCGCCAAAGCCACCAGGAGGGCGACGATCAGCAAGGTTCCGAAAAACAGGGCAGCCCCGGTCACACGATGAAAGATCGACATCATCATCGTGATCGAGGGCTTGTAGACCTGGAGATGCGGTGAGAGCGGGCGTTCTGCGGGTGATGTGCGCGGCATGGCCTGTTCCGAAGCGGGCCTCATGACAAGGCCGGATTGAAAACGGATATTCCGGTCCGTTAGAGGAAGTTTTATTGCACCGCAATCGCCTCGCGCCACAACCTTCGAACGAGACGCCCTGATTTTTGGTAAACTTCAGAGCAGTGAGAGCGCGTTCAAGCGTGCTATCACCTTTTCATACGCGCTTTCGACGCGGATGATCTTGAGGCGAGACGTCGCACCGGAGACCAAACTCACCGCGCTCCCAGGGCATCCGAGGCTATCCGCAACCAGAGCCAGCAGCGCCTTGTTCGCTTGTCCGTTCTCAGGCGCTGCACGCACGCGGGCGACAAGCACGCGCCTGCCATCTGCCAACACGCGCGCAGATTCAAATGCGTCGCGCCCACCCTTGGGTGTCAGGCGGATGGCAAGCGACGTCGCTTTGCCATCCGCGCGGAGCGGGCTGTTGTTGTCGACGAGTTCCAAGGCCTATTTCTTCGCGGCTTCAAAGATTTTCGCACCCGAAAACGTGTAATCGAGCCCTTTCTGCGGCAAATGGCAGGCATGGCAATTGTCGAGCTTGACCGGGTTCGGAGCACCAACCGGGTTGAAAAGCGCATATTCCCAATCGCCATTGTCCTTGTCCGCAGGGAACGGATTGGTTTCGCCCCAACCCGCGCGCTTCTCCATGACCAGAACAGCTTTCACGCGCTGGGTTGGCACAAGACGGCCATCCGCACTCTTGAGCGGCGCGCCACCGGCTTCGAGGGCGACATCATGGTCTTCCATCACCAGGATGGTGCCATCGGGGAAAGGCTCGCCCGGCTTCACCGAGGCCAGCGCCTGCGGGTTGATGTAGAGATAGCGCACAATTTTCCGGTCGGGCTTGTCGACCTTGTCATAGAGGCGGAAGCCGGTCGCAAAGCCTTGCGGGAAAGTGACACGCGTCACACTCGTATCGGGTGCAGCTGCCTGTTGCGGCATAACCGGAACGACGAAAACCGGTACCAGCAGAGCCGCGAAAACCGCTTGCCTGAACATTGTGATATCCCCCGATATGAACCGGCCTTGTTGACCGCGCTGCCTATCGAGAAACATTCGCGCCCCTACGTCAAATCACGAGAGGCGGAGCGGCGGAAAAACCTGCTCAGAGCACCCAATGCACGAGGCGCTGTGTAAACAGCAGCCCGATAATCAGCACCAGAGGCGCAATATCGACAGGCCCTAGATTGGGCATTCGCCGCCGAATCGGGGCCAAAGCCGGTTCTGTGACGCGATAGAGAAATTCGCCAATGGTTGAGACCAGTGGCTGGCGCGAATTCACGATTCCAAAGCTGATCAACAGGCTCAATACCGCTTGCCCGACGATCATCCAGACATAGAGCGTAATGACTGTATCAAAAAGCCAGAGCAGCGGATTCATCCAAGTCTCCATCGTCGCGATGCGCGTTTTGCTGTTCTCTAGCTGAGTGCTCCGCATTCCGGCAAGGGCAGCCTCAAACCGGACGCCCATCGTTCACAAGGGGCTGTGGTGGCGAACGCCGAGATTTCGGCGTTGACTCCACAGCGAAGTTCGGCGAAGAACCCGCCAACCGGAAATGGGGCTGTAGCTCAGCTGGGAGAGCGCTGCAATCGCACTGCAGAGGTCAGCGGTTCGATCCCGCTCAGCTCCACCAATCATCCAACATATTTTGCCTCGAATTCCCCTTGGATTGCAGTGGTGATGTGAGCTGGCTCACCCCCTTCGACGCATTCCAGCGGCTTGAAGGCGCACGACCGGGAGTGCATGAACCCGCACTTCCGGCCAATGGTAAAAGTTGGCGTTGCCCCAGTCCTATCTGGGGCGCCGCTCTTTAGACAAACCAGATGCCGTTGGCGATTTGGCTCGAGAGTAGGTTGATGTTTTCAGGGCTCTCCGAGAACCCGATCAGCAACGTGGTTCGGGTCCAGCTGCCATCATTGAGCCGCCCCTGCCATCCACTGAGGCCACCCGGATCGGCATCACGCCCGAGCACATTCCGGTAGAGCGCGTTGATATAGGCACTATCGGTAACGTTGGTGCCGTATTTCTGCTGGAACTCGGCCGATCCGATAAAAGCTGATGACATCTGCTGGAGGGTCAGCCCGCCATCCACAAGCTTGATGTTATGAGACAGACCGGGGGTATCCGGTGTGCGAGCAAAAGCTGCCTGGTAGAGACGGTACACTTGGCCGGCGACACCGGATGTATCAAAGGCAAGGAACCCATCCGAAAACTGAAGGCGCTCGATATTGCTCAACGTGTCCGTACCATCACGACCGCTGGTCTGGTCGGTCACCACACGGCCGGCCGTTTGCGCTTCGATCAGGTAGCCTGCACGCTGGCCTGAGAAGATCGCGTAATCCAGCCCTTCACGCCCATCGATCGTGTCGTTGCCGCCGGATCCGGTCAAACGGTTGACCGCTGAATTCCCCGTGATCTGATCATTGCCAGAACCACCAACGGCTTGCTCGATCACCACGCCCCGCGCGATGCCGACGTTTTGAAGCATGGCCCCACCATCCGGGCGAACACCGCCGGAAGAGAAGCTCTCCGCATTGAGGTTGATAATGGAATCGCCGGTGAAACCGCTGAAATTCAGCGTATCATTCCCACCGGCATCCCAGATTGTGAAGACGCGCTGGGTGGTCGCGTTTAGGAAAGTAAAGCTATCGAGCCCCGTGTTAGAGCCGAAGCCGTAAACGGTATCACCTGTGCGCGTGGTGGTGTTGACACCATAGATCCGCTGCAAACCGGCAATGTCATGCATCATCGGGGTATGCGGCAGCTGACCGCCATAGTTGGCTCCCCCGCCGATCAAGTCTGTCTCGCGGAAATAGGACATCAAGCTGTATTGGCTTGTATCTTGAGTATAAACAGCACTGGTTGAATACTGAAGCGGACCGGTCTGCCCAACATTATAATCGCCGGGATGATTGGCCCCGATCGCGTGCATAAATTCGTGAATGTTGAGCATAAGCCCACCATTCTCCAGCGTCGGCGTTTGCCCGGTGGCTAATGTTCCGTTGTTCCAGACAGAACCTGCGCGTGCATACTGGCCTTGGGCATTGAAGTTGTAGGTATAAAAGCCGAAACCGCCTGCCTGAAGCGCCGTTCCGGTCGTGTAATTGCCCATCAAGATCTGGGCGGAGTCCGAATAGGCGGTCGCGCCGCTGCTGCCAGCCCCGACGCGCTCAAGCCTGATATTGGCAACATCCTGGATCAACCGGATCGCGACCTCCATGGAGTCGATCTGAGAAGCCGTGAACTGCTGGAACCCGCCCATATTGGCGCCGAGGCCACCAATCCAATCGGTTGCGCCCGGGGGTGGAGTGGGTGGAGTCGCGGTGACGCGGTAGGCGTAGGTCAATGTTAAAGGCGTGGGGTAAGTTGGCATCCAATCAGCGATTGTGCGGAAGATTTGTTGCCCCGCCTGATCCCAACCAAAATTCGGCTTTGCTGTTGTGAGGCCACGCTCCTCGCTGGCGACAAAGCCTTGATCGACCTGAAATCCACCGCCGGAACAGATGGCGCAACCACAAAACAGCATGTTTTTCCCCTTCGAAAGCCGCCATCCCCGTGGCGTTGAATCATTTTAAGGTAAATTGCAGATGAGCTGCCGAACTCACCCGATTCTGATTAATGTTCCACGAATTTACCCATTCCGAAAGCGATTTTCGTGGGATCCCTTGGTCACACCTAGTGAGGCCTCAGGCCGCACCTGCGCGCAGCAAATCGAGATAATGCACAAGGCCGAGCGCCTTGCCGTTCTCAACCACAATCAGCACTGTGATCTTGTAACGCTCCTGAAACTCGATCGCCTCGCTGAGCAGCATGCCGGGTGACACGGTTTTAGGCTGCCGCGACATCACAGCGGTGACCGGAAGGCTCATCAGATCAGGGCGAAGGTTGCGCCGCAGGTCACCATCCGTGACAATGCCGGCGAGGCTGCCATCGCCCGCAATCACCAGCGCGCAGCCGAAGCCCTTGGCGCCCATTTCGGCCACGGCATCCTGCATCGATGTGCTTTCGAGCAAGATGGGCAGGCGCTCACCCCGATGCATGATCGCAGAAACGGGTTTTAACCGTGCACCCAACTTGCCGCCGGGATGGAAATTCCGGAACTCCTCGGGCGTGAAGCCCCGTTGCTCCAGCAGCGCTACAGCAAGCGCGTCGCCCAAGGCGAGCTGCATGGTGGTCGACGTCGTGGGCGCGAGCCCGTTCGGACAGGCTTCTTCGGAGCGCGGCAGCACGAGCGCAACGTCGGCGTGATTCGCGAGCGCGCTGTCGGGCCGCGAGGTGATCGCGATCAACCCAACACGAAAGCGGCGCGAATAGGCCACGAGATCAGACAACTCAGCCGTTTCTCCCGACCATGACAGAGCGAGGATCACATCCTCCGGGCGGATCATCCCGAGATCGCCGTGGCTCGCCTCGGCGGGGTGAACGAAATGCGCGGGGGTGCCTGTCGAGGCGAGCGTGGCGGCGATTTTCCGCCCGACATGGCCGGATTTGCCCATGCCCGTCACAATCACACGCCCCGGCGCACGCAACATCATGGCAATCGCCGCCGAGAACGGTTGGCCCAAGCCATTGGCCAAGGCCGCCTTCAGCTGCAACAGACCCTCAGCCTCAACCCCGATGGTCCGGAGCGCCGATTGAAGCGCTGCCTCTGATTGTGCCGTCATGTACGTTTTCCTCCGGCAGAGCCATACCCGGTCAAAAATGCCGGGCTGGAAACCTGTCGTTAACCCTAGCGGTTTACCTCTCGTCAACGGGTCGGATTCCGCCGGCCCGCCTGAGCGCCATCCTGGAACCGGGGGCGAGCCCATTGACGATGTGCCGCACTGTTAGCCGTTCAAGACGGAATTGGGTAGCCTCTGCCCGCCGGCTCTTGCTGCTTGCCTGTGTCGCATCGCCATTTCTCGCCACCTCCGTCGCGGCGCAAATCCTCGGCGATGCCAGCCCCGGCACGCCCGGCGCGATTGATGGCGAATTGCGCGGGCCCCGCAATGGCGGCCTTGGCTTTCCACCTCCTCCGCGCGAAGCACCGATCGCGCAGGCACCGGGGAGCGGCAGGTTCAGCCTCCAACGCAGGCCGAACACGGCGATCCGTCGCGCGCCCGGCGATCCGACACGCGCGGGAACCGACCAGACCTTCACACCACGTGGCGACGCACGATCGCGCCCCATCGTCGCGACATCGCGTCGCCCCGGCGATCTCACCGGCACGACTTTTCGTGATTCGACGCCGAAAACGTTTCAACCCGGCCCGCAGACCATCATCGCGGCGCCAGCTCCAGGGTTAGGGCCTGTTCGCGGAACACAAAACCGTCGCCGTGCACCCGAGCAAGATCCCTATGCACCCGCAGGCTACCAGATGGGCAGTATGCTCCTTCGCCCGGCGATTGAGGCCGGCGGTGGCTTTGACACGAATGCTGCCCGGACAACGCGCGGCAGAAGCTCCCCGGTCTATCGGTTGGAGGCGGAGCTCAAAGCCAATTCGGATTGGTCGCGCCATCGGCTCGATGTCGATCTGCGCGGTGCTTTCACGGGCTATACTGCCATCGACAATGTCAACCGCCCCGAGGGCGACGCTCGCATTGCGCTGCGGTTGGATGCCACACGCGATCTCAATTTCGATATCGATTTGCGCTCTCGCGTTGAGACCGAAAGTTCCACTTCGGTCAATCTTCCCACCGGCTCGACGGGGCGGACGCCTTACTACACCCATGCCGCCAGCCTCGGTGCCACGCAACGCCTCGGGCTCGCGAGCCTTGGCTTGCGCGGCAATGTCGAGCGACAGATTTATGGCGACATCGAAAGTGGCGGCGCAACCACGAGCCAAGTGTCGCGCAATCTGACGGGCTATGGGCTGCGGCTACGCGGAGGTTATGAGATTTCGCCTGGCATTGCGCCATTTGTCGAGGCTGGCATCGATCGGCGCGACTATGACCAGCGTCTCGATGGTTCCGGCTTTGCACGCTCGTCATCCGGCGCGACCCTTCGAGCAGGTTCCACATTTGAACTCGCTCGCACGCTCACCGGCGAGGCGGCCGTCGGCTACACGATGCGCAACTACGAAGACCGGCGGCTCGCCAATCTCTCCTCGCCCACAGCTGATGCGAGCTTGATCTGGTCGATCTCGCCGCTGACAACGCTCAATCTTCGCGCCCAGACCGAGATTGTCGAAACCACGATAGCCGGCTCGTCGGGTGCCATCGCCTATCGCGGCACCGCGACGCTGACGCATGCTTTCCTACGCAATTTCACCGCGACCGTGACCTTCAGCCTCGCGGAAACGGATTACCAGAAGGTCGATCGACAGGAGCGGACCGTCGGCGGCGGCTTGCGGCTGGAATACAAGCTCAACCGCGCTGTCGCTTTGCGCGGCAGCTATGCGTACGAGAATTACCGCGTGAATGTACCTGGCTCGAATTACCAGTCACACACCTTCCTCACGGGCATTCGGATCACGCCGTAGGGCAAAAGCTTTTTCAGGGCAGGTGCGCCTTTACAATGGCACGGAAATCCGACGCGATATCGGGGCGCGACAGGGCATAGGCGACATTCGCCGCGAGAAAGCCGAGTTTCGATCCGGTATCATAGACGGCGCCATCGAAGCGCACGGCATGGAAGGCCTCGCGCTGGGCGAGGGTGAGCATCGAATCCGTGAGCTGGATTTCTCCACCCGCGCCACGCTCCTGCTTTTCCAGCAAATCGAAGATCGTCGGCTGGAGGATGTAGCGGCCGGAAATCGCCAGATTCGAAGGAGCAGTGCCCTTCGGTGGCTTTTCCACCATGCGACGGATTTCCGCTACTTTGTCGGCCGAACCGCCGATATCGACGATGCCGTACTGGTTCGTCTCCTCATCCGCGACGGGATAGACCCCGATCAGGTTACCGCCGGTTTTCGCGTAAGCCTCCATCATATCGGCCAAAAACGGTTTCGCGCCGAGATGCAGCATATCCGGCAACAACAAAGCGAAGGGTTCATCGCCGATGATGTCGCGCGCGCACCACACTGCATGCCCGAGCCCGAGCGGGGCCTGCTGGCGCGTGAAACTCGTGGCGCCCGCACCCGGAGTTTCTGTGCCGAGCAGTTCCAGTTCTTTCAGCTTGCCGCGGTCGCGTAAGGTGGCTTCGAGCTCGAACTGACGATCAAAATGATCCTCGATCACGTTCTTGTTGCGCCCGGTGACGAACACCACATGCTCGATGCCCGCTGCTCGCGCCTCATCGACGACATGCTGGATCACCGGTCTGTCCACGACGGTGAGCATCTCTTTCGGCATGGCACGTGTGGCGGGGAGAAAGCGGGTGCCGAGGCCAGCGACGGGGAGGACGGCCTTGCGAATGCGCTTCATGTCTTTGACATTCCGAAAAATGGGCGGGCACTCTGGCCACGCCGCTTGAGGGCGCAGGCGATGTGGCACTTCCTAGCTTAACGGTCCTTGAACCGCATCAGTTTAACTCAAACCTTAGCAAACGAAGTCTTGAGCGAGGGCGACATGGCGGTTCTGATCACGGGTGGAGCGGGCTATATCGGTTCGCACATGGTTTTGGCCCTGCGCGATCGCGGTGAGGACGTCGTTGTCGTCGACAATCTCTCGACCGGCTTCCCCTGGGCCCTGCCACCCGACGTGCCCTTGCGCGGCGGCGATGTCGGCGATCCTGTTTTCATGGGTGAGGTGATGGCAGAGTTCGGCATCACTGAGATCGCACATTTCGCGGCGAAAATCGTGGTGCCCGAATCGGTTGCCAACCCTCTCGGTTATTATCTCGCGAACACCGTGCGCACCCGCTCACTGCTCGACACCGCAGTGAAGCATGGCGTGAAGCGTTTCATCTTTTCCTCGACGGCTGCGGTTTACGGCGATGTCAGCGGAGAACCAGTTCCCGAGAACCTTACGCCCAACCCCGTCTCGCCCTATGGGCGCTCGAAACTCATGTCCGAGTGGATGCTGCAGGATGCCGCAGCAGCCCATGACCTGAAATTCATTGCCTTGCGGTATTTCAACGTGGCCGGAGCCGATCCGAAAGGGCGCTCTGGGCAATCTTTCCCCAATGCCACGCATCTCATCAAGGTGGCGGTTCAGGCGGCTTTGGGGCAGCGCAAACACCTTGATATCTTCGGCACAGACTACCCCACCCGCGATGGCTCCTGCATCCGCGACTATATCCATGTGACAGACCTCGCGAGCGCGCATGTCGATGCGCTCAACCATCTGCGCAAAGGTGGCGAAAGCCTCATCCTCAATTGCGGCTATGGGCAGGGTTTCTCCGTGCTAGAAGTGGTGGATGTCGTGAAAAAGGTCACCGGCGTGAACTTCGAAACGCGCATCGGTCCGCGCCGTGCGGGTGATCCGGCCACAATCATCGCCAAGGCAGACCGCATTCGCGCCGAACTCGGATGGCAGCCAAAGCACGATGATCTCGAAGGGATCGTCCACGCTGCATTTTCATGGGAAAAGTCGCTCAAGGCACGCAATGGCTGATTCGCGCCGCACCAGGAGCCGCCCGATGTTTTCATTGAAATCGACCTTGCGTGTTTTTGGTTTTGCGATGTTTACGGGCCTCGTGACCCTGCCTCTTCCTGCTATTGCGCAAACCACGCCACCCAAGACGCAGGCTCCGAAGGCGCAGAATGCAGGACAAGGCACACAAAATTTCCTCGATGCGCTTTGGCGCGATGCCCGCGCCCAGGGCATCAGCCGCAAGACCTTTGATCTGGCGCTCTCTGGCTTCAAACCCGATCCTTCAATCA
>JBOFZC010000087.1:0-4534 GCA_051654985.1 Rhabdaerophilum sp.
TCAGCGCACCCATCGCCACACCATCGATCAGAATGATGCGTTTATCGCCTGCGCGCACGGCGGGAAGAAAGCGCTGAATCATCCAGGGCTCGCGCGAGAGGCCAGCGAAGAGATCGAAAAAACCGTTGAAGTTCTCGTCATCCTTCCCAACCTTGAACACACCAGCGCCGCCATTGCCATAGAGCGGCTTCATGACGAGAGCGCCATGCTCGGCGCGGAAGGCCTCGATTTCCGCGCGATCGCGGCTCACAAGCGTTGGCGGCATCAGGTCGGGAAATTCGTTGACGAGGATTTTCTCGGGCGCATTGCGCACAGAGGTCGGGTCATTCACCACCAGAGTTTTGGGGTGGATGCGATCCAAAAGATGCGTCGCTGTGGTGTAATTCATGTCGAAGGGCGGATCTTGCCGCATCAGCACGACATCAAACTCGCCGAGATCGACGCGGGTGATGTCGCCAAGGGTGGCGTGATTGCCCTTCTCATCACGCACGCGGACCGGCTGCACGCGCGCCGTGAGGTGATTGTCTTTCAGCGAGAGCGCATCGGGGCCGTAAACCACCATCTCATGCCCGCGCGCCTGCGCTTCCAGCATCAGCGCGAAAGTCGAATCGCCGATGATGTTGATGTTCTCGATGGGGTCCATCTGGACCGCGACGCGCAAGCTCATGAAACGGGACTTTCAGTCGAGAGGGAGTTCGCCGATCGCCTTGATATGGCGAGGAAGCGCCCCCGGCGCAATGAGGATCGCATCGCAACGGATGGTCTGAGGCATTCTAGGGAGGCGCGACAAGAAGGCGCGTGCTCCGCGCGCAATCCGTGCGAGTTTCTGCGCTGTGATTGTCGTCTGCGCTTCATCAAGCGTCGGGCGGGCTTTGACTTCGACAAAGACGAGTGTTGAGCCACGCTTGGCGACGAGATCAATTTCAGCCCCTGCGGCCTGAAAACGGCGCGCGAGAATACGATAGCCCTTGAAGCGCAGCAGAATCTCAGCCCAGTATTCAGCATCGAGCCCGAGGAGATAGGCCGCGCGCCGGTCCATAGTGGCTAATCCTTTTCGGAAAGACGCAGCGCGCGGGCATAGACCTCGCGGCGCTTCAAGCCGAGTTCGCCGGAAACAATCTCGACAGCATCGCGTTGAGTGTGGATTTCCAAGGCTTTGCGCAAGGCAGTATCCACTGCATCCCCTTCGGGCGGCGCTTCGGGCGCAGGCGGGGCAATGACGATCACAATTTCGCCCTTTGGCGCGGCTTCGGAAGCGTAAGCAGCAGCAAGCGCCAGCAACGTGCCGCGACGCACCGTTTCGAACTTCTTGGTGATCTCACGCGCCACTGCCGCCTCGCGCGCGCCGAGAAGCGCAGCGAGATCTTCGAGCGTTTCAACCAGACGATGCGGGGCTTCGAACAAAACCTGCGTCATCGGAAAACCGGCGATCTCGCGGATGCGCCGGCGACGCTCTCCCTGTTTCGAGGGCAGAAAGCCCTCGAAGGCGAAACGTTCGGCCGGCAATCCCGCGAGCACGAGCGCGGCAAGCACCGAGGACGCGCCGGGCGCTGTTGTCACCGGGATTCCAGCCTCTATCGCAGCCTGAGCCAGTTTCTGCCCAGGATCGGAGACAAGCGGGGTGCCTGCATCGCTCACCAAGGCCAGCGTTTCGCCGGCCCTCAAGCGCGCGATCAGTTGCACTTCCTCGCGCGCCGCGTTGTGCTCGTGATAAGCGAGAAGCGGCGTCGCGATGCCAAAATGCGTGAGCAGGCCCTTCGTCACGCGCGTATCCTCGGCGAGGATGAGGTCGGCACCAGCCAGAGTGTCGAGCGCGCGGATGGTGATATCGCCAAGATTCCCGATGGGCGTCGCGACGAGATGCAAGCCGGGCTGCATCGATTTTGCTTCGACTCGCTCACCGCGGAAAAGAAAATGCGTCATGCCCGTTATGCCAGATCGCTCATGCAAAGCTTCAAACGCGTCTGTCGCATGGCGCGGCCCCCTTGGCAAAGCATGCGAATAGCCTGTGGCCAATTCGCCATAAAGTTAACGTTCTTTTGTTAGCCATCTTGAGATGAGAGGGATTTCGGGCTTTTGATTGCGATGAAAGCCTTGCAACGGCTCGGGAGAAGCGGGAATGGACAAAGCCTTGTTTTCGGTTCAACCGAAAAAGGGACTTTTTGGCCGGGTCGGTTTAGCGGCTCTGACCTTGGGTTTCCTCGCGGGATGCTCTGGCTCCACGCTCGATACGTTTGGCCTCACGACAACCCCTGAGCCGGCAGCTCCCCCTGCACAGGCACAGGCCGGTGATGTGATCGGCACGGGAGCGGTGAAAATCGCACTCATTCTTCCGCTGTCCTCGCCAAATGGACAAGCTGCAGCTCAGAGCCTGCGCAATGCGGCTGAACTCGCCGTGCAGGATTTCTCGGGCGGCAACATTGCTTCCTCGAACATTCAGATTCTCGTCAAAGACGATCGAGGCACGCCTGAGGGTGCGCGCGCGGCGACGCAGGAAGCGCTCCAGCAGGGTGCTGAACTTATTCTCGGGCCTCTTTTCGCGCCCAACGTACAGGCCGCTGCCGCTGTTGCGCGCCCGGCTGGGAAATCGATGATCGCCTTTTCCTCCGATGCCGGGGTTGCCCAGCGCGGGGTTTATCTCTTGAGTTTTCTTGCGCAATCCGATGTGCAACGGGTGGTGAATTTCGCCGGCAGCCGGGGCAAGAAGGCGATCGCGGCGCTGGTTCCACAAACGCCCTACGGCAATGTCGTTGAGGCCGAACTGATGTCGGTTGGCAACCAGCAAGGCCGGCGAGTCACCGCTGTTGAGCGCTATCAACCCGGCAATCCGGCTTCCATCAATGCAGCGGTCACGAAGCTCAAAACCTCGATTTCTGCCTCCGACACGCTGTTTATCGGGGAGGGCGCGGATGGGATCGCGCCATTAATGCAGGCTTTGGCCGGCGCTGGCATCAATGGCAGGCAGGTACAGTTCGTCTCGACCGGCGTGTGGAATGATCCGCGCGTTCTCGGGCTACCAGGCCTTGATGGCGCTTGGTTTGCCGCACCCGATAATTCGCGTTTCAACCAGCTCGCCGGGCGCTATCAGCAGCGCTATGGCTCGGCACCGACGCGCTTGGCCACCCTCTCTTACGATGCGGTAACGCTCGCAAGCGCCCTCACACAGGCCTATGGCACGCAGCGATTTGTTGATAGCAACATCACCAACCCGAACGGCTTTGCCGGCCAGGATGGTGTGTTTCGTTTCCGCCAGAACGGATTGAATGATCGCGGTATCGCGGTGTTTGAAATCCGGGGTGGCACGGCACGGGCGATTTCGGCCGCACCGGGCAGCTTCGCAGGGAACTGATCAAGCCGCGAGGTCGGCCACGATCGCATCAAGCACCGGAAAGCCCTTCGGCGTCACACGAAGGCGGCGTTTGTCGGGGCAGATCTCGATCAATTTTTCATCGACCAAAGCTTCGATGCGCGCCGCCTCAAATCCGCGACCACGCAAAAGCTTGAAGCGATCGGGGTCGATGCCTTCCGCAAGACGCAATCCCATCAGCAGGAACTCGTCGCTCTCTGCCTCATTGCCAAGTGGTTCATCTGAAACAATGCCGTGACCATCCTGCTCGACATAATCGAGCCAGGCCTCAGGGCTTTTCTCAGTTGAGAAAGCCCGCCTGCCGCGCTCGGTCACCAGTCGGCCATGCGCGCCGGGGCCGATGCCGGCATATTCGCCGTAACGCCAATACAAAAGGTTGTGGCGGCATTCATGGCCGGGTTTCGCATGGTTGGAAACCTCGTAGGCTGGCATGCCGTGGGCTTCACAAATCTCTTGCGTCGTCTCGAACAGTGCACGAGCGTGATCATCACCTGGGACGATCAACTTGCCGGCTTCATGCAATTGCTTGAAGGCCGTGCCTTCCTCGATGGTCAGCTGATAAAGCGAGAGATGCGTCGGCGCATGCGCCAGCGCTTCAATCAGCTCTTCGCGCCAGGACAGGAGGCTCTGGTTGGGCCGGGCATAGATGAGATCGAACGAGAAGCGCTCGAAAATCGACGCTGCGGTCGAAACCGCGACCAAAGCCTCGCCAACCGTATGCAACCGCCCCAACGCCTTCAAATCCGCGTCGTTCATGGCCTGAACGCCAAGCGAAACCCGGTTCACGCCTGCCGCGCGATAGCCCCGGAAGCGCCCAGCTTCCACGCTGGTCGGGTTCGCCTCGAGCGAGATTTCGCAATCTGTCCCAATCGACCATTGATCGCCAATGGCTTCCAGAATCGCTGCCACTGTTTCGGGTTTCATCAAGGATGGCGTGCCGCCGCCGAAAAAGATGGAGGAAACCGTGCGCTGCGGGGCGAGCGATTTCATGTGTTCAAGTTCGCGCCGGAAGGCCGCAACGAAACGTGCTTCATCAATGCCCACGCGCCGCACATGGCTGTTGAAGTCGCAATAGGGGCATTTCGACTGGCAGAACGGCCAATGCACATAAACGCCGAAACCGGCGTCGAAAGGCGGAAGCGCGGATTTGCTCATGCGTTACCCTTT
>JBOFZC010000088.1:0-3097 GCA_051654985.1 Rhabdaerophilum sp.
CTTGCCCCCGAAGCTGCCTTTCGGCCCGAACATGGCGAGCAACTCGCTGGCGGTGTTGAGCATGGTGGTGCCAACGCCATAGCTCATGGCCACGCGCTGATCATTGAGGCCGCTTTCGAGGTCTGAGATTTGCTGGAATGCATCAGCGCGCTTTTGCACGCCGCGCGCTGCAAGCAGCATTTTGTCCGTTTCGCCCTGCGCCTCGGTCATGGCCTGCAGCACAGCAGGCGACCCACTGGTCATGTCGAGGTTGCCGCCCGCGAAGTAATTGACCTGCGCGCCCTGCACGGCGTCAATCTGATCATCTACGCGGTTCTGCTCAAAGGTGGATTGCGCCATGGCCATATCGGCATTCTGGCGCAACGTCGCCTGCTTCATGCGCGTCACGCGCTTGGCCTGCCGGTATTGCTGGCCTGCGCCAAAAATGGACATGGCGCCACCGGCCATCTTCATGCCAGCCGATGCGACGGCAAGGGTCATGCTGATCGGGTCCATCAGGTATCCTTCAGATCGATTTCAGGCGTGAGCCCCAACAGCGTGAAGGGCAGGGCATCGGTGCCCTGCAGCGTGATCACCAGTTCCATGTCGGTGATGGGCTCAATCGTGATGGCGAGCGTGCCCGAGGTCAGCGGCATCGGCTGTGCCGGGGCCGTGCCGGCCGTAAGGAAAATGTCCTGCTCTGGCCCGCCATTGGCGGAGAGCATGCCGCCCGCGCTCTCATGCACATGCACCGTGGTGCGGCTGCAACTTTTCATCAGCGATTTGCTGGTGCCCTTATTGGTGTTCGTCTCCCAGGGCAGGGTTTTAATTTTCCAGTGCAGCGGCAAGCCCACGAGAATATTGCGCATCGGGCGAGGCAGGGTGATGCGACCATCCGCAACAATCCGTTCTGCCAGCATCACGCCATTGGCAAACACGCCAACAGTTTGCCCTTCGAGGTGCTCAAGGCCAGAGACACTGGAATAAGGGCCTGTATTGAGAGCCGTCGCGCGGGCGCAATCGAGAAACCACGCCCCGGCAGCAGTCGGTTCTTTGGGGTCATCAGCCTCAAAATAGGGCTGCATTTGCTCGATGAAGCGCCGCGTCTCTCCATTGATGAGGCGTTCGACGACCAGCCACAATTCCGAGCGGCTTTCGTCGGCGGCCTGAATGGCGGCAATTTGGAGCACCTTGCCGTTGATCATCGGGCGGCGGTGCCAGGCGACAATCTCCTGCTCGGGCATCAGGGTGAGGCCGCGCAAGGTGCCGTCATCAAGGCGCACCCAGAGCACGGGGTGTGGATCAGCCGTGAACGCGAGCTGGCGCGCACCGGCTTTGAGCATGTGGCGCGAGAAGGTGGTGAACTCCTGAAATTCGACCTGCTCGGTTACAGCGTCAAAGCGCGCGAAATGCAGCCTGCGCCCGTTGCGGCCGATATAGGCTGCGCCGCCATTGATCATAGCGGGCTGATGCCCGATCAGCGAACCGCGCGACCCTTGCGGCACGGCGCGGGCATTGGTGGCCGTCAGGCGCTCATAGGTGGATTGACCACGCACCACCCATTCATTCGAGCGCGTGCCGATCACGAGCACGCCTGCGGGTAAAATCCAGCCGATCTGCACAAGCTTGCCATCGGGCGCGTTGATGGCAATCGCGATGGCGCTGTCTTCTTCATCGATCAGATCAAACGAATAGATATCGGTCGCCTTTGATATCCAGACCTCGTTCTCGCGTGCCCAAACAAGGCTTTGATCCACAACTGAAACCACGGTTGGCCAGCCGCGCACGTCGCTCCAGGCGGCTTCAAACCAGCGATAGGTGGGCTTCGTTGTCACTTGATCAGGCAGGCGCTGCAGCACGGTTGCGGTGGCGCTGGTGGCGGATGCAACAGCATCGATGCGCACATAGCCGCCGCTGTTCGAAATGAAGCGCCACGTGACGTTGCCGCCGGATGAAAACACGTCGCCTTCATCATGTGTCGGCGGGTTCGGGCCGGTATCGGTGCCGCCGTTCAACGCGATCACCTGATAGATGCGCCCTTTGTTGCGGCGCAGATCGTTAAGCGCAACGGTCTCAATGGCCTTCCAGGCGGGAATATCCGAAAAGTCTTTTTCGTCCATGCGCCACACGCTGCCAATATGGCCTACGAGAAAGCAGGGAAAATTCGCCGTGAGTGTCACGGTTCCTGTCACGCCAGAGGCACCAATGGTCTTGGCCTGATCGGTGTTCTGAATACGCACGGGCGCTTCAACGGTCTCGTAAGGTGCAATCGTCCAATCAATATCAGAATTGCGCGTGAGGATTTGCGGCTTTCCGCCCGAGGCGATGAACAGCGTGCCCCGGATTTGGGCGGTAAACAGCCCGTCAAGCTGATCATGCCGGAACGGGTGTTCCACCTCATAGGTTTCGCCGGTGGATGTTCCGACGCGCGCGCCATCGCGAAACACCTGCATCACCCCGCCATTGAGGCTGAGCATGTAGGTGTCGCCGATGGCGGCTTCAAACGGCAGGAGCCGCGCGGGCTTGGTTTCATCGGCAAGCGGGCAGATAAAGCGCGTGCCGGGTGTGCGCGTGCGCGCCCCTTCGGGCAGGGGCGTCATGTTTTCGAGCAACGCATCAGCGGCGGCGGCTTTGGCAAGCTCGTTGGTGCGCGCATAGAGCAGCGGCGAAAGCTCACCCGAGGCACCCGAGGGCCGATCAACCCGAAGCTTCATGCGAACCTCGTGGTGATGTAGCTGGGCAGCGGCAAGCGTGAGCGCGCGGCTTCACGCGCATCGCCCCGGCGGGCTTGCTGCACGAGCCGCTCGGCATTGGCTCGCATATCATTGGCGAGCGCGTCATCGCGCCCGAGTTGCGGCGCTATTTTGGCGGCCAGTGCAAACTCAAAGGCCTGAAGGAAGGTCGCATCCCAGAGGCTGGGGTCTGCGATGAGCGCGGTGTAAGCGATGCGTGGGGAGACAAGGTTGGTCGAGAGCATCGACACAAGACTTGTCTCCCCGTCCTCTCCCGTGGTGCCACCATTCTCGATGCACCAATCATTGTCGCTCGCCCCGTCAACGAGGCGCACGCGAAGGCAATCACCGGGGAGGGGATACATCTTCGCAAAGGTTCCGGCTGG
>JBOFZC010000089.1:0-13673 GCA_051654985.1 Rhabdaerophilum sp.
GCATGGTGTTGCCGTCGGGTGTCGATTTCGCCACCTGATCGGTGCCAATATTGCCGCCCGCCCCACCCTTGTTCTCGATGACGACCTGATTGCCCCAGATCTGGCCGAGCTTGTCAGCGACAATCCGGCCGATCACATCCGTGGCGCCAGCCGGCGGAAAGGGAATGACCATCCGGAGAGTGCCGGCTTTCGGCCAGTTCGAGCCCTGAGCTCTCAGAATGGCCGGTGAAAAAACCCCGGCAGCGGCCAATCCTGCCATAGCGGCACGGCGGCTCAGCGCAAATGTCGTCATCTCATCCTCCGCTCGGGCGTTCTTGATGAGCCCTGATGGAAGAAGACTATGACAAAGCGAGCCAAACGCAAAAGAGGGCATTCGTCATGGCACTACATGTCAGACAACCGTGACGCGGCTCTCGCCGCTAGGTCACGATGATCCGCGTTCGACCCGAACCTGCCGACTTCACAAGCTGGAACAACGTGCGGGCATTCCCCGTGGCGAGGCGCACGCAGCCATGTGAAGCCGGGCCGCCGAGGCGGTTGATCGCTGTCGTGCCGTGGATGGCATATCCGCCCCGGAAAAAGATCGAATAAGGCATCGGCGAGTTGTAATACTTGCGGGAGAAATAGCTCACATGCATGCGCTGCGGCTTATAGGCCCCACGTGGGGTGGCGAAACCCTTTCGCCCGGTCGAGACTTTCCAGACATGGCGGACCTCGCCATCGACCTTCACCACCATGCGCTGGCTCGCGATATCAATGCGAGCCTCAACATTCGAAGCCGAAACCGGCTGAAGCTGCCGTCGGGCCGGGACATCCCCGAGCGAGGCCACGCGAGGCGCGGCCCGCGAGCGCAGACGCGGTTCATCAAACTCGATCTCCGGCGCAAGGCGGGGAATGCGCGCCTGCTGAAGTCGACGGGTTTCAGTGCGTGCGAGGCGCTGAGCCTTTCGGCGTGCCTCGATCCGCGCCTTGGCGCGCGGTGAGAGAGCGCGGCGCTCGATACCTGGGCGAGCAGCAATACGGTTCGAATATTGCCTTTGGGAATAGGCACGCTGCTCGCGCAAAATCCGTTGACGCTGGGCAGCCGAACGATTTTTCTTCAGCTTGCGCGGCGCGACATACCGGCGTTCGACATAACCGTCATACACAACATAGCCCTGCGGCGTATTGTAATACGCAGGCGCTGCATTGGCAGGCGCGGCGAAGGACATGGCCAACGCAGCCCAGATGAAGGCAAGCATGGGCAGAATGAGGCGAAGAACGCGGGGCACGGGGCTCGCTCCGAAAGCTTGAAAAACCGGGATGAGCTTCAGAATGCACCGGAAGCTTGCCATAAAAAAGGCATTTGGTATCCGTTGGTTAACCGGGAACTAGGAAAATCAGGGTTCTCAGTTGTAGCTTTGGCAAGAAAAGAGGCGTGAGAGCATGGTTTTCAAGCGCAGACTCACGGGTGCAGGCCTCGCGCTGCGTGCCGCGGGCGGCCTTTTGCTGCTCGCGAGCGTGATCATGCTTTTTCCAAGCGAAACGCGCGCGCAGCAGACCCAAACCGAGGAAATGGAGCGTCGCGCTAAGGTTTTGCAGACCTTGCCATCCAATGCCGCCAAGCGCATTTTCGGCTCCAACCCGAATCCGGCCCCGCTTGAAGCGCGCGCCATCGGCTCATTCGCACGCGGCTGCCTCGCCGGCGCGAAAGCCATTCCCGTTGATGGCGAGACATGGCAGGTGATGCGCCTGTCGCGCAACCGGATGTGGGGTCACCCGGATCTCATTCGTGTGGTTGAGCGCATCGCCAAAGCCGCACCGCGCGAGGCGAATTGGCGCGGTTTGCTCGTGGGCGACATCTCGCAGCCGCGTGGTGGGCCCATGCTCACGGGCCATGCCTCGCACCAGGTCGGGCTCGATGCGGATATCTGGTTGACACCGATGCCGGACAGGCGTCTGACGCGTGACGAACGCGAAAACATGTCTGCTACAAACATCGCGCGCCCAGACTGGATGGATGTCGACACCAAGGTTTATACCCGTGCGCATCTCGCCATTGTCCGGCTCGCGGCGAAGCAGCCGGAGGTCGCGCGGATCTTCGTCAACCCCGCAATCAAGGTCGCGTTCTGCCGCGATGCCGGGGCGGATCGCGCCTGGCTCTCGAAAGTGCGCCCGATGTGGGGGCACAATTATCATTTCCACATCCGGATCGCCTGCCCGAAAGGCGATGCGAGCTGCGTCGATCAACCCCTGCCGGGCGATGGCGATGGTTGCGGCGACGAGCTGAAAGATTGGCTGAAAAAGCAATATGCGGCGTTGATGAAGCCCAAACCCCCACGCGATCCCAACGCCAAACCGCCAAAACCGCCTCGTCCCTGGACTCTCGACGATCTCCCTGCAGAATGCCGGGAAGTCGCGATCGCGAAGTAGTGCGCCGCACTACCGGCGTTTGACGCCCGCAAAACGCTCCAAGGCTGCATCCAACGTCTCACGTTTTTTTGCAAAGCAAAGCCGGACGATCGTTTTCACGGGGTCTTCGGCATAAAAGGCCGAGACCGGAATAGCCGCCACGCCGTGCTCGGTCACGAGCCGCTGGCAGAAGTCGACATCATCGCTTTCGCCCAGCGGCGCGATGTCGAAATTGAGAAAATACGTGCCCTTCGAGGGAAGCACCGAGAAACCCAAATTCTTCAATCCGTCCGATAGATAATCGCGCGAGGCCTGCAGATCCGCGCGCAATGCGTCAAAAAACGCATCGTCTTTCGCGAGCCCATAGGCGACAGCCACCTGCAGGTTCGGCGGCGTCGTGAAGGTGAAAAACTGGTGCGCTTTCGAAAGCACTTTCATGATCTCGGGAGCAGCCATCACGAAGCCGACTTTCCAGCCGGTGAGCGAAAAGATTTTGCCCGCTGAACTGATTTTCACCACCCGCTCACGCATACCGGGCAGGGCTATGAGCGGGATGTGTGACAGCCCGTCAAACACTACGTGCTCCCAGACCTCATCGCAAACCGCGATGGCGTCATGCGCCATACAAAAATGCGCAAGCATGGAGAGATCGTCTGGCGGACACACCGTACCGGAAGGATTCAGCGGATTGTTGAACAGCACCAGCTTCGTGCGCGGCGAGAAAGCTGCCATCAGGCTTTCGGCGGTAAAACGCCAGTCGGGCGGCGAGAGTTTCACGTATCTAGGCACGCCTCCGGCTCGTAACACGAGCGGCAAATAGGCATCGTAAAGCGGTTCGAACAAAACGACCTCATCGCCGGGCTCGATCAGCGCGAACAGCGCGCCGGCGATCGCTTCGGTAGCGCCAGATGTGACCATAATCTCGCTGTCGGGATCGAACAAAACGCCTTGATGGCGCTGGAAATGCGCCGAGACGGCATGTCGCAGTTCCGGCAGGCCCATCATCGGCGGATATTGGTTCCAACCCGAAACGACCGCCTCTGCGGCTTTTTGGCGGATATCCACGGCACCGGGATCATCCGGGAACCCCTGACCGAGATTGACCGCGCTATGTTCCCGCGCGAGCCGCGACATGGTTTCGAAAATCGTCGTTGGAAGGCGCGAAAAGGTCGAATTAAAGGCTTTAGCCATGAAATACCTGGAGAAAGAGGCGAAAACCCGTCGCTTTTATCGCCCGTTTCCGAGGCTGGCCAGCCCTGATTTTTCTGAATACGGCTTGACAAAAAATGACGATTGATAAAAGTGAGAAATCATCATTGTTCTGATCGTGCCTGCTGGGATCGATCGGAGATTTCCATGAATATCCGTCAGAAGCTGTCAGCAGAGGACATGCGCGAGCGCATCCTCACGGTGGCAGAGGAACATTTCCGCCGCATCGGTTACGCAAAGACAGCCGTTGCCGACATTGCCGGCGCGATGGGCATGTCGCCCGCGAATGTCTATCGCTTCTTCCCGTCGAAACTCGCGATCAACAATGCGCTCTGCGCCCGGATCATGCAGGAAACGGATGCCTTGATGCGCGAGATTGCCGGCCGCCCCCAGCCGGCATCTCATCGTCTGGTTAGCCTGATTGTCGAGCTGCACCGCCATAACAAGGCCAAGCTCACGAACGAGCACCGTCTCTTCGACATGGTCGAGGTCGCGATGGAGGAGAATTGGCCCGCGATCGAGCAACATTGTGAATGTGTGGTGGGCCAGATCGCGCGCATCGTGGCCGACGGAATCGCCAATAGCGAGTTCCGGGCCGTTGATGCTCAGGAATTCGCAAAAACCGCCTTCGAAGCCTCCGCTAAGGCCATCCACCCAACGATGATCGCGCAATGCGCGCGGTTCGAGACCGACCAGGAAGACCAGGCTCGTCGGATTGCCGCGCTTATTCTCGCCGCTCTTCGGCCCTGAAGATCGTTTTTTGTTCTTTTCCAGAGGTTTCCAATGGCAACCCCGTTCAAGTTTTCACCCTCACGTCGAACACTGGGTCTTGCAGCGCTCGTGATCGCAGGCGGGGCTGCCGCCTATTGGTTCGGATATGCTCGCCCAGTCAGCGAGGCTGCCAAAAAGGTCGTAGAAGCACCCAGCAATCGCCCTGTTCTGGTGCAAAAAATCAGCCTGCAGCCGACAAGAGCAACGCGCGTCCTCGTTGGCACTCTGCGCGCCAAGGTCGAGGCCGATCAAGGCTTCCGGATCAGCGGCAAGGTCGCAGAACGGCTGGTTCAGGCGGGCGATCGTGTCAAAAGAGGCCAGGTGCTGGCAAGGCTCGACGCCTCGGATCTCTCCCTCCAGCGCGAGACGGCTGAAGCCGAACTCGCCGCCGCAAAAGCTTCGGAGCGTTCGGCTTCGGCAGAACTCGGTCGCGTGACCGAATTGCGCCAGAAAGGCTGGTCAACTGAACAAATTCTCGATCGCCAGCGCGCAGCTCTTGAAGAAGCAACGGGGCGTCGGCTGCGTGCCGAAGGCTCAGTCGAACTGGCGCGCAACGCTCAATCCTATGCCGAATTGCGGGCCGAGGCCGACGGAATCGTACTCTCGGCCAATGCTGAGCCGGGTCAGGTTGTGGCCGCAGGCCAAAGCATCCTGCGCCTTGCGCGCGATGGTGACCGCGAAGCGCAAGTCGCTGTGCCAGAACAGGATATCGATGATTTGTCCAAGGCGCGCGCGGAGGCCGCGCTCTGGACCGACCCGAATCGCGCTCATCGCGCCCTGCTGCGGGAATTATCGCCTGCGGCTGACCCCGCAACACGCACGTTTCAGGCGCGATTCTCGCTCCCTGATCTCGCGCCGGATGCACCACTCGGCATGACCGTGACTTTGCATTTAAAGCCGGCAGAAGAAACCCGCCTCGCCCGCGTGCCGCTCTCGGCCATTCTCAACGAGGGCAAGGGTGCTGAGGTCTATGTCGTCAATGGGAATGGCGAGCTGAAGCGCCAATCGATCGAGATCCGTAGTCTTGAAGCACGCGATGCCCTGGTGGCGGGCGGGCTGAACGAGGGTGATCAGATCGTGATTCTGGGCATCCACACGCTCAAACCCGGCCAGCGTGTGCGCGCTGTCACCGAGTTGCGGTTGGGTTGAGGGAGGAGAAGATGGGCAGCTTCAATCTCTCGGCCTGGGCCGTCCGGCATCAAGCACTTGTGTTGTTCTTGATCATCGTGATCGGGGTGGCCGGACTGATCTCATACTCTCGACTGGGGCGAGCAGAGGATCCGTCTTTCACCATCAAGGTCGCGACGATCACGGCTATCTGGCCCGGCGCGACAGCGCAGGAAATGCAGGAGCAGGTGACCGATCGCATCGAGAAAAAGCTGCAAGAACTCCCCTATTTCAACCGCGCGATCACCTATTCCAAGCCGGGCTTCTCGGCCACGCAGATGGAATTCAAGGATTTCACGCCGGCAAAGCAGGTGCCGGAGCTGTTCTACCAGCTGCGCAAGAAACTCACCGATTTGCGGTCTGACCTGCCGGCCGGCCTCATCGGTCCGAACGTCAATGACGAATTCGGCGATGTCGATTCCGTGCTCTTGATGATCACGGGCGAAGGCGCGGATTATGCGATGCTCAAGCGCGTCGGCGAAGACCTCAAACGCACCATGCTGCGTGTGCCGAATGTCGTGAAGGTGAACCTTTACGGCGCCCAGGATGAGCGCATCTTCATCGAGTTCAGCCACGCGAAACTCGCGACCCTCGGCATCTCGGCCACGGCCATTTTCGACGCCGTGGCACGACAGAACAACGTGACACCCGCTGGCACGTTCGAAACCGCGGCGCAGCGCATTCCCCTCCGTGTCACCGGCGCGCTCGATGGCGCAGCTGCCGTGGCTGCAATCCCGATTGAAGCGGGCGGACGCTCATTCCGGCTTGGTGACATCGCGAGCGTGACGCGTGATTTCAAGGATCCTCCGGATTTCCTGATCCGCCAAAACGGCAAGGCGGCCTTGGGCGTTGGCATTGTTATGCTCAGAGGTGCCAACATCATTGATCTCGGTGATGAGATTGGCAAAGCCCTCACTGGCTTCCAGGAAAAACTGCCCATCGGCATCGATATCGACCAGATCGCCAATCAGCCTCAGGTGGTGCAAACCTCGATCCAGCAATTCGTGACGGCTTTTCTTGAGGCGCTCGCAATTGTGCTCGCCGTATCATTTCTGTCACTCGGTTGGCGCACAGGCATTGTCGTGGCCCTCTCGGTGCCACTCGTGCTCGCGACCGTGTTTGTCGCGATGGACTTCCTCAATATCGACCTGCACCGCATTTCGCTCGGCGCGCTGATTATTGCGCTGGGATTGCTGGTCGATGACGCAATCATCGCGGTTGAAATGATGATCGTGAAGATGGAGGAGGGTTGGGACCGGATGAAGGCTGCGGCCTTTGCGTGGGAATCGACAGCATTCCCGATGCTCACCGGCACGCTCGTGACCGCCACGGGCTTCCTTCCCATCGGTCTCGCGAGCTCGGCTGTCGGCGAATACACAGGCTCGCTTTTCATCATCGTGGGCATCGCGCTGATCGCGTCCTGGTTCGTCGCGGTGATTTTCACGCCCTATCTCGGCGTAAAACTCTTGCCAGATATGAAAATCCGGGGCTCTGGGCATCATGGCCATGCCGCGATGTATGATACCCCGATGTACAATTGGCTGCGTGCCATCGTGACCTGGTGCGTCGATCACCGCATCAAGGTTCTCGTGATGATGTTCGGTGTTTTTGCCCTGGCCATTGTCGGTTTTGGCCGGGTTCAGCAGCAATTCTTTCCGCTTTCCGAGCGCCCGGAGCTTTTCCTTGAGATGCGCTTGCCCGAAGGGTCGAGCATCGGCGCGACACAGAAAGTGGCTGAAGAGGCGCAAAAACTGCTCGCGGACGATCCGGATGTCATTCACGCCACAGCCTACATTGGCCAAGGCTCGCCGCGCTTCTGGCTGGGTTTGAACCTCGTATTGCCGAACGAGGCCTTCGCGCAGGTCGTGATCCTTTCAAAGGATGTGAAAGCCCGTGAGCGGATCAAGGCGAGGCTTGAAAAAGCCGTTGCGCAAGGGGCCTTGCAAGCCGCCCGTGTGCGTGTCGACCGCTTCAATTTCGGGCCGCCCGTCGGCTTCCCCGTGCAGTTCCGTGTGGTGGGTTCTGATCCACTCGAAGTCCGCCGCCTGGCTTATGAGGTGCGCGAGACCATGGCGAAAAACGCCAAAACGCGTGATCCGCATCTCGACTGGAACGAGATGATGCCCTCGATCCGGCTCATCATCGATCAGGATCGCGCGCGCGCTTTCGGGCTTGATCCGACAGCCATCTCGCAGACCTTGCAAACCCTTGTCTCCGGGGCACCGATCACAACCGTGCGTGACCGCACAGAGAAGGTCGAGGTCGTCGCCCGCGCCGTGCCCGGGGAGCGGCTCGACCCAACGCGATTGGCGGATTTCACGCTGATTTCGCGCAATGGCGTGCCGGTTCCGCTGGCACAGGTCGCGAAAATCTCGTTCGAGCACGAGGAACCGATCCTCTGGCGACGCAACCGCGACATGTCGATCACCGTGCGCTCCGATATCATCGACGGGGTGCAGGCTCCGGATGTCACGGGTGAAATCTGGCGGGCGCTGAAACCCCAGCGCGATGCCATGCCCCAGGGCTACCGGCTCGAGATCGGCGGTGCGATCGAGGAATCTGAAAAAGCCAATGCTTCGATCTTCAAGCTCTTCCCCGTGATGTTCATGGTGATGCTCACCTTGCTGATGTTCCAGCTTCAGAGCTTCACGAAGATCTTTCTTGTGCTGATGAGCGCGCCATTGGGCATGATTGGCGCCTCGCTGGCGCTTAACATCTCCGGCTACCCCTTCGGCTTTGTGGCTTTGCTCGGACTGATCGCACTCGGGGGCATGGATATGCGCAATTCGGTGATCCTCGTCGATCAGGTGCAACACGATCTCGATCGTGGCCTGCCCTTCCGCGAGGCGATTATTGAATCGGTGGTGCGTCGGGCGCGCCCCGTGGTGCTCACCGCGATGGCTGCGATCCTGGGCATGGTACCGCTCTCGACCTCAGCCTTCTGGGGGCCGATGGCCACAACGGTGATGGGCGGGTTGTTTGTCGCGACCTTCCTCACCTTGCTATTCCTGCCCGCCCTCTATGCGCTCTGGTTCCGCAAGCGACTGAAGGCGGACGAGGAACGCCTGATTGCGCAACCCGAAGCGCCGGTTCCGAGCTTTGAACTCGCTCGCGCGGCAGAATAGGTTGCACTAAACCGGAAGCGACATCTGGGCCTGTCCGGCTGGACAGCCCCGGCATCTGAGTGCATGAGAGGCGTTCTTTTCCGCTTATCTCACCCTCGGCTTCATGAAACGTTCGCATGCGACCCGTCTCCTGATCATCGCCCATGATATGGCGATGACGGCGCTTGCCGTGGTTCTCGCGCTGTTTCTGCGTTTCGATCCCGATGCGTTTTCTCAGCGTCTTGATACGCTGCTGCCGATCCTGCCCGGCTTCCTGCTGATGACCTTGGGCGTGTTTTTCTATTTCCGGCTCTATCAGGGCAAATGGCGCTTCGCCTCGATGCCCGATGTGATCATGATTGCGAAGGCCGTGGGATTGATTTGCCTTGGGGCGATCATTCTGGAATTTCTCGCCATGCGCCTGGGCTTGCTGAGCGATTTCGTGCTCGGGCGGCGGCTCGTTGTGGTTTACTGGCTCGTTCATGCCTGCCTGCTCGCGGCTCCCCGCCTTGCCTATCGCTATTGGAAAGATCGTTATTGGGCGCCCGAGAGCGCGCGCGATGCATCCTGCGTGCTGCTGCTGGGGCGAGGGACAGAGGTCGAACCGATCATTCGGGCCCTGCAATCGGATGACAAGGCACGGCTGAAACCTGTTGGCATCCTGTCCCCGCGCGCGGCCGATGACGGGCAGGCGATACGCGGCGTCCCTGTCGAGGGCACGTTCGATTTGCTCGAAGACATCGTGCGCCAAAATGCGGTGGGTGGCACGCCGATCCGTCGCGTGATTGCGACGCCCTCCGCGCTCCAGCGTGACGGCGAAGAACTCGCGACCCGCGTCAAGAAGCTTGGTCTGGCGCTGGTCCGGTTTGAGGGGATTGGCGCGATGGGCGCCGCAACGGGCTCGATTGAGATCGAAGATCTCCTCTCCCGCCCCCCGGTGGATATCGACCCTTACTTGCTCGAACGCGCGATCCATAGCCGTGTAGTGCTGGTGACAGGCGGCGGCGGTTCGATTGGCCTGGAGGTCTGCCGCTCCTGCCTTCGGCTCGGTGCCAAAAAGCTGATTATCCTCGAGAATTCCGAGCCGGCCATCTACATGGCGCGCGAGGCCCTTCTGGCCGATGGTCATGCTCCCGAGGCCATTTCAGCTTATCTGTGTGATATCCGCGACCGCGCCCGGCTCGATGCACTGATGGCTCAGACCAAGCCGGAGCTGGTTTTTCATGCCGCTGCGTTAAAGCAGGTGCCCTTTCTGGAGCAGGATTGGGATGAGGGCCTGCGCACGAATACGCTTGGCAGTCTGGCTGTGGCCGATGCGGCAATCGCCGCTGGCGTGCAGATTGTCGTGATGATCTCGACCGACAAGGCTGTCGAGCCGGTTTCGGTTCTTGGCGCCAGCAAGCGTGCAGCCGAGATCGCGATTGAGGCGCTCGATGCCGATCAGGCTCGCAGAGGCGGCAAAACCCGGCTGATCTCGGTGCGTTTTGGCAATGTCCTTGGCTCTTCCGGTTCGGTCATTCCGCGCTTCAAGGCGCAGATCGAGCGCGGCGGGCCGGTGACGGTAACCGACAAGGGCATGGTGCGATACTTCATGACCGTCACCGAAGCCGCCGATCTTGTCGTGGTCTCGGCCGCGCATGCCATGCTCGAAAGAGGGGATGGGCGCGCTTCGGTCTATGTTTTGCGCATGGGCCAGCCCGTGCGCATCTATGACCTCGCCGAGCGGATGATCCGTCTCTCCGGATATGAGCCGCATAAGGATATCCAGATCGAGGTCACGGGCATCCGACCCGGCGAACGCCTCAACGAGGTGCTGTTCTCCGGCCACGAATCCTTGAAAGAAAGCGGCATTGAGGGCGTCATGGCCGCACGCACCGAGGCGACAAGCCTCGCCGAAGCGCGCCTCTGGGTCGAGAAAATCGCCGCCGCCGTTGCAACGCGGGACCGCCAAGCCGCTGAAAAAGTGCTTGCGGAGAAAATCCGGGATTTCAAACCAAATGGCTCAGAACCGGTCACCTCCGCGCCGCAAGCTCCTGAAGCGCTGACAAAACTGGCTGCGAAGGCTTCCAGCCCTGTTCAAGCAAAAATGCCGGCTCGGCGATCAGCGGCGAAAACAGCCGCTCGCTCCAATCCGCGCGCCCCATCAAGCTGAGCGAACCTGCGAGCAGGCTCACGGGGACGGAGAAAAGCCCTGCCCGACGCCCAAGCCCGGCGCGCATCGCGGTGACAATCTCAGGCAGCGTCGCCGGCTTCGGATCCGCGACAATCAGGCTCCGGCCATTCCAGCCCGGCTCTTGCAAGGCGCGTACAGCGATGTCGGCGAGATCCACGAGACTGATCATGGAACGGCGCGCCTCAATGCCCGCGAAGGGCAGCGGCACGTGCGATGATGCGAGCTTGAGCAAAGCCGCGAGATTGCCCTTCACACCCGGCCCGGCCACGAGAGCAGGCCGCAGGATCACGTGATTATCAGGTAAGATCGCACGGACTGCCATTTCGGCGTCCCGTTTCGAGCGCCCATAAGCGTCATCCGGTTCGCGCATCACGCCTTCGCGCAGATATCCCTGAGCATCCGCCGGCCCCATCGCCTTGACCGAAGAGAGAAACACCATCTGTGCGCGAGCCTTCGCTGCGGCGTCGGCGAGCAGAGCCGTGGCGCGCGCGTTGACGGCAGCGTGGATCGCGGGATCGGAGCCTGGGCCAGCATGGGCATGCCCTGCGGAATGAATGATAGCATCGATACCCTCAAGCAGGCCCGCAGCCTGCGTGGCATCGAGCCCGCACAGATCGGGTATCACGCGGGCTTCAAGCTGCTCGGCCCCATTGAGCGGTTGTCGCCCAGCAAGCACGGTCTGATGGCCCTGCGATTGGAGAGAGCGCAGGATTTCCCTGCCGACAAAACCGCTCGCGCCTGTGAGCAGAACACGCATTTCAAGGTTTCCAGTGGCGTTGCCGCCAAAGCAGGAGCCCGGTGAGGACGAAACCGACCATGAGCAAGCCCCAACTTGCATCAGGCCAGACCAGGGTTGCTGCGGCGAGCCCAGCGAGCACCACATTCAGCACAAGCACTTCGGCCAGAATGCCTGTGACAGGCATCCCTGAATCAAATGCCCGTTGATAGGCATGGCGGCGATGAGGGGTTGTCAGTGCCTCGCCATTGGCGGCCCGCAGCAGCAAGGTCGTGGTCGCATCCCCCACGAAATAAAGCGGGAGAAGGATCGCTGCGGCTAGCGAATACCGGCTTGCCACGAGATACAGCAGGTAAGCCGCAATCAGGCCGATCGCGAGCGAGCCAAGATCGCCTGCCATGATGCGCGCCGGCGGGCGGTTCATCATCAAGAACCCGAGCAACCCACCGCAGAAGGCCATGGCGAAAGGATCGACCGGAACCAACCCGAAAAACCCGAAGCCAATCGCCGCCGCCATCGGCGCGAGCCCAAGTACGAGAATGCCGTCAATTCCGTCCATGAAATTCGTGAGATTGACAAACCACAGGCCGAGAATGAGCGCGATGGCGCGTTCGACCCCAAGCGGCAGAGACGGAAAAATCCGCAGAGTCTCGGGCAAGAGATAGAGCAAACCACCAACCAGAACGGCTTGCGCCGCGAGCCGGAAACGCCAGCTCAGCGGCCGGATATCGTCCCAAGCCCCGAGAAGGCCCATCATCAGTGCCGTGACCGCCAACGCTTCGTTTGCCGGCGGCGATTGGTTGGCCATGCTGGCAATCGGCAACCCGATGGCCAGCGCGCCGGTGAGCACACCCGCTCCACCACCTTGTGGAACCGGTGTCTTATGGCTCGATCGCGCATTGGGCCGCGCCAGAGCATAGGCCTTGAAAAGCGGCATCAACAGCCGGATCAGACCCCAGCTCACCAGAAAGGCGAGCACGAAGGCGAGCATCAGCGGAACGCTCAACACGATCTGCAGCCCTTTCGAAAACCGCTCAGCGAACCTTCCGGGTAAAGCCTTCCGTGTCCGCAAGCAATGGAGGCGTTGAATGCGTGAGCACAAGCCCCTACTCTGCAAGACGAAGAACAAGACCGGGAAGCTGTAACGGCATGAGTGAAAACGGCGCAAAAGCTGCTGGGGAATTCGATTATATCATCGTCGGGGCCGGCACTGCGGGCTGCCTGCTTGCGAACAGGCTAAGCGCCAACCCCGCGACACGGGTGCTTTTGCTCGAAGCCGGCGGGCGCGACAATTATCTCTGGTTTCATATTCCGGTCGGATATCTGTTCCTGATCGGCAATCCGCGCGCGGATTGGCTCTATCACACCGCACCTTCGCCGGGGCTGAACAACCGTACACTGCTTTATCCGCGTGGCCGGGTGCTCGGTGGCTCCTCGGCCATCAATGGCATGATTTACATGCGCGGCCAGGCTGCGGATTATGACAACTGGGCACAGATGGGCCTCTCAGGCTGGGGCTGGAACGATGTTCTGCCCTATTTCCTCCAACACGAGGACCATTTCGCCGGGGATAGCGATCTGCATCGCGCTGGTGGCGAATGGCGCGTGGAAAAGCCCCGAATCACCTGGGAAATCCTCGATGCGTTTCGTGATGCCGCGGAGGCGATGGGCATCCCGAAGGTCGAGGATTTCAATCTCGGCGACAATTTCGGCTCTTCCTATTTCCAGGTAAACCAGAAGCGCGGTCTGCGCTGGAGCGCGGCGCGCGGCTTCCTCGACCCGATCAAGCACCGACCCAATCTCGAGATCCGCACGGGTTCCGAGGCCACGAAAATCGACATCCACGAGGGTCGTGCGACGGGCATTCTCTACCGGCGTGACGGAGTTTTGGAACTCGCGACAGCTAAACAGCGGGTGGTGCTGACCGCCGGCGCCATCGCGACACCCAAGCTGCTGATGCTCTCCGGCATCGGACCAGCGGCTGAACTTGCGCGCAATGGGATCACGCCAAGGCTCAATCGCCCGGGTGTCGGCTCCAATCTTCAGGATCACTTGCAATTGCGGCCAGTTTACAAGGTCTCTGGCGTGCGTACGCTCAATATGGATTACGCGAGCCTCACGA
>JBOFZC010000090.1:0-4176 GCA_051654985.1 Rhabdaerophilum sp.
CTGGCCGATCGAAAAATCTGGGCGGCGGTCCAGCTGCGGCGTGGCCCGAACGTGGTCGGCCCATGGGGGTTGTTCCAAAGCTTCGCGGATTTGCTGAAATTCGTGCTGAAAGAGCCGGTGATCCCCGCTTCAGCCGACAAAGCCCTGTTCTTGCTCGCACCTTTGCTCACTTGCGTGCTGGCACTTGCAGCCTGGGCGGTTATTCCGCTGCAATCCGGCTGGGCGATCGCGGATATCAATGTTGGCGTGCTCTACATCTTCGCGATCTCGTCGCTTGGCGTTTACGGCATCATCATCGGTGGCTGGGCCTCGAACTCGAAATATCCGTTCCTCGGCGCGCTGCGTTCGGCTGCGCAGATGGTGTCCTATGAAGTCTCGATCGGCTTTGTGATCATCACCGTGCTGATGCTGGTCGGTTCATTGAACCTCACCGATATCGTGCTGGCGCAGCAGAATTCCGGCCCGGCGCATTGGCTTGGAATGCCGTGGTTCACGATGCTGAACTGGTTCTTCATCCCGCTTTTCCCGATGTTCGTGATCTTCTTCATCTCGGCTCTCGCCGAGACGAACAGGCCGCCATTCGACCTGCCGGAAGCGGAATCCGAGCTCGTGGCGGGCTTCATGTCGGAATATGGCTCAACACCCTATCTCCTGTTCATGCTCGGCGAATACGTGGCGATCATGACCATGTGCGCGCTCACTGTGATCCTGTTCCTTGGAGGCTGGACCGCACCGATTGCGATCGCGCCCTTCACCTGGGTGCCGGGTTTTGTGTGGTTTGTCATCAAGATGAGCGCGGTGTTCTTCATGTTCGCGATGGTGAAGGCGATGGTGCCGCGCTACCGCTACGACCAGCTGATGCGCTTGGGTTGGAAAGTGTTCCTGCCCTTGAGTCTCGGCGCAGTGGTGCTGGTAGCGGGCGTGCTCCAGCTCACCGGCTGGTACAGGTGATGCCATGACGATGATCTTGGGGGCTTTTCTCGGTGCATTGCTGGGGCTGGCGCTAGCGCTTGGCCAGGTGAAGCTGTTGCGGATCTACGCACGCGGCAAATCGCCGGAAGTCGCGCAGCGCGCCTATGACACGATCGACAACCTAAAGCTGACCAGCTTCCTCGGGTTGCCGTTGATTTTTTCAATCATGGGCTACATGGCCGCGAATGCATGGTTCGGATGAGCGAGGGGATCATGACAGATAATACGGTCGCACCGCGAGAATCTGGGATCGCACAAGCCGCAAACGGGCTTTTGCTGAAAGAATTCGTCTCAGCCTTCGTGCTGACGATGCGTTATTTCTTCAAGCCGAAGGCCACTTTGAACTATCCGTTCGAAAAAGGACGTCTTTCGCCCCGCTTTCGCGGCGAGCATGCATTGCGCCGTTATCCCAATGGCGAGGAACGTTGCATCGCTTGCAAGCTCTGCGAGGCGATCTGCCCCGCGCAGGCGATTACGATCGAGGCCGGCCCGCGCCGCAATGACGGCACACGGCGCACAACCCGCTACGACATCGACATGACGAAATGCATCTATTGCGGCTTCTGCCAGGAGGCTTGCCCCGTGGATGCAATTGTCGAGGGGCCGAATTTTGAATTCGCGACCGAAACCCGCGAAGAGCTGTTCTACGACAAGGACAAACTGCTCGCGAATGGTGCGCGCTGGGAACGTGAAATCGCGCGCAATATCGCGATGGACGCACCGTATCGCTGAGGGAAAAGGAAAAATGACAGTCGTTTCCCTCTTCTTCTACCTGTTCTCGGGTGTGCTGATTGCCTCGGCCGTGATGGTCGTCGCGAGCCGCAATCCGGTTCACGCCGTGCTTTTCCTCATTCTCGCGTTTTTCAACGCGGCCGGCCTGTTCCTGCTGATGGGGGCGGAATTCCTCGCGATGATCCTGATCGTGGTTTATGTCGGCGCCGTGGCCGTGCTCTTCCTGTTCGTCGTGATGATGCTCGATGTCGATTTCGCGGAACTGCGGCAGGGGTTTTTGCAATATCTGCCCTTCGGTGCGCTGATTTCGGTGATCTTCTTCCTCGAACTCGCGCTTGTGCTCGCGACATGGCAGTTGGCGCCGGATGCGCTGGCGATGCGCAAGGCCGCCGCGGCGATGCCAGTTGATGCGATGAATGCCCGTGCAATCGGCCGGGTGCTTTACACTGAGTATGTCTATTTCTTCCAGGCCGCCGGGTTGATCCTGCTCGTCGCGATGATCGGCGCGATCGTGCTCACCTTGCGTGAGCGTGAGGGTGTGCGTCGCCAAAACGTGCCGCAGCAGAATGCCCGCACCAAGGCGGGTTCGATGGTGGTGGTCGACGTCCCGGTGGGGCAGGGCGTGGCCAATCTCGGCGTTCAGCGCGCCGATGCAGCCGGCAAGAAGGTGTGACGATGGAAATCGGTCTTTCCCATTATCTCGTGGTGGCAGCGATGCTGTTCACGCTCGGCGTGTTCGGCATTTTCATCAACCGTAAGAACGTCATCGTCATTTTGATGTCGATCGAACTCATCCTCTTGGCAGTGAACATCAATCTCGTGGCGTTCTCGACGCACCTGGGTGATCTCACGGGCCAGGTATTTGCGCTGCTGGTGCTCACGGTGGCTGCGGCGGAAGCCGCGATCGGGCTTGCCATTCTCGTGGTCTATTTCCGCAACCGCGGCACGATCGCGGTTGAAGATATCAATGTGATGAAGGGCTGAGGGGGTCATGGTCTCGAACAACTTGGCCACGGCCATCGTTTTCTTGCCGCTGCTCGGCTTTTTCATTGCCGGCATCGCGAGCCTGCTTGCGCACAAGCCTGCGCGTGAAGCCGATGTGCTCGCGTTCGGCAATGCCGATCATGCCGATCACGGACATGGTTCGCACGGCCATGCCGCGCGTGGGCATGACGATCACCACGATGATCATCATGCGCCGGATCCCTCGCCGCATTCGGCTGCTGTTTCGCGCTTTGCCGAGATCGTGACCACCGGCTTCCTGGGTATCGCTTGCGTGCTCTCCTGGGTTTTGTTTGCGCAAATCGCCCTCGGCTCGGCACAGCCGATCCGCATCACGATTGCGGATTGGATTCATGTGGGATCGTTCATTGTCGACTGGAATATCCGTGTCGACACACTGACCGCCGTGATGCTGGTGGTGGTGACGACGGTTTCTGGCCTCGTGCACCTCTATTCCGTGGGCTACATGCATGAAGATGCGGGCCGCCCGCGCTTCATGGCCTATCTCTCGCTTTTCACCTTCGCGATGTTGATGCTGGTGACGGCAGATAACCTCGTGCAGATGTTTTTCGGCTGGGAAGGCGTGGGCCTCGCGAGCTATCTCCTCATCGGTTTCTGGTTCAAGAAAAAGACCGCGAATGACGCCGCAATGAAGGCGTTCATCGTCAACCGTGTTGGCGATTTTGGCTTCGCGCTGGGCATTTTCCTGGTGTTCTGGGTCTTCGGCGCGGTTTCTTTCGACCCCATTTTCGCCGCCGTTCCTGGCAAGGCGAAGGAGGTCGTCACCTTCCTCGGCTACAACATCAACGCGCTTGAGCTGGCCTGCGTGCTTCTGTTCATGGGCGCGATGGGCAAATCGGCGCAGTTCCTGCTCCACACCTGGCTGCCTGACGCGATGGAGGGCCCGACACCGGTCTCAGCCCTCATCCACGCCGCGACCATGGTGACCGCAGGAGTATTCATGGTCGCGCGCCTCTCGCCGCTCTTTGATGCGACGCATTTTGCGATGAGTGTTGTGCTGATTTTTGGCGCGACCACAGCGATTTTTGCCGCGACCGTTGGCCTTGTGCAGAACGATATCAAGCGTGTGATCGCTTATTCAACCTGCTCGCAGCTCGGCTATATGTTCGTGGCTTTGGGGGCAGGCCTCTACTCGGGTGGCATCTACCACCTCTTCACGCATGCCTTCTTCAAGGCCTTGCTTTTCCTTGGGGCTGGCTCGGTCATCCATGCGATGCACCATGAGCAGGATATCCGAAGAATGGGCGGGCTCATCAAGGTGATCCCCTTCACCGCCGCCATGATGTTCATCGGGACGATCGCGCTGACAGGTTTCCCGTTCACCGCCGGTTTCTTCTCAAAGGATGCGATCATCGAAGCGGCCTACGTCGCGCACACGCCCGGGCATGTCTATGCCTTCCTCTGCGTGATCATCGCAGCGGGCCTGACCTCATTCTATTCCTGGCGTCT
>JBOFZC010000091.1:0-8388 GCA_051654985.1 Rhabdaerophilum sp.
GTCAAGCGTCCTTGAATGGCATACACACCTGGCGACATACGCACTTTTGCGTCGCCTGAGATAAAGACATTCCCACAGTAATTGCCGGGCGTCATGGTGTGCGTTCCGCCTTTAAAGACGGTATCTTTATATGTCACACCGGTGCAATTCTGGCCGACACTGGGATAGGCGCGTGACTCCATCGGATTCTGCACGCGCGGACAACTATCCAGAACCGCTGCCTCGACGAGGCCACCAGAGTTTTGCACGCCACCGATTGCGCATACAACGCTTGCTTTGACCTTGGCGCCGGCGGCAATCGAAAAGGCCGTCTTGGTTGAAATATTGGTGTGAAGCAGACACCCGGGCGCAGTAAGGCGCGCGCCCGGTCCGATATCGATGCCAATTGGCTCACGCGAAATGAACATCTTGGTCGCGCGCTCACTGGTCCGCGTATCCGAAACGGAAAGCAGACAGAGTTTGGTGTCTTGTCCGACGCGTGCCGTTGCACTCGCGGATAGTGCCTGCACGCCCGACAATAAATCTAAAATGCCAAGGGGCGCCTTGGCGCGCGCCTTGGCATCAACGCGGAGGCCGAGGCGATCGGTTGTCGCAACTGCACTTATCGCGAGATCTTCCAGACCAAGCGCGACCGAATTGGCGGTCGCGAATTGTTGCGCTGCATTTTGCAACTGTGAGTCAGACATCTGCATCATCGTCATTTGTCGCCCGACAGCCAAAGCGGCGGCATCCGCCACGTGCTGGATCTGCCCCTTCTGGCGTGACAGAGCGTTAAAATCGACCGCACCACCACTCAAAGCGAGCAAAGCCGGCATGGCGATTGCAAACAGCACCGGGGCTGCGCCCGAACGCGCTTGCGAAAACTTTCCGAGTTCTCTCGAAAGTTGCATGGCTTGCTCCTTCGTAATTTGCCGAACTTACTGAAGAGTCACAAATAAACTGGCGAAAAGTATCGCTAAAATTGTACTTATTTTTCGGAATCACGATCGGGCGTTTTCTGGAGCGTGACTCACTCGAAATTGCGCAATCGGCCATTGGCGAAAGGCCAGCGATGGCGCAGTCTGCCGGCACCAGTTCTGGGGATACACAGTGAAGCATTCGGCATTCGCGCGTTATCTTCCCCGCTTCGAGCATGCCGAAATAGAGGGCGCAGGCGCGCGCATCGCCTTTTCGCAGGCCGGTGAGGGGTTTCCGCTCCTGCTTCTGCACGGGCATCCGCAAACGCGGCTGACATGGCATAAAATCGTGCCCATGCTGCTCAATGCAGGCTACAGCCTCGTTTTGGCTGACTTGCGCGGCTATGGTGACAGCGAAAAGCCGTCTTCCAGTCCAAACCATGCGCCTTACTCGAAACGTGCGATGGCGGCGGATCAGGTCGCGTTGATGCGCAAGCTTGGGCATCCGCGTTTCGGTGTGATCGGGCATGATCGCGGGGCGCGTGTCGCGCATCGCATGGCTCTCGATTTCCCTGAAGCCGTGGCAAGCCTCACGCTGATCGATATTGCGCCGACAGCGACCATGTATGCCCGCACAGATATGGCGTTCGCCATACGCTATTTCTGGTGGTTTTTCCTGCCTCAGCCCGCGCCTTTGCCGGAAACGATGATTGGGGCGAATCCTGCCTTTTTTCTCGAGAAGCACATTCGCGGGCAGATCAGGCGCATCGAAGCCTATGACCCTGATCTCGTCCAAGAATATTTGCGCTGCTATGCCAAGCCAGAAACGATCCACGCGATCTGCGAGGATTATCGCGCGGCGGCGACAATTGATCTCGTGCATGATGCCGAAGATGAAGCCGCCGGCCGCAAGGTGACGGCGCCGCTTCAAGCGCTCTGGGGTGCCGAGGGCACAGTCGGAGCCCTTTACGATGTCCTCGAGACTTGGCGCGAGAAGGCGCATCAGGTCGAGGGGCGGGCGCTTCCCTGCGGGCATAGCTTGCAAGAGGAAATGCCTGAGGAAACCGCAGCCGAGATCATCGCGTTTCTACGACGCGCTCTAGCGGGGTGATTATCGCCCCAGTCGCTTGATTTCGCGTGTGAGCTGTCGCATGGCCTCGGTGAGCATGGGGCCGCCGCACACCGTGAGGCGCTCAGAAATGGTGATGCGCTTCTCGGCGGGAAACAGCGTTTGAATCGCCGGATGCAGCAGCAGGGCCTGACCCTGATCCTCGGCGCGGATTTCCGAACGAGTCAGCAGCAGCGCATCGGGTTTGAGAGCGATCACAGCCTCAAGGCTCGCGAAGCCGCCCGCTTTGAAACCCAGTTCGCCGGCAACGTTCATCAGCCCGCCTTCGCGAAGCAGGTCTGCGATCAGGGTTTCGCTGCCCGCGACCCAACCGCGCCGGGCCAGCGGCAGGATGCGCAAGATACTCTTGCGGGCAGCGTCGCGCAGATCGGCGAGAGCGGAATCAAAGGCGGCGAGACGCTGGCTCGCGCGCTCTTCGGCACCGAGAAGTCGGCCCATCTCGGCGATTTGCGCGCGGGCCTCAGCCAAGGTGCGCGGGTCGTCGAACTCCACGAGTTTCAGACCGCGCGCGGCAATGAACTGGCGGGTCTCACGCTTCATGTATCGGCTTGAAACGACAAGATCCGGCGCGATCACCATCACCTCTTCGGCCGTGCCGGAGAGGGTGGGAAGCGTTGTAGCGCGGGCGGCTTCGAAGGCACGAGTGGTATCACGCGCATAGGGTGAGAGGCCGACGATGTGCCGGGGTTCGGCGAGGTCGATCAGCAATTGATCGGTGCACAGATTGAGCGAAACGATGCGCTGCGGAGCGGCCTCGGCAGCGATGGCCCCAAGGGCGAAAAGGATCACAGCGGCCCGGATCACAAGGTCGCTCTGGGGGTGATAAACGACTCTCCATCAATGATCTGGCGCAGAACGCTCACCTGATACACCAGCCGAAGATTATCGTCGGTCAGCACCGATTGTGGGTCGCCTTGCGCGACGAGCCGCCCCTTGTCGAGCAGCACAATCTCATCGGCAAGGCGCGCGGCAAGGCTGAGATCATGCGTCACCGCGATCACAAGCGTGCCGCGCCGACTTTCGTCCTTGAGGTCCTGCATCACGCTGATCTGATGGCGAGGATCGAGCGATGCTGTCGGTTCATCCGCGAGCAGGATGGGTGCCTCGACCGCCATCACGCGGGCCAGCATCACGCGGGCGCGCTCGCCGCCGGAGAGGGTCTGCACCGGCTGGTCGGCGAGCTGGATTGTATCGGTGCGCGCCATCGCTGTTTCAATCGCGCGAGCATGGTCGGGCATTAAGCGCGCGGGGTCGTTGAGGCCATGCGGATAGCGCCCCAGCGCCACGACATCGCGCGCGAGCAACGGCCAATGCACCTGATGCCCTTGCGGCAGATAGGCGATGCGTATGGCCCGCTCCTGCTGGGAAATAGAGGCGAGATTTTGCCCGCTGATCTGGACTGAACCCTCGGCGCGGATGAGCCCGGCGAGCGCCTTGAGCAGGGTGGTTTTTCCCGCACCATTCGGGCCGATCAACGCGACGAAGCGGCCGGGCTCAAAGCTGAGGGAGATGTTCTCGATGATCGCGCGTGGGCCGATCCGGAAGGTGAGGTTTTCGGCAGAAAGCAACGGTGT
Source organism: Rhabdaerophilum sp. (assembly GCA_051654985.1). Classification (GTDB taxonomy): domain Bacteria; phylum Pseudomonadota; class Alphaproteobacteria; order Rhizobiales; family Beijerinckiaceae; genus Rhabdaerophilum. Next base: position 3,600 of record JBOFZC010000091.1, read on the forward strand.
CATGTGATGCCTCCCGCGAGGCTTTTGCGCTGTTTCACGATCAGGAACAGGAAAAACGGCACGCCGATGATCGAGGTGAGAACGCCAACCTTGATATCGCTCGAAGCCGGGATCAACCGCACCGCGATATCCGCAGCGAGCAACAGCGCTGAGCCGGTCAGCGCAGCGGGAAGCAGCAGGCGGGCGGGATCGTGGCGAACCAAGGGGCGCATCAGATGCGGTGCGATGAGCCCGATAAAGGCGATGGTGCCGGCAACAGCGACACTCGCTCCCACGCCCAGCGCCACGCCCAGGATCACCAGAAACCGCAGCCGTTCCACGGGCACGCCGAGGCTCGAAGCGGCTTCTTCGCCAAGGGTCAACGCTCGAAACGCACCACGTTGCGCAAACAAAATCACCATCGCGAGCGCGATAAACGGCAATGAGAGCGTCACGTGGCGCATCGAACGATCTTCGAGGGAACCCAGCAGCCAGAAAGCGATTTCAAGTGCCGCGAAGGGGTTCGAAGCGAGGTTCATCGCGAGTGCTGTGCCCGCGCCGGCAAGGCTTGAGACCGCAAGCCCAGCGAGGATCAAGAGCAGCAGAGAGGCGTTTCGCCCAGCAATCGCGATGAGCAGAAACACCGAAAGGAAAGCACCAGTAATCGCCGCGACCGGCAATCCCCATGAGAGCGCATCGTTCAAGCCGAGTGAGAGTGTGGATACGGCGGCGAAAGCTGCGGCTTGCGGCGCACCGAAGAGCGATGGGGCGGCAAGCGGATTGCGCAGCAAACCCTGCATCGCGGCACCCGCGAGGCCGAGAATCCCGCCAATAGCGAGGGCGAGAATCGCGCGGGGAAGGCGGATTTCGAGGAGGATCACGCGATGCGCATCACCGGCGGGAGCCGTGATCGCCTTCGTAATCTCGGCAAAGGAAAGCCGCACCGGGCCGATGGCAAGCGAGGCGAGAAACAGCACCCCCACCAGTACAACGAGCACGGGAACAATCGGGAAGGGACGCGCAATTCCCGCGTTGCCAGCCCCTCCGGTTCCCGTGCCTGTGCTCATGCGTTTAGTGTCACCCTGCGGCGGTTACGCCGTTCTGACTCACCACGTGGCAGTCAAGCCGCCATAGAAAGCGCGGCCCGGCGTGCCATAATTGCGGATATCCTCATAGCGCGCATTGGTGATGTTCTCGACACGCGCATGCAGCTTGAAGGTCTTGTTGAGAGCATATTCGCTGTAAATGTCGAAGCGTGCATAGGGTTTGAGCAGATCGCGCTCGCCGTTGCTCGAGAAGCGCTCGCCGAACATCTGCACCGAGGGCTCGATCAGGAAACCTGCCCAAGGCGTGATCTGCATCGCGACGCGACCCGAATGAGGCGCGCGGCGGGCAAGGGTGAGGTTGGTGCGCTTATCCTTGGCTTGCAAATAGGTGTAGGTACCTGAAAGCGTGAGGTAATCCTCCATCAGGATCGCCTTGCCCGAAAGCTCGACACCGGAGGTCGAAGCGCGCGCCACGTTCACGTAGCAGCCAAAGGGCTGGTTTGCCCGGCAAATTCCGGGACCGGATTGGAAGTCGATCAGATCCTTGAAGCGGTTCGCGAACACGCCGGCTGAGAGCGTCAGGCGGCCGTTGAACAGCGATTGGTCGATCCCGGCATCAGCACCGACGCTATCCTCGGGGCGCAGGTTCGCCCTGCCATATTGTGGCGAGAAGCGCTGGAACAGGCTCGGAGCCTTGCCACCCGTGCCGAGGCTGGCACGCAGCCGCGTTCCACTCTCATTCAACGAGTATGAGGCGGTCGTGCGCCAGGTCAGAAACGAGCGGCTGTCGCTCACTTTGTCATAGCGCCCGGCGAATGAGAGCAGCAGGCGCTCGCCCACTGGCAATTGCCAGAGGCTGAAGAGCGAAGCTGTATCTTGCTCTCCCGTAAAGCCCCGCACGCGCGGTCCGGGGAAAGGAGGGAGGTTCTGGGAATCCGAATAGGCTTTCTCGCGCTCGAAACGCGCGCCAAGCATCAGCGAGCCGAAAGCATCGAGCTTCAGGCGGCCCTGATATTCAGCGCCATAGCGGTCGCCGACGAACTGGCTCCAGTCGTTGCCGAAGGAACTGAACGAGCGGAACACGCGGTCCGAGCGGTTGGCGAAAATCTGCAGGCTATGCGTGAAGCGGTCGCCGAATGTGTCGAGTTCCGCCTTGGCATGCACCTGGTAGAAGCGCCGCGTGCCGACACTCGCGGTATCCGGGGGATTGCCGAAAGCAGCGTCATATTCCGCGCGGGTATGGGTCGAAACCACACCGATATCGAAACGGAAGCCGGTCCCCGGGTCATATCCGATCCGCCCGAGGCCCCCGAAACGGGTGGTCGCGTCCTTCTCAAGCGGACGCCTCAAGCTCGGCGCCATCCGCCCCACGCGATAGCCATAGGTCGAGAAGCCCTCGATGCGCTGTGCCATGCCCGAGAAGGCATAGCTCCAGGCGCCATTGGCACCCGAGAATGAGCCAATCGTGCTCACAGTGCCGTAGGAACCCGCCTCGGTGCGGATGCTGGCTGTGGGCGCGCCGCGCCCCTTCTTCGTGATGATATGCACCACACCGCCCATCGCGTCCGAACCATAGAGGGCGGATTGCGGCCCGCGCAGAACCTCGATCCTCTCAATGATCGCCGGGGCGATCATCGAGGCGTCAAACTCGCCGCTGGGGCCTGAAGGATCGTTGATGCGCACACCGTCAAGCAGCACGAGCGTTTGCCCGGCATTGGCACCGCGGATCAGGATCGAGGAGGCTTGTCCCGGTCCACCGGCCTGTGTCACCGAGAGGCCGGGGACGGTGCGCAGCACATCGGTGAGGGTTGCGGGGCTTGAGCGCTCGATCTCTTGAGCGTTGATGACCGTCACCGCACTGCCCGAACGCTGGATCGCGGTGGGGATTCGGTAGGGAGAAAGCGTGATTTCCAGGGGTTTTGGAGCGCTGTTCGTGCCTTGAGCCAAGGCCGCAAAGGGGGATGAAGCCGCAGACGCGACCGCGATGGCGGCGAACGCCGCTTGCATATTCCGGAACATGTTGATCCTCCTCGGCCCGCCGCCGAGTTCTGGGTTGCACAAGCTTCCGGCCGGTCTCCTGGCTTGCGGCTCAAGCGCCTTTCTCGACCTTCCCAGCCCATATCGGGCCAGTGGTGATGCGAAAGAAGGCTCGCCGCCTACAGTTGCGGGGGCAGCCACCGAGTGGGATCGAAATCCGTACGGCGTTCCCGTTTCACCTCTCCCTGACGAGAGGCACCGAAAGCGCTCAAACGTTAATCACATGTTAGGAGGTGCGGCAATCCGCCTTGTGACAAAATTGTGGCGAGCTCGTCGGCAACGAAGCTTTCAGGCCCGGCGGGTTAAAGCTTGTGCTGCCAACCGGAAACGAACCCGCCATGCGCGTCATCATCATCGCCGATTACGGGATTGCCGAAGGGGGCGCGCCGCAGGTTGCGATCGCTTCGGCCATCGGCCTCGCGGAAGCCGGACATGAGGTAATCTATCTCCAGGGGGTAGGCGAGGCGAGGGGCCGTGCGCTGGATGCGCACCCCAATATCCGCCGCATCAGCCTTGGCGGAACTGATATCTGGTCGAAGCCGCTGCTTTCAGCTGCGCGCGACGGAGTCTGGAGCAGCGCGGCGCGCAAAGCTCTCCGCGCACAGCTTGAGGCATTTTCTGGCCCGGATACGATTGTCCATGTGCATCAATGGACGAAATTCTTCTCGCCGAGCGTATTCGCGGCTGTTTTCGAGGCGGGTTTGCCGCTGGTCGTGACGCTGCATGATTACTTTCTCACTTGCCCGACCGGGCTGATGTATCGCTTCGATCTCAAGGCGCCTTGCACGCTCACACCGCTCTCCATGCCCTGCATGCTCGCACCTTGCGATCCGAAAAGTCGTGCCCACAAGGCGATCCGTGTTCTGCGCAGTCTCGCGTTGAGGCAGGCGCTGAAGGGGCGGGCTTTCACCGCCATTCATGTCTCGGCGGTCGGGCGTGCGAGCATCGGGCGCTATCTGCCGAAAGAGGCGCGGCAGGTCGTTCTCGAAAACCCTATCGAATGTGAAGATCACGGGCTGCGCGCTGAACCCGTTGCACCTAAACTCGTCTATTGCGGGCGGCTCACGGAAGAAAAAGGCGTTCTGCTCGTGGCAAAAGCGGCGCGCGCAGCGAAGATTCCGTCTGTCTTCATTGGGGAGGGACCGATGCGCGAGGCCATTCTCGCTGTGGATCCGGAGGCCGAGATCACGGGTTGGATGGAGCGCGACGCGGTGCGCAAGCGCATTGCGAAAGAGGCTCTGGCGCTTGTCGCGCCTTCGTTGTGGCCCGAAACCGGGCCGATGGTCATTGCTGAAGCGCTCGCCTCAGGCGTGCCGGTGATCGCCTCGAACCGCGCCGGAGGGGGGGGCAGGGTGGAGCAGGAGCGCACAGGGTTCTTGGTTGAGCCCAATGAGAGTGCGATCCTCTCAGCTGTGCACAAGCTTCAGGACATCCACACGTCGCGCGATATGGGTCGCGAGGCCTATCGCCGTTTTTGGGCCGACCCGCCTGGACCGGCAAAGCATGCAGTGGAGCTTGCGGAAATCTACGCACAGGCACTTGGCGTGCATCATCGCGCTTGAAATCGCCCCGATTCCCGCCTAAACGGCGGCGCGAGTTTGCACCGGGCTGTTCCGGCGCAGTGTTCTTTTGTCGCGAACAAGTCAGGGAAGCCCCATGGCCAAGGAAAAGTTCAATCGTACGAAGCCGCATTGCAACATCGGGACGATCGGTCACGTTGACCATGG
>JBOFZC010000092.1:0-5022 GCA_051654985.1 Rhabdaerophilum sp.
ACGAGCAGAACGAGTGAAATCGTGACGAGATCCATGATTACACCGCACTCTGCAAAGCTTGCTCGATCACCTCGTCGGCGGTCTTCGGCTTGGGTTTTTCATAATGAGGGTGGCCGCCGCGCATCACATGAAACAGCTCGTCGATCATCGCGATGGTGAGCAGGATCAGGCCGCCACAATAAGCGAGCTGCGGAATCCAGAGCGGCAACGGGATCACCCCGGTCGCACGGTCGTTCAGAATGTAGGAAAACCGCGTGAACTCTGTCGCATGCCAGGCAAAAAAGCCGACAACAATGATGCCGATCAGCAAGCATACAACCTCAAGAAGCCACTTCTTGCGGCCCTCGAGTTTGTCAGACAGCAATCCGACACGGATCATGTCGCCCGAGCGGAAAGTGTGTGCCAAGCCAAGAAACGCCAACGCTGCCATTGACCAGGCCGCGAACTCATCCCCTGCCGGGATGTTGATCCCCAGGGGGCGGCCCAAAGATAGGCCCAGCATCAGAAGCAAAACGGCAATCAGAAAAACACCGGCCAAATAGCCCGACCAAAGATACAACCCATCGAGCACAACACGCAGAACCGAGCGCTTCCCCGCGCCTTCGTTGTCATGTGGTGCCGGATTCATAGCAAGACCCGACATTCCCTCTCTCCCCTTGATGCAATTGATGGCACCGCTCCACCGGCGTCTCAATCGCTCATTGAACCCTAGGCTAGCGGCAAAAAATTTCTTGTCAACAATTTGTCGATGATTTACTCACATAATCACCAAAAGCAAATCATGAAGTTTGAGGGAGGAGTGAATATGCAACCGGGTGCCTGGGATTTCTGGATCGACCGTGGCGGCACTTTTACCGATGTGATCGGCCGCGATCCCGCCGGAAACCTTCATCAAAAGAAGATGTTGTCCGAAAATCCGCGTTCCTATCGGGATGCTGCGGTTCAAGGTATCCGCGAGCTGATTGGCCTCCAGCCGGGTGAGAAATTTCCCAAAGGTGTGGTGCATGAGGTGCGCATGGGCACCACGGTTGCGACCAACGCTTTGCTCGAGCGGAAGGGCGAACCGACCGTTCTCGTGACGACCCGTGGCTTCTGCGATGCCCTCGAACTGGGCTATCAGGCCCGGCCCGACATCTTCGCGAAAGAGATTATCAAGCCCGAGCTTCTGTATTCGGATGTCGTCGAGATCGAGGAGCGCGTGCGCGCCGACGGCGTGGTCGAAAAATCGCTCGACGAGATCGGTGCGATCTCGACCTTGAAAAAGCTCAAGGAGAGCGGCGTTGTCGCTATCGCGATCGTCTTCATGCATGCCTATCGCTACCCCGCGCATGAAAAGCGCGTCGCGCAGATCGCACGGGATATGGGTTTTGCTCAGGTCTCGGTGAGCCATGAGGTTTCCCCGCTGATCAAGCTGGTGGGGCGCGGTGACACAGCCGTCGTCGATGCCTATTTGTCCCCCATCCTTCGCCGCTACGTCAATCAGGTCGCCGAAGAACTCGACCTCGAGAATTCCGGCGCGCGGCTGATGTTTATGATGTCCTCGGGCGGGCTCACCGCCGCGGAGCTGTTTCAGGGCAAGGATGCCATTCTCTCCGGCCCGGCCGGTGGTGTGGTGGCGCTGGCCGAAACGGGCAAAAGCGCGGGATTCTCCCACGTCATCGGTTTTGACATGGGCGGCACCTCTACGGACGTCGCGCATTATGATGGCGCCTTTGAGCGCGCTTTCGAAACCGAGGTCGCGGGCGTGCGCATGCGCGCTCCGATGATGCGGATCCACACGGTCGCGGCCGGTGGTGGCTCGATCTTGCACTATGACGGTGCGCGGTTCCGTGTCGGCCCCGACTCTGCTGGTGCTAATCCTGGCCCGTCTTGCTATCGCAATGGCGGCCCCTTGGCCGTGACCGATGCCAACGTGATGGCCGGGAAGTTGATCCCAGACTTCTTCCCCGCCATTTTTGGTCCCAACCGCAATGAGCGCCTCGATACTGAGGCCGTGAAAGCCCGTTTCGCCGAGTTTGTCGCGAAGGTCCCAGGCAAGAGTGCGGAAGAGATTGCCGATGGTTTCATCTCGATCGCCGTCGCCAATATGGCGAATGCGATCAAGAAAATCTCGGTCGAGCGCGGCTATGATGTCACGCGCTATGCGCTCAATTGCTTTGGCGGCGCCGGCGGTCAGCATGCCTGCCTGGTGGCGGATGCGCTGGGCATGACGAAAATTCTCGTCCATCCCTACTCTGGTCTCCTTTCGGCTTACGGGATGGGTCTCGCTGCGATCCGCTCGACCCGCCAGCTCGCGGTAGAAGTGCTGCTTTCCGGCGATGTCGGCGAGCATGTCGCGCGCGCCAAGGTTTCGATTGGTGAAGAAGCTGTGGCCGAGGTGACGGGGCAGGGGATTGCGCATGACGCAGTGGAACTGGTCACGGCGCTTCACCTGCGTTACGCGGGCACGGATAGCCCGATTGAAGTGGAATGGCGCGCGGGTGATGGCCCACAGGGGTTACGCTCGCGATTCGAGGCGGCGCACCGCGCTCGATTCGGCTTTATGGATTCCACCAAGCCCATCGTGATCGAAGCAATCCATGTTGAGGCCATCGGTGGGGGCTCGGGTTATGATGAAGCCACGCATCCGGCCTCCAAAGATATGCCTGCACCGGAGCGCGCTGTGCGCTTCTTCAGCCAGGGCAAATGGCGTGATGGCCTCGTCTACCTGAGGAAGGCGTTGAAGCCCGGCATGAAATTCATGGGCCCGGCAATTCTCATCGAGCCGAACCAGACCATTGTTATTGAACAGGGATGGGAAGCTGCGATCACGCCGAAAGATCACGTGGTGCTTACGCGTCGCGAGGCGCTCGATCGCATCAAGGCGATCGGAACGGAGGCCGATCCGATCCTGCTGGAGATTTTCAACAATCTCTTCATGTCCATTGCCGAGCAGATGGGCGTGGCGCTCCAGAACACGGCCTATTCCGTGAACATCAAGGAACGGCTCGATTTCTCCTGCGCTGTTTTCGACAGTGAAGCGCGGCTGGTTGCGAATGCCCCGCATATGCCGGTGCATCTTGGTTCCATGGATCGCTCGGTCGAGGCGATCATCAAGAACAACCCGCATATCAAGCCGGGCGATGTCTACGCGATCAACGCGCCGTATAACGGCGGCACGCACTTGCCGGATATCACGGTTTGTACGCCTGTCTTCGACCCGCAGAACGAGAAGCTCTTGTTCTGGGTCGCCTCGCGTGGCCACCACGCCGATATTGGCGGTATTGCCCCGGGCTCGATGTCGCCGCTCGCGACCAACATTGAGGAAGAGGGCGTCTATATCGACAATTTCAAGCTCGTCGATGAAGGCGAGTTCCGCGAGGAAGATCTCGTGAAACTGCTCACCGGCGCAAAATACCCGGTGCGCAACATTGTTCAGAACATCAACGATCTCAAAGCCCAGATCGCGGCGAATGCCAAAGGCGTGGCCGAGCTTGAGAAGATGATCGACGGCTTCGGCCTCGATGTCGTGCAGGCTTATATGGGCCATGTGCAGGACAACGCCGCTGAAAGCGTGGCGCGCGTGCTCGCCCGCCTTCACGATGCTGTCTTTGAGTATGAAATGGATCAGGGCTGCAAGGTGAAGGTGAAGATCACGGTGGATCGCGAAAAGCGCGAGGCCACGGTTGATTTCACCGGCACTTCTCCGCAGCGCCCCGACAATTTCAACGCTCCGGAACCCGTCACGCGCGCGGCGGTGCTCTATGTGTTCCGCGTGATGGTGGAAGACAATATCCCGATGAATGCCGGGTGTTTGCGCCCCATTCGCATCATCGTGCCCGATGGCTCGATGCTCTCGCCGAAATATCCGGCGGCAGTTGTGGCTGGAAACGTTGAGGTTTCGCAGGCCGTCACGAACTGCCTTTTTGGCGCGCTCGGCGCGATGGCGGCAGCGCAGGGCACTATGAACAACCTCACTTTCGGCAATACCGAGTACCAGTATTACGAAACCATCTGCTCGGGTTCACCGGCCGGCCCCACCTGGCATGGAACGCCGGGTGTGCATACGCATATGACCAATTCCCGCCTCACCGACCCGGAAATTCTGGAATTGCGCTTTCCCGTTGTGCTGGAGGATTTCCACATCCGGCGTGGCTCAGGCGGGAAGGGCAAGTTCCGGGGTGGTGACGGCACGCATCGCCAGATCCGCTTCCTTGAGGAGATGGATTGCGCACTGCTCTCCGGGCATCGTCGTGTGGCGCCATTCGGGCTTGCGGGCGGTGAGGATGGTCAGATTGGTAAAAACGAAGTGCGTCGCCTTGGTGGAAAGACCGAGACCCTCAAGGGCTGTGACCAGACCGTGCTGAAACCCGGTGAGGCGATCACCATCATCACACCCACACCCGGCGGTTACGGCCGAGCTTAAATCCGAATACAGGACCCTCTCCCGCATCTCAGTGCGGGAGAGGAGCCGGTCGCGCTGTGCCGGGGAGAGGTCAGTCGCGCGGCCGGATTTCGATGAGCATTTTCGAGCGAAGTGGACACCGGTTCGCGTGAAGACAATGCGATCCAGCAAAGCAACTATACTGTTACACCCCGTTCTTTGAGGGCGCGGGCTGCACCGGGATGGAACGGAACGATCCGATTGGCCGCGGCATTCGGCGCGCCGACCCCTTTCGCGAAAGCGTGGATTTCTCGCTCTGGCACCTGCGCCGAGATCATTGCGCGGGTGATCCGATAGGCTGTTTCTTCAGGAAGATCAGCGTTCGCGAGCACGAAATTCCAGGCCGAGATGCTTTTCACGGCTGCGCTCTGGTTGGCGTAGGTGCCCGCTGCGACTTCCGTCTTCGCCATGAAGGGGAAGCGCTTGAGCATGCCTTCAACCTCGGCATCATTCAGTCCGAAAACTACCGCTCCAGCGTCATCCTTTTGCACCGCGACCAGCGAGGGAATCGGCACGACCGCTCCTTGCCAGAGCGCATCGATCTCTTTCGCGACGAGCTTTTTAGCCAAATCGGCGGGGCTGCCCGCGACGAGTTTCGG
>JBOFZC010000093.1:0-5349 GCA_051654985.1 Rhabdaerophilum sp.
TCACCTTGCTGCTGGTCGGTCTCTTCGGCCGCGTGTTGCGTCTTGAGGGGAAGGGTTGAGCCATGTCGAACATGTCTTCATGGCGGAAATTCCGTCCCAGCTTTGCCAGTGTCATGACGGTTTTCGTCGTCCTGTTCCTGCTGTTGCCGACCATCATCGTCATTCCCGTCTCATTCGGCTCGGAGAAGTATCTCCAGTTCCCGCCGAAAGATTGGTCGCTCACCTGGTATCGCGCCTTTTTCGCCGATCGCGAATGGATGGAGGCCACGCGCCTTTCCGTGATTGTGGCTGGGCTTGCAACCTTGCTGGCCACGCTCTTGGCTTTGCCGCTGACCCTCGTTTTCGCGCGCGGGAAACTCCCGGCCTCGGGTGCGATCAAGGCTTTGGTGCTTGCGCCGATGATCCTGCCGCATATCGTTACTGCGGTCGGTCTCTACATCACTTTTGCGCGTTGGGGACTGACAGGAACCGTATTCGGTTTCGTCGTGGCGATGGCGGTTCTAGCTCTGCCATTTCTGTTTCTCACGTTGTCCGCAGCGGTTTCGAAACTCGACCCCGCTCTCGATATGGCCGCGGCGTCGCTGGGTGCGAGCCGTTTCGCGACTTTCCGGCTCATCACCCTCCCGCTGCTGCTGCCAGCGATTCTCGCAGGTATGGCGTTCGCCTTCATCACGGCGCTCGATGAGGCCGTGGTTTCGAACTTCCTCTCCTCTTCAATCTCGAAAACGTTGATGAAGAAGATGTTCGAAGACATCGATTTTGATGTCTCGCCCATCATCGCAGCGGTTTCCACGCTGATCATCCTCGCGACCTTCGTGCTCGTCGGTCTCGCCCAGCTCGTGCGGATGATCCAGACGCGGCAGATGGGCGCGAAGATGAAGGCCGGTCACTGAAAATCCAGCAATTCAACATCCCGGGAGTCTAAAATGGATCGCCGTCACATTCTCATGGGTCTTGCCTCTATGCCTTTCGCTTCGGTCGTTCTGGCCCAGGTACCGACAGCCTTGAAGCTCTCCACAGGCGCATCAGGCGGCACGTTCTTCGATTACGGTGCAGGAATCGGGCGTCTGCTCGAATCGAAAACCTCCCTCAAGATCGAGGTGATGCCATCGGCTGGCTCGATTGAGAATCTGCGCCGCATCGAGAGCGGACAGGCCGATCTGGCTTTGCTCGCGATGGGGCCGGGCTATGAAGCCTGGACAGCGAGTGCCGCGCCCTGGCTTGGCAATCCGCCGCTCAAATCCGCACGCGCCCTTGTGCCGATGTATGAAACGCCTTTCCATCTCGCGACGATTGAAGCCTCCGGCGTGAAAACCGTGCGCGAACTTGACGGCAAAAAGGTTGGGGTCGGTCCGAAAGGTGGAGCGAACGAGCAGATTTTTATGAAGCTCGCCGAAGGTCTTTCAATCAAGCCGGAACTGGTTTTTGGTGACCCCGGTGCTCTCGCGGATCAGGTGATCAAGAAGGAGATTACGGCCATCTTCTTCGGCGCGGGCGCGCCAATCCCGGCATATGCCAAGATTGCTGGGGCTGAACAGATCCGTTTTCTGCCGCTTGACGGGGATTCCGGCGCGGCCCTGCGCAAAGCTTTCCCCTACCTCGCTGCGAATACCATTCCGGCAAACACCTATCGCGGCCAGTCGCAGGCTGTCCCGACCGTGGCCTTGTGGAACTTCATCGTAGCGCGGCAGGGGCTGGCCGATGAGGCGGCTTACCAGATCACGAAGGCCATTCTCTCTGACCCCACTGCTGCGAAGGCCCTTCACCCCGCAGCGGCTGCAACCGTCATCGGCAATATCGGGGCAAACAGCTTCATGCCATTCCATCCCGGCGCTGTGCGCTATTTGCGCGAAACTGGAGCCGCGATCGAGAACTTGCCCAAATAACGCCGAGCATCTCGCAACTATACTGCACAGCAACGCCCGGGCTGCCTCACGCAAGTCCGGGCGAACGTTTTGCTCAGTTCGCTAGCAAAGCCATTCTTCCAAGTGTCGATGCAAGGGGAAGTGGTGCCGCTTGAGGGATTCGAACCCCCGACCCCCTCATTACGAATGAGGTGCTCTACCAGCTGAGCTAAAGCGGCGACGGGGCTGCTTTAGCCCCAACTCTCGCGATTGGCAATGGCGAGAATGCCTTAGCGAACACCTTAAGCCAGAACCAAAGAACAGCCGGTAAATGTCTTATCCGAAAAGCTTGAAACGGCCTTTGGGCGGCGGCGCATTCGGGTTGGGCCCAGGGTCATCCGGGATAAACGGTCGGATCACGTCCTCGATCGGCCGGGCCGGTTCGCTGACAACCTCCGGAGCAGGAGAGGAAGCGGCAACCTCGCTCGCAGGGGTGATGTCGCGCAAGTCTACGGCCGGCGCGGCGGGCAAAGCGGGCACCGTGATCGTTTCGAACCGGTCAGCATCGATCCGTGCCCGGATCGAGACATCATTGGCCTGCGGCGGCTCGCACCATTGATAGGCACCGATGGCGCCTGTGACCGGGGAGATCGGTTTCCAATGGTCGGAGACCGAACCATCTGCCACCCAGGCCGGATCACGTGGCGCACGCGAGGCCCGCGCAAGCCAAGAGCGCACGAGGCCCTGATTGCCGCTTTCGCGATCCTCGAGCTCCGCCATCAGCAAGCAGGCACGCGCGGAGGCCTTTTGCAGCACGAGCGATTCGAGCGCCTCGCGCGCTGCAACGAATTCGCGCGCATCGAGAGCGGCACGAGCGACGGCAAAACGCGATTCTCTTGCCGCCGGATTGAGTTTCTCAAGTGTTCTCGCCCGCTTGAGGCGATCGAGCGCTGAGTCGCCGGGGCGCGCACCGAGATAAGCCGCCGCGAGGTCGGGATGCGGACTTGTTTTCCAGGCCTGCTCGATCAGTTTCGTCGCCTTCGAATAATCACCGCGCGCCGAAAGCCGCAACGCGGCGATATCCGCCGCGGGGACCAGATCCGGTTTCAGGCGCAAGGCCTCCTGCGCAAGAGCGAGAGCTTCGTCCGGATTGCCTTCGAGGCTGTCCTGCGCCGCCGCGGCAAGCAGAATGGCACGCTGCTGGCGACCCTCTTCGCGCTCGATTAGTCGGCGCGAAACACCCTGTTCGACGACCGCGATCGCACCACGCCAATCACCCGCGCTGGCGCGCTGGCGCAACATAGCTTGATTGGCCCAGGGCGCTCCGGGTGACGATTTGTAGGCTTCCTCGGCCAGGATGCGTGCGGCATCGGTATCGCCGCGCCGCTCGGCCTCAATGAACAGGCCGCGCAGGCCGAGGCCATGTGTATCGGGCTTGTCGAGCATCGATTTAAAGGCGAGTTCTGCGCCTTTTTCATCGCCGGAGAGTTGCGCGGCTTGCGCTTTCAGCAGCAAAGCGAGGGGCTCTGCGCCGAGCAGTCGCTCGGATTCCGAGGCCAGCCTCTGGGCTTGCCGCTGATCCCCGACACCGACAGCCACCAGCCCGCGTGCCACCGACATCTGACCCTTTTCACGCCGGCGCATCCGGTTGGCGAGGCCGATGAGGCTTGGCAGTTTGAACACAAGCCGGAAAAGCGACCACAAGAACATCGCAACGACAAGGATGGCAATCAGACCGACCATCGCGGTGAGCAAGGTTACGCGATATTCGGTCTCGCCTAACTGCACCAGAACATGACCGGGCATATCCGCGATCTGCGAAAATCCGAAAGCGAGCGCCAGGACAATTCCGAAGAAAAACAGCAGCTTCAACATGCCCGGCGTCCTTTATTTCGCGGCCAATGCAGCGCGTGACAAACGTGCCAGGCTCTCGGATCGCAACTTGCTGATGGCTTCGGTCGCCTTTACGCGCTGCTCTGCCTTGGTGCGCCAGCCGGCGAACCCCTCGGCACGGCTCGGAGTCAATCGTCCCATTAAAGTGAGTGCAGTCGAGACGTCGCCACGCTGGAGTGCCTGTTCGGCGCGCGCGACATGAGCAGCGTCATCGGTGCCGGTGATTTCGCCGGTCCGTCGGATATCGACGAGGTTTGCCGCGCCTGAGCGCATGCGTTCGAAAAAATCGCCTTCGGTTTTCTCACCGGTGTTCTTGGCGGCAATCGCGCGGATTTCAGCCAACAGCGTTGCCGGTGACGGAGGTGCTGAAGTCGCAAATGGCATCAGCGCAGAAAGCTCAGCCTCACCGATTCCCATCGCCCTCAAGGTTTCGAGAATGCCGCCAAGAGCTTCGTGTCGTTGGAACGCTTCGCCGAGCAATCCGGTCGTCACCAGCATCGCCGAGGCGCGGCTCAAGTCGTCACGCCCGGCGACATTGGTAAGCGATTTCGACAGGTTTGCGACCTGTTCAGTCACCGAATCGAGCTTTGGCGTCAGGCCTTCAAGCCGAGCCTGCATTTCGTCGAGGCGAGACGAAGGGGTTTCGCTGGATGCGGGTGCTGTGACGGGCACCGGCGCAACAGTTGGCGCCGCGACACGTTGCCCCAGAGCCGCAAGAGCCTTCGTGCGCTCGGCTTGTTCGGCACCAATCGCGGCCTGAAGTTTCTCGATTTCAGCGCGCAGAGCTTGCTCGCGCGGCGTGACTTCGGCCAAACCGCGCTCGGCCCGAGTGAGTCGATCAACAAGATCAGCCGGGGTCGCCGGGCGTGCTTGCTCCAGCCGCACAAGGCGCTGATCGAGCCCGGCTGTCAGTTTACCGACGCCGCCATCCATGAGCCCGGTGATATGCCATGCTCCGAAACCACCGACAGCACCGGCGACAAGCCCGAGCAGGGCAGGCAACGCCTTCGGGCTTTTCGCGCGCGGCGGAGCTTCGGGATCAGGTGTTTCCAATGAAGGATTGGGGATATTGGCCTTTGCCGGTTCGCGGGGTTCTTCCTTGACCGCTTCGGCCGGCAAATCAATATCGATCACAGGGCGAGATTTGCGCGATTTGCCGGTTTCGGCTGCGGGTGTCGCCTGCGCCGCGTCATTTTCGCCGGCTTTCGGTTCCATCGGCCCTCTCCCCTGTCTTCCTGCCCAACAGCATGAACCGAAATCAGTGTGAGGCGTCAATCCGTTTGACCACGGATTTTCTCTCTGCACGCCACCAGTGCGACCTGGATCAGCGCCTCGGCGTTTCGCTCAGGTGCGATCACGATGTTGAGCGGCGGAATTGGCGTCTCTAGCCCGTCTCGCAAGCCCTGTGCGATCGCCGGAGACAGGCAGGCATGGATGGGGTCGTGCAATGCCCCTTGCAGTCCGGCTTTGCCAACAAGACGCAACAGGGTTGCGACGCTCTCGCGGCTGAAATGCAGGATAGCATCGCATTGCGAATCAACGAGGGCCTGTCGGGCCGCTTCGGGGAGGCTTTCTGCATCTTCCATGCGATAACGCAGCCATGAGACGAGTG
>JBOFZC010000094.1:0-6504 GCA_051654985.1 Rhabdaerophilum sp.
ATCGCCGGCGCGTCCGAGATCCTCTTTTAAGGCCATCCGCGCGAGATCATCGACAACCAGTGGAGACAGCGGCGCGGGCAGGGGCATTGTGACATCTCCGAGGCGGGGCTCGCCAGCCTTACCGGCTTTTGCTGTGGGAGAAAACCGCCCCATGCCCTGGCGACCCTGTTAGCGCGGGGATGTGCCGTTGTTTTGTGCAAAAGACTCGGCTTTGATCTCAAAATCGGCATCGTGAGAAACACGTGAACAGGCCAACTTCATTCTGCCAGGGCTTGTGAGGGCAAAACTGTGAAAGACCTGGACCTTATTTGCATCGGTCGTGTCTCGGTGGACCTTTACGGTCAGCAGATCGGCGGGCGGCTCGAAGATATGGCGAGCTTTGCGAAGTCAGTGGGCGGTTGCCCCGCTAACATCGCGATCGGCACCGCTCGGCTGGGGCTCAAATCAGCGCTCGTCTCCCGTGTTGGTGATGAGGCGATGGGGCGTTTTGTTCGTGAGCAGCTTGGCCGTGAACGTGTGAATGTCGAAGGGCTGAAAACCGATCCTTCACGCCTCACCGCGCTTGCGCTGCTCGGTATGCGGGATGAGCAGCAATGCCCGCGAGTGTCTTACCGCACGGAGAGCGCCGATGATGCGATGGATGAGGGTGATATCGATAAGGCGCTGATCTCGCGCGCCCGTGCGGTGCTTGTGACGGGCTCGTATTTCGCGAAACCCGCAAGTGACGCGGCCCAACGCAAGGCCATGCGCCTCGCGCAGGAAAACGGCGCAAAAATCATTCTCGATATCGACTATAGCCCTGCTGGCTGGGCGCTTGCCGGTCAAGCCGACGATGCTTTTGCGAAGGCACTTCTGACAATCTTGCCGGAATGCGATTTGATCGCTGGCACCGAGGAGGATTTGCAACGCGCCGGTGGCGTGAGCGATACGCTCGAGGCTCTGAGAGCAATCCGCAAGCTCGCGCCGCGCGCGCTCATCATTGCGAAAAGGGGTGCTCAGGGTTGCTTGGCTTTTCCCAAAGCCATCCCCGGCTCGATGGAACAGGGGGTTCAAGGCCCTAGCTTTTCGGTCGAAGTCTACAATGCGCTGGGCGCGAGCGACGCGCTTCTCGCCGGGTTTCTGTCCAGCTGGCTCAGGGATGAGCCGCTCGAGACCTGCTGCCAATACGCCAATGCTTGCGCGGCGATCGCGGTGTCTCGCCTGATGTGCTCGCCGGAATTTCCGAGTGCGGCCGAGCTGCGTCATGTCCTTGACCATGGCACGCGCCATCGCGCCCTGCGTCATGATCCGGTTCTCAACCATATCCACCACGCCGCGACGCGACGACCCGTGCCGGGCAAACTCGCGATCCTTTCCATTGATCATGGGCCGCATGATCTTGAGCCGATGGTCAAACGCTATGGTGGCGATCCCGCGCGGATCCCGCATTTCAAGACACTTGCGGTGCGCGCTGCTGCCGGTGCTGCTGCTGCGCGTGTCGCGAAGCCTGGCGAAGGGGTCGGCATGTTTCTGGATGGCGGGCTTGGCCGCGAGGCCTTGTTCCGCGCTGAGGATCATGATTTCTGGGTCGCACGTCAGGTTCCGCATGGCGAGCGCATTCGCCTCACGGAATGGCCGGCGCGCCAAGTGGCAAAGCTGATCGCCAACGGGCGCTCGGATGCCCGCACGCCGCTCAACAAGCATTTGCCGGAGGTGAAGCAGGTTTTCGCCGCGGCTCAGGCCCTGGGACGTGAAGTGCTGATCGAGGCGTTGCCTCCCGAAGGCGAGACCACAGCCGATATCCTCGAAAAGCTCTATTCTGAAGGGCTTCAGCCCGATTTCTGGCTGATCGAATTGCAACATGATGCAGCCTCGTGGGCGGCAGTGGATGCCGTCATAACAGCGCATGATCCGCTCTGCCGCGGCGCGATTGTAATCGCGCGAAATGCCCAATCCGGGCCAGATCTGGCAAAGGCAGGTAAGCAAGCGCGAGTCGCCGGATTCGTGGGCGGGCGATCGGTGTTCGGAGCAGCATTCCAACTTTGGTTGAGCGACGGGATCGATGACGATGCGGCCGTGGCGATGATGAAACGGCAATTTGAGGCATTGGCAGATGCCTTCATGAGCTAGACTCTCTGTTTGCGTCATACTTTCTTTCGTCGAACTAAAGACGAAACTGCGTCTTCTCACGAGTTCACAAATGTGGTCTCAACCAAGTCTACAAAAGGCTTGATGTTGCTCGTAAAAACTCAGAATTCTGATACGAACAACCCGCATCATGCCCCTCCCAAAGAACTCTGGGGAGGTTGGCATGCGCATCCAAAGCTTTCTCGATCGCTGGTTTTGTGCTGCTCAGTCCGTGTTTCTTATCACGGTCTTGGGCGTGCTGTTCGCGTGGCCCTTGCGTGCGGCACCGCTCTCCGAAACGCCGGCCTTCCGAATTGAGGTCGATTTATCCTCGCCGAGCGAATGGGTCTTGCGCGCAACCGGCCCAGTTCGTGTCGGTGCGAATGGTGAATTCGAGTGGCCATTCGAACAGGAAGGCTTTTCGCCTGCCATCGCGAGATCCTTCACCCACCGCCTGATGCACGCCCAGACGTCTGCTCATCACCTTGCTTTTGAAAGCGGCTCCAATCTCGTCCTGCCTCGCCCGGCGGAACTTGGCTATGCGCCGGGTGATCTCGTCGAAATCGGTCTCGTGCGGCATATCCAGCCAATCGCAAGCGGCGGGCTGGATCAAGCCTTCGTGCTGCCCAACCGAACCCGCTTCTCACCCGTCAAGATCGAACTGACCGGGCTCAAACCGACGATACGGTTTGATCAAGTCGGGCTTACTCCACGCGAAAAACAAACAGATTCGCGAGGCGATCGCGCCGTGTTCCAGCCGGAACAGCGGCGAACAGGTGCGAGCGCTTTGCATGACTTCAGCTCTGCTCCCCGTTTTTTCCTCTCGACCTATCCGGATTATGAGGCTCTTGGTGCGGCCATGCGGGCCCATCTCGGCCAAACTCGGCCGGAAGCTGTTCCAGGACCCACTGAACGAGCCTCAGAAAATGCTTCGATTGAACAGGTCCTCAGGCCTTTGCTGTCCGAAATACGCTCAAGAAACCTCACCTCGATTGAGCGCGCAATGGAGATGCATGCGCGTCTCGCATTGCACCGGTTCAGGAGCGAAATTCTGTTCACGAACCGGCGGGCACTTGTTGATCTGCCCATCGCTCCGGTTGGGCTTTTCGATACGGTTCTTGTTGCCATCCCCGAAGCTGGCCTGATTGTTGATCCGTCTGGCCTTGAAGAATTGGGAACAATGCTTGATCCCGATCTCGCGGGCCGTGACGTGCTTAGACTGTCGGTAGCAGGCGGCAAGCTAGAGCGGCTTCCGATGGTGCGTGCCAGTGAGAATCGGATTTACGTCCGTGCTGGTTTGCAGATCGGGCAAGATGGCAGCGTCGAAGGGCAATCCCTGACCGAAACGCGTGGCCCGGCAACCGTTCTCATGCAGCAGTTTCTCGGCCGTATTTCAGTCGGGACTAGCCATAATGATTTGTCGGAATTGCTTCAACGTCAGTCGCTCGATGGTGAAGCGCGCCTCGGCCCAATGGATCGGCAAGATGACTTGCTCGGACAACACCTTGCTTTTCGCCTGAATCCTGCGGCGGGGGTCGATACAGTCTTGCGCGTTTCGACGCTGCCCGGCCCTCGACTCTTCCGGCCGCCCTTCACCGACCTCATTCCGGCGCTCCAGGATCAAGACATCCAGGCCGTGCCCTGTCGCCCGGTGACGCTGGAGCACATGATTATTCTGCATTTGCCGGACAAGCGGCTATTGGTCGAGCTGCCGAGGGACGTGTCGGTCATCGTTCCGATGGGATCATACCGGGCGCGATATCAGATTGAGCAGACGCGCATCATCATCCATCGCAAACTGGAGTTTGAACCGGAGAGGGCGTTCTGCACGCGCGAGCAGGTGCGAGAGCTCGCGCCGCTGATCCGGGCCACCAGCCGGGATATTTCACGTCAGCTGCATTTGAAGCAGCCGACGGGATAATCATGCCGCGATCCTCAGCGCCCGAACCGCGCCAACGCTGATCGCGGAAACACTTGCAGTCAAGAATGTTCCCCAGGCCATATCGATCAGCGCGATGCGGGTTGTGAAACCTTGCAAGACAGCGAGGTTGGTCAGGTCATAGGTGCCGTAGGCGACAAGCCCAAAGGCCGCGCCGAGCAGGGCTGCGCGCATCACAGATCCGCTTTCGGCGGCCGGCAGCAGCACGAACAGCGTCAAACCCACGAGATAGAGCAAGTAGAACGCCGCAGCGGCCCACAAATTGGGTTGAGGCTTCAAGATCGCGCCGATTTCGCTCATGTAGACACCACGGGCGATATAAAGCAGCCAGATCATATCGATAACGAGAAAAGCGATCCCGGCAATGGCTGCCAACGACAGGGCGAGTTTCATTGAAAAAGCGTGCCTCCTTTGCGCCGGACATCTGACGCAAACGGTTCTACGTGCTGAAGCAACAAAAGGATGTGCGCGGCTTGAATTTCCGGCAACACGCTCGCCAAGCTGGCCCGCTCTGTGCATGATCAGCCCCTGTTGAGAAGGCGTGATGCATGCGAATGACACCCGAGGACGGTGGGCCCGGAGGCGGGCAGGGTAGCGATCTTCCGCATTGCGTGCGGGTGGAGGCGCGCCTCAAGCTCGCCGTTGAGAATGCCAATGGCCGCCTTCGCCTTGCCGAACGTCATGAAGCTGGAGCCTTTCGGTTTCGCATGCCGCGCCGCGAGCCCGGCGCGATCGAAGCGATGCTTGTCAATGTCGCGGGCGGACTCGCGGGCGGCGACCGGATTTCACTGGAGGGTAAGGCACTGGAGGGCGCTTCGCTTGTGATTTCCAGTGCAGCCGGAGAGCGCATCTATCGCTCAGCCGGTGATGAGACGCAGATTTTGGTCAATCTTGATGCTGCAGCGGGAGCGAACCTCGTCTGGCTGCCGCTGGAGACCATTCTGCATGATGGTGCTCGGTTGCGGCGCTCCGTCAATCTTACGGTTCACCCGCAAGCCAACCTGGTGTTTGGCGAAGTGATGCAATTCGGGCGTGTCGCATCGGGCGAGAGGTTCCGCACGGGCGCCATGATGGATCATTGGCGCGTTCGAATCGGTGGGCGGATGGTTTTCGCCGAGGCCACGCGCCTCGACGGCGAACTCTTGTCGATGAGCCAGCGCTCCGGTGCGATGGGGAATGCGCCGTTCATGGCGAGCCTGCTGCTCGCGGGAGAAGGGGCTACCGAGCGTCTCAAAGGTATGCGCACCGTACTTTCGTCCAATCCTGCCGTTTTGGCAGGAGCAAGTGCCACTTGCGGCCTTGTTTTTGCTCGTCTGCTTTCCGACAATGATGTGGCGCTGCGCAGGATGTTTCTGGAAACGGTTCGCGCCGCGTCCGGTGGAACGATGCCGCTTCCGCGCATGTTGATGGCGGGCCAGTAGGAGACGTGCATGAATCTATCGCCGCGGGAAAAGGATAAGCTTCTGATCGCGATGGCTGCGATGGTCGCGCGCAAGCGGCTGGAGCGGGGCGTGAAGCTCAATCACCCGGAATGCGTGGCACTGATCGCCGATTTTGTCGTCGAGGGCGCACGCGATGGTCGTTCTGTGGCTGACTTGATGGAAGCCGCCGCGAAAATTCTCACGCGCGAACAAGTCATGCCCGGCATCGCCGAGATGATCCACGATGTGCAGGTGGAAGCCACATTCCCGGATGGCACGAAGCTCGTGACCGTGCACGATCCTATTCGGTGAGGCCTCGGATGAAACGGCGCGTTTTCCTGGTTGGCGTGTTGACAGCGGCGGTCTGGCCCGCGTTGGCGCACCCGCCAATCACGCTCACGCCGCAGGGGCAGCAAGGGATTGTCGAAGAAATCGAAGCGTTTCGCAAAGCTGTTGCCTCTGCGATTGTTGCGAAGGATGTCATCGCCCTGCGCAAATTCTATGCGGAGAGCTTTACGCACACGCACACGACTACGAAAATCGATGGCAAGGATGCGCGCATCGTCGCGGCTTTAGCCGGCGAACCGGTGATCGAAAATGCGCCGTCGGAGAATGTGAAAATCCATGCGCTCGCGGGCGGCTGGGCGGCGGTCGCTACAGGCGTGAGCCCCATCACTTCGGTCGCCGACGGGAAGACCTATGCTGTTCACTGGACCGTGACCTATGCCCGCAACATCGACCAATGGCAGATCGCCGCGAGCCACGCGACGCGCGGCCAGGAGATTGTGAAATGAGGAAAGACGCATGAACAGAATGGTTTTGCTCGTCCCGATGATTTGGCTTGCAAGCCCGGCGTTCGCGCATGTCGGTGACCATGCGCGTTTCGACTTTGCGAGTTTGCTCGCGCATCTCTTCGAGCCGGATCATCTATTCTTCGCGGGCCTGACAATTGTCGTCGGTTTCCTCGCTTTTCGCGCCGGGCGGCGGGCCGAGGCGCGAGCGATCGAGAAACTGATCCGTCGCCCGGAGGATCGGTCA
>JBOFZC010000095.1:0-5805 GCA_051654985.1 Rhabdaerophilum sp.
TTTCCGCTGTGACCAGCACGATGCGCATGCCGTAATAGATCAGCGTGTGCACGAGATAGATCGAATACGACCACAAACCGAGGAGCTGAACCGGCTTCGAAAGAAGCAGGCGCGTGATCACACCGCCACCGCGTGCAAAAACCACAACCAGCCCGACAAACACGATCGGCGCGAGCAGCGAGGTCCAGTTCTTGCCCGTTCCCGCCATCCAGATGAACATCGCGAGCACTGCCGCGATTTCAAGCAGAGAGCCAGAACGCTCTGTTCCCGTCGCCGGCGAAATCAGCCGATACGCCACCGCCCCCGCGAAGAAGCCATAGAAAGCGCGCGCGAGACCGAAATCATGCGTCGCAAACAGCCAGATCGGCGAGAAGGTCGCGATGACCAAGGCGCCGAGAACAGCGACCAGCGCCATGACCCAGGTGCGGCCCGCCGCGAACAGCATCACCGCTGCAAAAGCCATATAGGTCCAGAACTCGACCGAAATGCTCCAGGCCGGACCATTCCATGTCGTCGTGCCATGCAGGTTGAGCGATTGCATCAACACGATATTCGAGAGCAGCGACGCCACAGAATTCGGTCCGCTGAAAGGCGCCTCCCCGAGCGAAAGACCCGAAGCCTTCACCGCTAGCCATTCCGCCGATTCCACTGCGAAAAACAGTCCGAGAACAGCGATATGCAGCGGCCAGACACGCCAGAAGCGCCGGATCATGAAGATTTTTGCATCACCCGCCGTGGAAATCCGTCTGCCCCAGGCATGGCAGATGACGAAACCTGAGAGCACGAAGAAGAAATCGACGAAGAATTCGAGGTTCTTCCACCCCTCCATGTCGCGGAAGGCATGCACGATCGGCACATGATAAAACGTGATGGCCAAAGCCGCGAGGCCGCGCCAGCCATCCAGTGTTTCATATCGGTTCGCCTGCATGTCTCTCTCCGGCACAAAACCAGTCTTGCCGAAGATTGGTGCAATCATTGTGCTGGAACGGACATTTGCGGCCTGCAGAACGCTGCCAGAGTCAACAAAGTGTTACATGTTGGCCCGCTCAACAAAAAAAGCCCCGCGATTGCGCGCGGGGCTCAAATTTCAACGATCGTAGAGATGTCAGGCGTTGCCGCCACCCACGACGCTCGCCACTTCAACCTTCACACCCGGGCCCATCGTCGAAGAGATCGCGATGCGCTGGAGGTAGGTACCCTTGGCGCCCGTGGGCTTCGCCTTGTTCACGGCGTCAACAAAGGCGCGGATGTTCTGCGAGATCTTGTCGGCTTCGAACGAAGCCTTGCCGATCCCGGCATGAATGATCCCAGCCTTCTCGACGCGGAACTCGACAGCGCCGCCCTTGGAGGCCTTCACCGCACCGGCGATGTCCATGGTGACCGTGCCGACGCGCGGGTTCGGCATCAGGCCGCGCGGGCCAAGCACCTTACCGAGACGACCAACAAGACCCATCATGTCCGGGGTGGCAATGCAGCGATCGAAATCGATCGTGCCGCCATTGATGATTTCCACGAGGTCTTCCGCACCGACAACGTCAGCGCCGGCAGCCTTGGCTTCATCAGCCTTCGGACCGCGCGCGAACACCGCGACGCGCACCGTACGGCCCGAGCCGTTCGGCAGGTTGCACACGCCACGGACCATCTGGTCAGCGTGACGCGGATCGACGCCAAGATTCATCGCCACTTCGATGGTTTCATCGAATTTGGCGTTGGCGCGCTCCTTGATCATCTTCACGGCTTCATCGAGCGCGTAAAGCTTGGTGCGGCTGATGCCTTCGCGGGTCTTGGCGACGCGCTTGGCGAGCTTGGGGGCGTTTTTCACATTGCTCATGATATTCACCCAACCACTTCCAGGCCCATGGCGCGGGCCGAACCACGGATCATCTCGACGGCGCTATCGACGCTGTCGCAGTTGAGATCGACAATCTTCTTTTCGGCGATTTCACGAAGCTGGGCTTCGCTCACCTTGCCGACGAAAGCGCCCTTGCCCGGCGTCTTGGAGCCGGAAGCGGGCTTCTTGCCGATTTTCAGGCCAGCCGCCTTCTTCAGGAAGAAGGTCACCGGCGGCTGCCTCATCTCAAAGGTGAAGGAGCGGTCGGCAAAAGCCGTGATCACGACGGGGATCGGAGTCCCCTTTTCCATCTGCTGGGTCTTCGCGTTGAAGGCCTTGCAGAATTCCATAATGTTCAAACCGCGCTGGCCGAGTGCGGGGCCAACGGGCGGGGCCGGCTTGGCATCGCCAGCCGGGATTTGCAGCTTGATAAAGCCGATGATTTTCTTAGCCATCGTTCTCTCCAAATGAACCGGCAAAACGGCGGCCTTGCAGCCACCGCATCACAGGTTCCGTTTCTGGACCGTGGTCGGGCTTTGGTTCACCACCCCGGAACGAGGGTGGGGAAACCGCCTCCCACGGCTTTATTGACCGGAAATCCCGGTCAGGCCGCGTGCCATAAGGGCAAAGCCCGTAAATGGCAAGCGGAAGGTTATTCTCCTCGCTTCGCTTTGTCTGCCAAACGATCTAGAACGCGACTAAGTAGCTGCGCGACCTCTTCCATTCCCATTCTGCGAGCGAGCGGCACAAGAATAAGCGCCTGAAGCAGCACCAGCGCTATTGGCCCGCCAAAAGTCGGCATCACTGAAAAGAAAACGATGTCCAACAAGATTACTGACACAACTATAAATAGAAATAGATCTTCTCGCCTCGCATCTTGAGAAGCAGCAAGCTTTTGCTGAAGTTCAGCTATTTGTTCGTCTTTTTTGTCTGGCGACTCAGTCAGAACAATATCAAACGAACGATTTTTATCTTGGTTCACCGACATGTTCGGCCGATCTAAATTCTTGTAAGATTTCAGAATTTTGAATCAAACAACCTTTTGAGCCTACCACATAATTGGTGTGCCAAGCGCCGTTGGGTCTATGGGTAGCGCTAACGAGTCGACCAGCACCTATATGTCCAAGCTGCTCGTAAGCCTCGTTGATAATATCCCGCTCCGCGCCTGCTTTCAAAGAAACAGCGTCGTAAAAAACATCTTGAACTGCACTCCGTCCAAAGATTTTGAGGCGGTGATACAAATCAGGATGGACCGGCCCATAGTCCCAAGCTTCAAAGTGCCCAAAAACTAAAGGCTCGCCGTTGGTCCGGCCCAAGTGAAACATGTGAGCCAGATACAGAATTTTCTGCATCTCAAGATTGGTCAATGACCAACTTGATGTTTCGCCAAGCTGCTTTGCAGCCGAGAACACAGAGACTGTCATCACAACCTCCTGCGCTAAAAGAATCTATCTACAGCAAAGATGGGGGTACACACTTCAAAATCAAGTTAAACTTGCTGCCCAACCCTCACTTCAGCTTCACGACCTGGCTGAATTCGAGTTCCACCGGCGTGGCGCGACCGAAGATCGAGACCGCGGCCTTAAGGCGCTGGCGGGCCATATCGACCTCTTCCACGGTGCCGTTGAACGAGGCGAACGGGCCATCGGCCACCTTCACCTGCTCGCCGATCTCGAAGGTAATCGTGTTCGTCGGGCGTTCCGAGGTTTCCACCACCTGGCCCTTGATGCGTTCGGCCTCGGCATCAGGGATCGCGATCGGGCGCTTGTCGGCGCCCAGAAAACCCGTGACCTTCGGCGTGTTCTTGATCAGGTGATAGACATCATCGGTGAGGTCCGCCTTCACCAGCACATAGCCGGGGAAAAACTTGCGATCGGTCTCGATGCGCCGGCCACGGCGAACTTCAGTCACCTTTTCGGTCGGCACGAGGATTTCCTCGAAGCAATGATCAAGACCGCGCTGCACAGCGCCCTTCTTGATGTCATCGGCAACCTTGCGCTCGAAATTCGAGAAGGCGTGCACGATGTACCAGCGCTTCGGACGATCGGTTTGGGCCACGGCGTTCATGATTTTGATCCCTGAAAATTCAGCGGCCGATGCCCAGCACGAGGCTCACGCCCCAGCGGATCACCATATCGGCCAAAAGGAAAAAGATGGAGGCAAGCACGACCATCACGAACACCATCGCAGTGGTGATGGCGGTTTCCTTGCGCGTCGGCCATGTGACCTTCGCACCTTCCGAACGCACTTCCTGGAAGAACCGGAACAGCTTCCCCATCGCCTCTCTCCCCGGCGCAAGTCGCGCCGTAAAACCTGCCCGCTGCCACGAGCCCCTCGGCCGCGCGTTCGCGGGGAGAGAGGATCGTCATGTCGGGGATGAACCCCCTTACGCGAAAAGAGGTCGTGCCGTCAAATCGCGTTTTCAAGGTTTGAGCGGCTGGATATCGGCCCTTGCACCAGCGCGTCTGACGCGCCATCTCTTTGCGGCGCTACAGCTTCGGGAGATCATGAGATATGGGCTGGTTTCGTGGAATGACGGCTCTGGCCTTGGCCGCCGCTCTGGCCCCGTTCGTGTTCTTGGCGCTGATCCTGCTCATGGCG
This sequence comes from Rhabdaerophilum sp., assembly GCA_051654985.1. Classification (GTDB taxonomy): domain Bacteria; phylum Pseudomonadota; class Alphaproteobacteria; order Rhizobiales; family Beijerinckiaceae; genus Rhabdaerophilum. The sequence continues at coordinate 4,433 of JBOFZC010000095.1, forward strand.
CTCGGCGTTGTCGCTATGAGCTATTTTCCCCTGATCATGGCGTTTGTCGCCTGGATGATCCTGTCGCGGCGGGCAAAAAAAGAACAACAGGCCGCTCCGCCCCCGCCTCCTCCGGTGCGCGAGGAGCCCCTGCCCTTCCCGACATCCTCGTACACGCCCCCGGTGCATTTTGACCTGCTGCTGGAGGCCAAAGAAGAAATCGGGCGCATTCGCGGCGCAGCCGGGACGATCCCGGATGGCGCGATCGCAAGCCAGTTTAAATCTCTCGCCAATCAGGCCGATGTGATCCTCGCTGAAGTCGTGGGTCAGCCCGAACGCCTTGGCCTAGCGCGGCGCTTTTTCTCGAGTCTCTTGCCGCGCGCGGCCGATCTTGCCGAGGGCTATCACCGTGCCGATCGCGTGGGCACCAACGAGGCTCGCCGCGCCAAACTGATCGACGTGCTTTATCGCCTCGATATCGCGATGAAAGAAGCGCGCGAAACAGTTTCGAGCCCGGAAATCTCGAGGCTTGATGCCGATCTTTCCATTCTTTCGAAGGACTTGAAGGATTTGAACCCCAGCTTCACCCATGCCCCGCAGCCCATTCTCGCGCGGGTCGACCAGATCGTGAAAACCGCGAAGTCGAAGAAGAGCTGAGGATGTCATTCCCGACGCATCACGAGATGCGCGCGAGAGTCCACTTTGTTCTGAAATGAATCACGCGGCTGGCAGGGGAGGAGGGATTCGAACCCAGAATCTACCCTCGCCGATCGCCTCCGGACAAAGCTCGTCCGACGATCGGCATAAATCGTGGGTTCTCAGATATTCTCGCGCGGCTGGCAGGGGAGGAGGGATTCGAACCCACGACCTACGGTTTTGGAGACCGCCACTCTAACCAGCTGAGCTACTCCCCTGTGCGCGGATGAACGCTCTACAAAGGTTCAGGCATCGGGGCAAGAGGCTTGTCGTGAAATGACAAACGCCATTCGCCGGACGAACACCAAAACGCCCCTGCCTATGGCTAGGCTCCCTTACACAGGCTCAACGATCACCGCCGTGCCATAGGCCAGCACTTCCGTGATGCCGGCCATGATCTCGTTTGACTCGTAACGCATGGCGATGATCGCGTTTGCCCCACCTTGTTGTGCATGCTCCACCATATGCTCGAAAGCCTCGGTGCGGGCATTCTCTGCAAGCGTGACATAGACAGTGATCCGCCCGCCGAACAAGGCGGCGAGGCCTCCGACAAAGTTCCCCACAACCGAGCGCGAACGCACGGTGATGCCCCTGACCACGCCAAGGTGTTTCACAACGCGATAGCCCGCAACGTCATTGGCCGTGGTGACGAGCATAGAAATCTCCTGAATAAAAAAGGGGAGCCGTTTGGCTCCCCC
>JBOFZC010000096.1:0-3819 GCA_051654985.1 Rhabdaerophilum sp.
GCAGCGATATGGATCGCATTGGAGGAAATCTGGTGGGAAGCTGCAGCCACTTCTGTCGCTTGCGCGCGAGCCATTCCCGTGGCCTCCGTCAACGTGCGAGCGGAGTGGCGCGTGCGCTGGGCGTGATTGCCCACGGAGGAAAGCACCGAGCCGATGGTTTCCCGGAACGAACTGATCTGCTGATCCACAGCGGCCTGGCGCGCGAGCCGTGCCTCGGCGTCTTTTTCCGCCGCTTCTCGCAGGCGACGCCGCTCCAGCAGATTCTCGCGGAAGATCGCGAGCGCATTGGCGAGATCGCGCAGTTCGGAAATCTTTCCGCCGCGCGGAATGGCCGCCTCGTAATCCGCCTCTGAGAGCTGTCGTGTTGAGACAATGAGTTGTTTCAACGGTCGAACCAGCAGCAGGGCAATTGCGGCAAGGGCGGCGCAGGCGAGAGCCATCGCGACAATGATCAGCCCGGTTTGGCTCCAGATCGAGCGCTCGACATCGCGAGACGCTTCCGCACGGCGAGCATTGATGCGACCACGAATGTTACTGGTGTAGTCGCGTAGGGTTTGCAGCAGGATTTCTCGTGCGGTTTCGAGATCCGAGGTCATGGTCATGATGCGGATGGCAGAGGTCGCCCTGCCGTTCCATTCGCTCAGCGCTTCCGCCACGTCCGATGGATCGGGCAGGCCGTTGCTCTGCGCCCATGCTTCAAAGCCCTTCATCTGGGTAATTGTTGCGGATTGGCGCGCTTCCAGCTTGCGCCGGTCATCTTCCTGTGCCGAGGAGAGATAATGTGTCAGAACGCCATCGAGCGTGATGAGCCCCACTTCGAGGTCGCGCACTTTGTCGATCGCAGTGAAGCCTGTCGCCTGTGCGTCGAGCTTGTCGGTTGTGGCGCTGATCGCCCAGACACCGACACCACCCAAAGCGAGCATGAGCAGGAACAGAGCGGTGAAGCTCAGTGCGACGAGGCGCATCAGGGTGAGTTGCGGCATTCCTTGCCTCCGTGTCGGTTTATTCCATTTACGAAAAATTCGTTGCAGAACTGATAACATCAGTGCAAGTGTTATTGTGAATTTGCGAGTATGAGGTGGCGTCGTTGCACGATTTGGTTATTCGAGGCAGTCTGGTGCTCGATGGAACTGGCTCAGCGGGGGTTGCTGCTGACATCGCGATCCGTTCCGGGCGCATTGTGGCGGTCGGTGCTGTCTCTGGCTCGGCAAGGCAAGAAATCGTGGCGGAGGGACTTGTTGTCTCGCCCGGCTTTATCGATGTGCATACCCATGATGACCGGCTGCCACTGGTGGATCCTGGTATGGAGGCGAAAGCCAGCCAGGGTGTGACAACTGTGATTGCCGGCAATTGCGGGATTTCGGCTGCGCCGACACCGCTTCGCTTGGCGCCTCCTCCCCCGTTGACGCTCCTGTCTTCTGAACGCGGAGGCTTCTTTCGCGACTTCCGCGGGTTCAGAACAGCGCTTGAGGCGGCCAATCCGGCGCTCAATATGGTTCTGCTCGCCGGGCATTCCGCTTTGCGCGCTGCGGCCATGGAAGATCTCTCGCGCCCGGCGAGCCCTTCCGAGATCCGCAAAATGATCGGGATGCTGGAAGAGGCTATCGATGCTGGCGCATCAGGGCTTTCAACGGGGCTCTATTATCCCCCCTCGCAGGCCGCGCCGTCATCCGAAGTCGAAGGGCTATTGGAGGTTGTTTCAGCGCGCGGCGGGATACAAACCACGCATCTGCGCGATGAGGGCGACGGGCTGATCGCGGCACTCGACGAAGCGCTCGCTTCGGCACGTTCTACCGGTACACCGCTTGTGATTTCGCACCTCAAATGCGCGAGCCCCAAGGTTTGGGGCCGTGCCCGTGCTGCGCTGGAGCGGATTGAAGCCGCGCGCGCCCATCAACCGGTGGCCTTCGACGTCTACCCCTACGATGCAAGTTCCACGATGCTCAGGGCCGATCGGCTCAAGGGGGCACGCAAGATTGTCGTGAGCTGGTCCGACCCATACCCCGAAAAGGCCGGACAGGATCTCGCCGAAGTGGCTGAATGCTGGTGCTGCTCGCCTGAAGAAGCGGCAGGCAGGCTCTCACCGGCGGGAGGCATCTACTACAAGATGGAGGAACGGGATGTCCGCACCATCCTCGCCCATCCCTCGGCGATGATCGGCTCAGACGGCCTGCCGCATGACCGGCACCCGCATCCGCGCCTTTGGGGAACGTTCCCTCGCGTGCTCGGCCATTACGTGCGCGATCTCAAATTGATGACGCTCGAAAGCGCCGTGCATCGCATGACAGGCCTGCCTGCGCGCGTGTTTGGCCTCACCGATCGCGGCCTCATTGCCGAGGGTTATGCGGCGGATATCACGATTTTTGATCCGGCCTTGATCATTGATCGCGCGAATTTCGATGAACCGCTTCGCCCGGCGCGCGGCATTGAACGGGTGATTGTCAATGGTGCGGTGATCCGGGAATCGGGTAAGGCTACGGGCATGCGGCCCGGACGCATTCTCACGCGAGAAGGCATGAAAATTCGCGCCGCGCGCACCGTGCCAGCCCAATAGATCAGCGCGCTGTGTTCATTCCGAACACGCCAAGCTGTTCCCAGGCTTTTTCGCCTCTTGAAATCCGCTCGCGGGCGGATTGCGGGCTGCGTGCCACGACAAGATTCGAGATGATATCGGCCGCGAGCATCAGCCCGATATAGCTGTCAAAGGCGCCGGCGCTATTGGTCGTGGCGCAAAGACGCAGGGTCGTGATCGCGTAAAGGGGGGAGGCTGTGGAATCCGCCAGCACGATCAGGGTCGTGCCTTGCGAAGCGGCCCAATCGGCAGCAGCGAGGCCACGACGGACATAGCGGCGCACATCTACTGCAATGAAAATATCATCTGGCCCGACATCAATGAGCTGATCGCCCTCAAAACCGGCATCCGTCGTCAACAACGTCACATGCGGCAGACACAGATTGAGCTGGGCATAGAGATAGAGCGCGATGGCCCGCCCCTTCTTCTCGCCTGAGATCAGAACGCGTCCACGGCAGGTGGTCAGCGCTAATGTGATCTGGTCAAGCGTGTGCCGGTCGAGGGCGCCGAAACTGCGCGTGAGCGTAGCCAGTGCAACCTCGAAAGTGCGCGCGGGCACATCGCTCTCATGGGTTGCATGCGCCGGACGCTTTTGCGCTGCCTGTTCAAGCCGCTGGAGCGGAGTGGCTAGTCGCGCTTCGACCTCGCTGCGCAATTCGCGCTGGAGATCGGGATAGCCCGCATAGCCGAGCTTGGCGGCAAAGCGCACAACAGTGGCTGCGCTCGCACCGACGCGCTCCCCCAATGCGGTGGCGCTCTCCAAGCCGGCATGCGGATAGCCCTGCTCGAGAGCAGCGGCGATCTTGCGCTCTCGCCCGGTCAGGCCCTCGCGCGCATGGCGCAAACGTTCGAGCAGGGTGCTCATGCTGCTTTGGTTCCCATTGAGAGGGTAGGGCTAGGGGTTTCGCAACCAAGATGCAAGGCTTCGTCACCGATGTGCAATTTGCATTGCAAAATTATTCTCAAAAATGTAATACATATTGCGTCACATTCATCCTCATCAGGGAGAGAGATATGCAGCGCATCCATCGTCGGTCGGTTCTTTCGGGTCTTGGGCTTGGCGCAGGCGCGCTTGCTCTCGGTGGTTCAGCCGGGCGCGTTTTCGCCCAGGGCGAGGAGCTGGTGGTGGTTGCCACCGGTGGTGCTTTCGAGAAGGCGCTGAAGGACCATTTCTACGATGCTTTCACCCAGGCAACCGGCATTCGCATCCGCCCCGTCGCGGCGAGCAATGCCGAAACCTGGACCAA
>JBOFZC010000097.1:0-1259 GCA_051654985.1 Rhabdaerophilum sp.
CATATTCCGGGCCCATATTGGCAATGGTCGCGCGGTCGGCGAGGCTCAGGTTATCGAGCCCGGGGCCGAAGAACTCGACGAACTTGTTCACGACACCCTTTTTGCGAAGCATCTGGGTGACCGTGAGCACGAGGTCGGTCGCGGTTACGCCTTCATTCAGCTTGCCGGTGAGTTCGAAGCCAATCACTTCCGGCAGCAGCATGGATTGCGGCTGTCCCAGCATCGCGGCTTCTGCCTCGATCCCGCCCACGCCCCAGCCGAGAACGGCGAGGCCGTTGACCATCGTGGTGTGGCTGTCGGTGCCGACCAATGTGTCGGGATAAGCGTAGGTGGAACCGTCGGGCTGGCGCGCAGTCCAGACGGTCTGGGCGAGATACTCGGTGTTCACCTGATGGCAGATGCCGGTGCCCGGCGGCACGACGCGGAAATTGGCAAACGCGCCCTGACCCCATTTGAGGAAGTTGTAGCGCTCCATATTGCGCTCATATTCGAGCTCAACGTTGCGATCGAAGGCCTTCGCCGAGCCGAATTCATCGACGATGACCGAATGGTCGATCACGAGATCAACCGGCACCAGCGGGTTGATCTTGTTCGGGTCGCCGCCGAGCTGGACCATGCCGTCGCGCATCGCCGCGAGATCGACCACGGCCGGAACGCCAGTGAAATCCTGCATCAGCACACGCGCGGGGCGGAAACCAATTTCAGCTTCGTCCTTGCCTTTGTTCACGAGCCAGGCCGAAACACCCTCGATATCCTTTTTGGCAACCGTGCGACCGTCTTCATGGCGCAGCAGGTTCTCGAGCAACACCTTCATCGAATAGGGGAGCTGCGAGACACCTTTCAGGCCGTTTTTTTCGGCCTCGGGAAGCGAGAAATAGACATAGGTCTTGCCATCGACCTGAAGTTCCTTGCGGCATTTGAAGCTGTCGAGCGACATGGGGGATTCCTTGGGTCAAAAATCCAGAAAAAGGACGCGTTTGGGGTGGCCGGGGGAGCCTCTACAGCCTCGATATGGCGGGATTGGACCACCCTGTCGAGCGCGGCAAACCGGGTTCTCCAGAGCCGCGTGCGCCGCTCCGGGAGTGCCCGGACCCCGCGTCTTTGACCGGACGCGCAGCGCAACCGAGGCGGTCTATAGATCATTTCCAAAAAGGGCGCTACACGGACGTTGGTTTGAGACGATTGGTTTTCGAGGGAATTTTGAGCGCCTTCCCCGCCCTGCGCCTTGTGGCATCCGGCCTCGCGGTGCGGCGTGGTCC
>JBOFZC010000098.1:0-1680 GCA_051654985.1 Rhabdaerophilum sp.
GTGTGACGAGGAATGTCGCGCCGATATCCACCGATTGGGTCACCTGATCGGGGGTGAGAATCGTGCCGATCCCGAGCACTGTTTCCGGGCATTCGCGCGCGATCTCGCGACAGGCGGCGAGTGCGACGGGGGTGCGGAGCGTGACCTCGATCACCTTCATGCCACCGGCGGCCAGCGCATGCGCCAGCGGCACAGCATCTTCCAGCCGCTCGATCGCGATCACCGGAATAACCGGCTGTCCCCTGAGCAGCGGGGCGAAAGACGGGTTTGAAGCCATGACAGAAGCGTATCGGACTGTTGGGGAAAAGGTTGGGCGAGCGCGGGAGTAGCCCGCCCAGAAGCGGCTTATACACAGAATTCGATGATTGTGTAGTAAAAATTCATAATATGTTTTATTTTCCTACCTTTTTGATTTTCGAGCCCACGGCGCTTGGACTTTTAGTCCGCGAAACCCATATCCGGAGCATCCCACACCCGGCGCAGGAGCGTTTCATGGAATTTCTTCACACGATGATTCGGATCAGAAATATCGCGGAAAGCCTGCGCTTCTTCTGCGAAGGCCTCGGGCTGGTAGAAACGCGCCGCATCGACAACGAAAAAGGGCGCTTCACGCTGATTTTCCTTGCCGCTCCGGGAGATGTCGAACACGCCAAGGCGCATCGCTCGAAAGAGCTCGAACTCACGTTCAACTGGGATGATGAGGAATACAAAGGTGGTCGCAATTTTGGTCACCTCGCTTATCGCGTTGACGATATCTACGAGACCTGTGCCCATCTCCAATCGCGTGGCATCACCATCCTGCGCCCACCGCGCGAAGGACGCATGGCCTTTGTGAAAAGCCCTGACGGGATTTCGGTGGAATTGCTGCAAAAGGGCGACAACCTGCCAGATGCCGAGCCTTGGGCAAGCATGCCGAATACCGGGAGTTGGTGAACCTCCAAACCTTCCCGCATAGTGATTATGCGCGCGCCTTATGCACTTCTCTTTGACAATAACCCGCGCGAGGAGGAGCCTTCCTGCAGGAAAAGCAAGCTGAGCAGGAGGCGCGCATGGTGCAGTTCACGCGACGGGGTTTTGCGACATTTGTTGCGGGAGCTGGCGTTCTGCTGGCGACAGGCGGCGCGCGGGCGCAAGCGGGGCTGACGATCTACACCGCCGGACAGGGTTCGGCGTTTCTCCCCTATGGCCAGGGCCTCGGGCGCTATCTCGAGGCCGCAGCTGGCGTGAAGATCGAGGTCGCGGAGTCGAAGGGCTCGGTCGAGAATGTCGGCAAAATCGAGGATAGTGCCAACGCGCTCGGCACGGTGTTTCTCGGCACCGCAAATGAGGCGTTGAACGGCCTCGCCTGGGCCAATGGCAAGAAGCACACGAAACTGCGTGCGCTCGCCCCGATGTATGAAACATCGTTTCAGATCGCGGTGCCGGGTGGGTCAACGCTGCGCGATGTGAAATCGCTCGATGGCAAACAGGTCGGCATCGGCCCGGCCGGCGGACCGGCCGAGGGCTATTTCAAGGCTCTAGCAGAGATTGCGAGCATTGCTCCGAAACTCGTCGCGGGCAGCCCCGCCGATTTGGCTAAAAAGCTCGTCGCGAAAGAGATCGATGCGCTCTGGCAAGGAGCGGTCGTGCCGATTCCCTCGCTGGTCGCGGTGCAAAAGGATGACGCTGGAGCGGTAGTTT
>JBOFZC010000099.1:0-3503 GCA_051654985.1 Rhabdaerophilum sp.
AGCGGCAGCGACAGCGCGATGATCCCCACCCAGAGAGCCGGGCGCGGTGCCAGCGCCAACATGAGGTTCGCATCGAGCACCCGCCGCCACGGAACGCCGGTCGCAAGGCCATACCAGAGGGCTTCCAGCGCGGCGGTCAGCGGCATGGCAAGAATAGCTAAACCCAGCAACGGCCAGAAACTCAGCGCCACCCTGTTCCGCATCACGCGCACGGCCATGAGAATGATGAAAAGGCCGATCATCACCACTTCCTCGTTCACATTGATCTTCGCCTGGAGGAAGGCGTGAAAAATGCCAAGGAAGCTCAAGGGATAGACCAATTTATGCAATCGGTTCCATCGCGCCGCCCCCATCCGGCGGATCGCGCCATCGGTGGATGTCAGGCCGAGCGCGAGCATCGCGGCGAGACTGACAAACCCGATCGTGAGGTAAAACCGGAGCAGAATCTCGCGCCCCACCACGTAGAGATCGTATTTCTGCTGGATGACATAAAGCGCGAGATGGATCAGCACATAAACCAGCGCGGACACCCCGAGCATCCGCCGGATTTGCAGCAGTTTTCCCCATCCCGTGACGAGGCGGAACGGCGTGATGGCGAGCGCAACGAGCAGGATGCGCAGGGCCCAGAGACCTGTCTCGTGCAACGCCACTTCCAGCGGTTTCGCACCGAGCGTGCCATTGAACCAATGTCCTGAAATCCACAAGCCGGGCGCGATCACGCTCACGAGCGTCAACGCTTTTAGTGGCGCGAAGCGACCGAGCCGGTCATTCCAGGGGAGAGCAGTTTGCATATGCCCAGAAATGACGCGGCGCTGATCAACGCGCAAGTCACGCAAAAGTCAGAACAGGAAATACCGCTGCGCCAAAGGCAGCACTTTCGCGGGCTCGCAGACCAGCAATTCTCCGTCCGCGCGCACATGGTAGGTTTCCGGGTCAATCTGGATATCCGGCGTCGCGCCGTTGTGGATCATATCCTTCTTGCCGATGCCACCGCGCACGTTTTTCACCGCCACAAGCTCTTTGCGCAGCCCAAGCCGCCCGCCGAGCCCATTCGCAATCGCGGCCTGGCTCACAAATGTCACGCTTGTCGCCTGCATCGCCTGACCATAAGCGCCGAACATCGGCCTGTAATGCACGGGTTGCGGCGTCGGGATTGAGGCGTTGGGATCACCCATGGGTGCGGCGATGATCATGCCGGATTTGATCACCATATCCGGCTTCGCGCCGAAAAACGCCGGGCTCCAGATCACGAGATCAGCGAGCTTCCCCGCCTCCACCGAGCCGATGATATGGCTCACACCATGCGCGATCGCGGGGTTGATGGTGTATTTTGCGACGTAACGTTTCGCGCGGAAATTGTCCGCTCCGGTGCCGATATCCTCGGGCAAGGCACCTCGTTGAACCTTCATTTTATGCGCGGTTTGCCATGTTCGCGTGATGACCTCGCCAATGCGGCCCATCGCCTGACTATCTGAACTCATCATCGAGAGCGCGCCAAGATCGTGGAGGATATCCTCTGCCGCGATGGTCTCCTTGCGAATCCGGCTTTCCGCAAACGCCAGATCCTCGGCAATCGAGGGATCGAGATGGTGGCAGACCATGAGCATATCGAGATGCTCGTCGATCGTGTTCACCGTGAAAGGGCGCGTGGGGTTTGTGGATGAGGGCAGCACATTCGGCAGGCCCGCGATCTTCATGATATCCGGCGCGTGTCCGCCCCCTGCCCCTTCAGTGTGGAAAGCGTGGATCGTGCGGCCCTTGAACGCCGCCACCGTGTCTTCCACATACCCGCTCTCATTGAGTGTATCGGTGTGGATCATCACCTGCACGTCGTGGTCATCCGCCACGCTGAGACAATTGTCGATCGCGGCGGGTGTCGTGCCCCAATCTTCATGAAGCTTCATGGCGCAGGCGCCCGCTTCCACCATTTCCACGAGCGCGCCGGGCAGCGAAGCATTGCCCTTGCCGGCAAGGCCAATGTTCATGGGAACGCCATCGACAGCGCGCAGCATCATCTCCAGATGCCACGGGCCGGGCGTGCATGTCGTGGCCAATGTGCCATGCGCCGGGCCGGTGCCGCCGCCGAGCATCGAGGTGAGGCCGCTCATAAGGGCATCCTCGATCTGCTGGGGGCAGATGAAATGGATATGCGTGTCGAAACCGCCGGCGGTGATGATTTTCCCCTCGCCCGCGATCACCTCGGTGCCGGGCCCGATGATGATATCGACACCCGGCTGGATATCGGGGTTGCCGGCCTTGCCAATTTTAAAGATGCGCCCGCCCTTGAGGCCGATATCGGCTTTCACGATGCCCCAATGATCGAGGATCAGCGCATTGGTGATGACGGTATCCACCGCGCCTTGCGCGCGTGTCAGCTGCGACTGGCCCATGCCGTCGCGGATCACCTTGCCGCCGCCGAATTTCACCTCCTCGCCATAGGTGGTGAAATCCTTTTCAACCTCAATGAAGAGTTCGGTATCGGCAAGGCGAACCTTGTCACCCACCGTGGGGCCGAACATATCGGCGTAAATGGAGCGGGGGAGTTTGGCCATTATTCAGTACCCATCGCTTTTATTGGAGTTTTTCTTCAATCATGTGCCAAGCGTTTTTATATGCTGATACATCCCATCTACCGGGCAACTGGCCGTGAGGCGGCATGAACACAACACGCATCGATGTCTCGGCGTGTGGCCTTGCATTTTTTCCTGGTGTTTGAAGCCATTTCTGATGCCCTTCTCGAATATTTTTCGACATTTCCTTGGATGGGATCACAAAATACTCGAACTCCTTATCGTGCTCAGGATCAGGTATACCGCCGAGCACCCAAAAGAAATTAGGGCCAAAATCCCTTTCTGCTTTTGAACCCACGCTGCACGTCTTATTGCCTGGCAAAAAGGTTTTTACTTGCACGTGCACAAATCGGGTTCCCGCCTGATTGGTACAAAGAATATCAGTATTTGGAGTGTTTCCGAGCGTGACAACAGCGCTATAGCCACGCCTACATAATTCACCGGCAACAAAAAACTGGCTTGCATTGCCGCGAAATATGCTTTTCGCCATCACACCTTCCCCATCACGAGGCCACGAAACCCGTAGACCTCGCGATTGCCGGTGATCGCCACGAGAATCACCTCGCGCGTTTGCCCCGGCTCGAAGCGCACGGCGGTGCCGGCGGGGATATCGAGCCGGAAGCCACGCGACTTCTCGCGCTCGAACTTGAGCGCGGCATTGGTTTCAAAGAAATGGTAGTGCGAACCCACCTGGATCGGTCGGTTGCCGGAATTGGCGACCGTGAGGCGCAGGGTTTCGCGCCCGGCATTCATCTCGATGTCGCCGGATTTCGTGATCACTTCGCCGGGGATCATGACCGATCCTCCGGGCGACGGATCAGTTTCTCGATCGCTCGCGCCTCGGCCCGCCGCCCGGCGCGAAAAGCGAGGAAACCGACGACAATTGTCAGGCCCGCGAAGAATAGATGATCCGGCTCGAAGAGATGCGCGAGC
>JBOFZC010000100.1:0-10850 GCA_051654985.1 Rhabdaerophilum sp.
GTCATGCCGCTCCCGCCCCATGAAATGTGCAATTCTCGCAAGAATTGCCTGTTGAATCGCTTTTACCTTTGAGAGAGAAGGCGACACAAGAGTTGAGGGGCGGAAAAGACTTATGATCGCAAAAGAACAAGGGGAGGCCTTCGAGATCATCGAGGGGCAAGCCGATATCGGCCTTCTCATCCTGTGCGATCATGCGACGCCGATTATCCCCTCAGAATTCTCTAATCTCGGAATGTCAGCCGAACAGCTCGCCCGCCACATCGCCTTCGATATTGGTGCCGCCGATGTTGCCCGCCAACTCGCTACAGAGTTTGGCTGCCCCGCCGTGCTCAGCTGCTTTTCGCGCCTGCTCATTGATCCCAATCGTGGCGAAGACGACCCGACCCTCGTGATGCGCATCGCCGATGGCGCGCTCATCCCCGGCAATGCCCGGATCGGCGAAGATGAGATCAACGCCCGCATCACCCGCTTCTATCGCCCCTATGATGATGCCATTGCCCGCACCATTCGCGCCATGCGCGCCACGGGGAAAAACCCCGTCATCGTTTCAATGCATTCCTACACGCCCGAGATGAAGGGCCGCAAACGCCCTTGGCACATCACCGTGATCTGGGACTTTGACCCTCGTCTCAACCGAACGCTACTGGATGCCCTCGCACGCGAGCCTGATCTCATTGTGGGCGACAACGAGCCCTATCAAGGTGGTTATCGCGGCGACACGATGGACCGGCATGTCATCCGCGCGGGGCTTGCACATGCCCTTGTCGAGATCCGCCAGGATCTCATTGCGACAGAAGAAACGGCTCGTGCCTGGGGCAAAAGGTTGGCTGGGGTCTTGCGCCCGCTGCTTTCCAACCCAGATCTCTACGAAGCGCGCGTGCATGGCGTGCATCCCTGAGGAGCCAAGATGAGCACCAACCTCGACCCCGCCACGATCACCGAGCTTGAGGCCCTGGCTTTCCGCCGCTTGGTCCAACATCTGCGCGATCACCCCGAGGTGCAGAACATCGACATGATGAACCTCGCCGGTTTTTGCCGGAACTGCCTCTCGAACTGGATGGAAGACGCCGCAAAAGCGAAGGGGGTGCCACTGGATCGCGCTGCGGCGCGTGAGCATGTCTATGGCATGCCCTACGAGGCATGGAAGGCCGAACACCAGAAAGAGGCAAGCGCGGCCCAAGATGCTGCGTTCAAGGCGCGCACACCCGGGCATAGCTAAAGCCGGATTTCCGGGGAAAGCGGCATGCTGCGAGAAAGCTTCGCTTGATCCCGGCAGCGCACTCGTCCATCCGGTCGAGCTAACCTTTCCAGCATTCTGAGAGAAGCCATGTCCGAAGTTTCACCCGCCGCTGCCGGCCAACTCAAATCCATCATCGAGCGCATCGAACGCCTTGAGGAGGAGAAGCGCAATATCGCCTCCGACATCAAGGATGTTTATGCCGAGGCCAAGGGTCAGGGCTACGATTCCAAAATCCTGCGCAAGGTCGTCTCATTGCGCCGAAAAGAAGCGCATGAACGCCAGGAGGAAGAAGCCCTGCTCGAGAGCTATCTCAACGCGCTCGGCATGGCCTGATCTCGGTTAGAGATTATTCGCCTGCTTTCGTGAAACGTGGCGAAAGCGGGCGGATGAACCCGCCGGCAAAGCCGCCGACCTCGCTCGCCGAGGTCTTTTTCGCGAGCGGCATGGCCACAACTTCGCGACGAACCTCGGTTTGAACCGGTGGCTGTGAGACATTCACAACCGCGCGCGGCCGACTCTGGCGCGCTGATTCCGCCTCAATGAGGGCTGTCAAATCGGCTTTGCCCTCGGCATCCGCCGCGGTCTTCACGCGAATCGGCGTGATGGGCTGAGCGGCACGCGGGCGCTCGGAAAGGGCAGCGACCCGGCTTGGCGGCAGCGGCAGATTTGCCGGAGCATAGGCGCGCACGTCGGGTGATTGAAGCTCAGCCGGACGCGTCATGATGCCTGGCAGCGCTGGAGCCGGTGCAGGCGCAGCACTCGCGACAGTAAAGGTCTGAGCAACGGGCGCGACACTGCGGACGGGTGGAAGCGGCAGATTGGTCGCAACCGGCGGGCTGGCCAAAGCCGCGACTTCAACCGGCTTTGCCTCCGGTTCGGGTGCTGCAGCGACAGCCCGCTGTCGCAAGGGAGGAAGCGGCAGTTCCGCCGCAACCGGCGCGCCGGGAACAGCAGCAACCGCTACACCGAGATCACGCGGGCGAATGGGTGGAATAGGCAAGGCAGCAACCTGAACAGGCGGGGCTGCGCCAACCGGAACGGGCGTCGGTGCGCCAACGGGCGCAGGTGTCGTGGATTCGCTGCCCGGTTGCGGGCGCAGTTGCGCTTCGATCGGGCGAGCCTCGACTCGCACTGGTGCAGCCCGCGCCGCAGATTGAACCGGCGCGACGGAAGCCACCATCACGTTTTCCCCGGAGGGAGCCGGCGCCGTGTTCTGTGCAATCGCGGGGGCATTGCGTGCCGCGCGGCTGCCCGCAACACGCGAGGGACGCGCTTCATCGCCAGTATCTTCTTCGGCGCCGGAGCCAAACAACAGCGCCCAGAGCGTTCGCCCACTGCTGGTCCGGACCGTATCGTAATCCAGAGCCGAGCCGCCGCGCGCCTGAACCTCGGCCAAAGCGATCTGATAGTTCGCGAGCGGCACGCCATCGGCTGGCAGATGCACGGTCTTCCCGTCCGGGAAAAGCCGCTCAAGCTGATCACGCGGCATGCGCGGCCAGGAACGCACTGTGCCCACATCGAGGTGCACGAAGGGCGAACCCGCTGTGGGGTAATAGCCGACACCACCGCGCTGCAGGCGCATGCCCAGCTCACGCACTTTGGCCATGCTCACGCCGGGAATGTGGAAATCCATCGCATTTCCGCGCATGTGGTGGCTGTTCTTCGCCACCGCGCGCGAGCGACGCGCCAGCATCGCATTGGTGCCCGGCGAACGATAAGCCGAGACGACCTTCACAGGCTCCGTGGCGCCGACCTCGCGATAGACAAACCAGAGGACATCAAACAATTGAGGGGCCATGGCCGTGGTGTCGTCGTTGCGCCAGTCGCGCAGGAAATGATTGAGCTTGGCCAGCGCATCGCTGTCGAACACGCCGTCCCGCTTAAAGGTCACACGGAGGCTTTCGCGGGTATGGGCGTGATAGAGGTTGAGCGTGCGTGTCTCACCATTGGCGTTCGCATCCTGCGTGCCACGCGAGAAACCGGCAAGCGTCACCACAGCCAGAGCGCAAACGCCCACTGACCGAACCAGCCCGCGCGCAAAACCACGCAGCCGCATCATGCCCCGCACTCCAGACTCATCAGCGGACACACCCCCCGCAAGCGCTTCTTGCGAACCTTTGCCGGAGAAAGGTGGCGGAAAAACGCCCGCATTTCCATGATCTCGCGCAAAAACCTCAAAGTGACAAGGCGCGCCGGATACGTGCATCGTGTCCATAGAGATCGGGCTTGCGAACCAGCGCCCCGCTCGCATCCACTTGATAGGTGAAATACGCCAGATGTACTGGCACCCTCTCAGTAAGCCGTATCGTGCGCTCACCCCCACCGACCATGGCGCGCAATTGCCGCTCACTGAACCCCTGCCGCTTCAAGAGCAAGCGCTCGGCCAGCTGGAACGGGCCTTCAACACGCACGCAGCCCGAGCTGAAGGCGCGCGCCTCTGCGCGAAACAGATGTCGGCCCGGTGTATCATGCAGATAGACCGCGTGATTGTTCGGAAACATGAATTTCACATGTCCCAAAGCATTGCGCTCGCCCGGCGGCTGGCGCACCGAAATCGAGTTGCCGCGCCGGATCACCTCATAACCCATACGCTCGGCATAGCCGGGGTCAGCCGCGAGTTTGGGCAACACATCGTTCTTCAGGATGGTCGGCGGGATGAACCATGACGGATTGACAACCAGAAATTCCATTTGATCCGAAAAGACAGGCGTCTGGCGATCGGACCTGCCCACAATCACCCGCGTTTCAAACACACGCGCACCGTCAGCTATCATCTCGAGGCGAAAATCCGGGATGTTCACGAAGATATGGGTGCGGCCGAGATCCTGCGGCAGCCAGCGCCAGCGTTCCATATTGGCGATGAGAGCGCCGATGCGATCATCGGGTGCTGATTTCTTCTTTTGGGCACGGGTCGTGGGCGCTTCGAGATCTTCCAGCGTCGCGCGGGTGCGCGGTGTCACCCGGCCATCGGGCTTGAGATTGTTGGCGCGCTGGAATTCGCGCATCGCCTCGGCGAGGGCTCCATCATAGGTGATGCCGTCCATACTCGGCAGGCCGAGTCGAACCCGCATCAGCGGCACGCGATCATCGTCTTGACCAGGGTTCAGCCCTGCACCATTCATAAAATTTGCCGGCAACGCTGCGCGCAGGGCGGCGGGGCTGGAGCCAGTGCTCGCTGTGAGTTCGGGATCAGCCTTTGGCTCGGCGCGTAGTTTTGCGAGTGCATCGCGTAGAGAGCGATAGCCGGCATGTGACGGATTGTAGGCCTGAAGTGCATCGCGAATGCTGCCGGCAGTGCCAGCGCTCGCCATGGCTTCCAGCACATCGGCGGCCTGCGGCAAGGCGAGCGCCGGTGTCAGCATCGGGGATAGACGACTTGGCTCCAGCCGTCCGCCGCGTGCATCCTGCGCATAGGCATAGGCACTCAGCGAGAGCGCGAGGTCGGCCTCGGCGCGGCGCTCCAGCGGCATTGGAGCACGACCCGACGCCTCGGAGAGCAAAACCGGGAGAACCGAGAGCAGACGAGCCGCATCAAGCCCCTCCTCGCCCGCTTTCGCGATGGTATCGAAAACACCTTGCGCCTTGGCAACAAGATGCCCCTCGGCACCATGCCACAACGGCTGCCAGTTGCGGGCCGCATAGAAATCGACGATCTGCTGCGTGACAACCGGGCGCATTTTCAGCTTCGTTCGTAGCGGATCGAGAATTGCTTTCGCGCGCTCGGCATCGATATCAAGCGTCGCGGACAAGGAGTGCTGAGGCACTGTAGCGACCGCAGCAGGCGGATCGATTTGCAACATCGAGAGATTGAGCGCGGGGATCGGCGGAGTCTCGATCTGGACACGCTGGACAGCCGCCGGCAATTCAGCAGCCGGAGCTTCAAGTGCAACAGCCGCGACGGGCTCCCGGGCAGGCTGCTCGACGGCCATTCCGGCTGGCATTGCAAAGCCCGGGATTTCCACACCACGTACGATGAGGAATTCCTCGCGCTGCTTCTCAGCTTCGAAACTGGGGAGTGCAGTTTCCGGCTGAACTGCAACCGGCACTGAAACGCCGGGCATCGCGAAAGGCGGAATCTCGGGCAATGGCAGGACAAGAGCCTGCGGCGGGGCTTCGGCTCCAGGCGTCGTCGCCTGAACAGACCCGCTGATCGCAAAGGCCACAAGCAGGGTAGCGAGGCTCACATTGCCCATTGTGAAATTCCAGCTGAACGCAGACGCCCTGTCCGGAACCAACCGAAGCCGCCTCATAATCCGCTCTCTCCTGGCAAGCGCGGCGTTCCGGTGCAAACCGCAATCACGCCCGCCCGTTCCGCTTCTTCGTTCCTTGAACCAAAATTCTTGTCAAGACAGTGACATGTCGCACATCACATCACGCGGCGCGGATATCCTCGCCCAGATCGTCCCCTTCGGGCTCATCGGTCGCAATGCCGAGTTCCTTGAGCTTGCGATAAAGCGTTGAGCGCCCGATTCCGAGCTTGCGCGCGACCTTCGACATCTGCCCACGATAATGATCGAGGGCGAAGCGGATTGTCTCGCTTTCTACATCCCCCAGCGGACGAACATCGCCCATCGGATCGAGTAAAGTCATCGCGGAAGGATCTTTGATCTCAACACGTACGATTTCGCGCTCAGCATTTGAAGGCATGGGTGTCGCGGCAATCGGCGGAATGCGCACTTCGAATCCGCTGACGACTTGTGCGACCTGCGGCAGATGTTCGAGCGTGATCTCATCGTCTTCGCAGAGGATCACGGCGCGGAACACGGCGTTTTCCAGTTGGCGCACGTTGCCAGGCCAATGGAACGTTTGCAAAAGCTGCATGGCTTCCGCCGAAACGCCGCGAATGGTCCGCCCCTCCTCCGCCGCACAGCGCGCGACGAAGCGGCGCACCAGTGCCGGGATATCCTCGCGCCGGTTGCGCAGGGGCGGAATGGAAATCGGGAAAACGTTGAGACGATAATAGAGATCTTCGCGGAATTTGCCCTGCCGGACGCAGTCCAGAAGATCCTTGTTCGAGGCTGAGACGAGACGGATATCGACCTTCACGGTCTTGCGCCCGCCCACCGGGTCAACCTCGCCCTCCTGAATGGCACGCAGCAATTTGACCTGCGCATCGAGCGGAAGTTCGGAAACCTCATCCAGGAAAAGCGTGCCGCCACTGGCTTCCACGAATTTGCCGAGATGCTTCTCTGTGGCCCCAGTGAAGGCGCCCTTCTCGTGCCCAAAGAGAATGCTCTCGACAAGATTGGCCGGGATCGCCCCGCAATTGACTGTCACAAACGATTTGCCGCGTCGGTCGCTCGCACCTTGAAGCGCGCGGGCGAACACTTCTTTGCCGACACCCGATTCGCCCTCGAGCAGGACCGGAATTCCAGATTTCGCGGCACGCTCACCGAGTCGAATGGCCCGCGCCATATCAGCGGAAGAAGAAGCAAGATCGGTGAATGTCAACGCGCCAGAGCCACGCTTCGACATGCGCCGCACTTCGCCCTCAAGGGCTTCGACGCGCAAGGCGTTCTTGATCGAGACCTGGAGACGCTCGGCACCCACAGGTTTCACTACAAAATCAGCCGCACCCGCGCGCATCGCGCTGATCACGGCATCGATCGAGCCATGCGCGGTCTGGACGATCACCGCCGGCGCGTCTTCCATCGCTTTCAGCCGATCAAGCACGGTCATGCCATCGATATCGGGCATGACCAGATCGAGCACCATCACATCGATTTTGGTCTTGGAACGATCGTTCAGGCGATCGAGCGCCTCCGCACCACCCTCCACCACCTCAGGCTGATAGCCGAAGCGGCGCACCATTTCGGTGAGAAGGCGACGCTGGACGGGATCGTCATCGACGATGAGAAGAGTTGCGCTCATAGGCTGGATATTTCGCTTTCATGCTCACCCGCAGGCGTGATGCAGCCCGACAAGGTGTTTCGTTCTGGGCCAGTGTCGCGAATGCGCGTAAACAGGCTGTAAATCCTGTCGTCGGCTTTTCATGGCGCATTGCAAAATAAGTGGCGCTGCGGCATCTGCATTGCGAAGATCGGATTGGCGTTTCGTTGCCTCATTTTGGGGAAATGGAAGCGTTTGGAGCGAATTGCAGGGGAATTGCGATGCAGAATTTGCCAAATGCCAAGGCCCTGCTCATGCCGGCGGAGCGCAGTGGCGCAGATGAAAAATCGCTCGGCATTCTGCCTGAATGGCGGCTCTCTGACCTCTATCCCGGCATGGACTCACCGGAATACAAGGCCGATCTTGAGAGGGTCGAACGCGAATCAGCAGCCTTTGCGGCGCGATTTCGCGGACAACTCTTGACGATCGCC
Source organism: Rhabdaerophilum sp. (assembly GCA_051654985.1). GTDB lineage: Bacteria > Pseudomonadota > Alphaproteobacteria > Rhizobiales > Beijerinckiaceae > Rhabdaerophilum. The sequence goes on from JBOFZC010000100.1 coordinate 7,561, forward strand.
GGTGCGGCAGATGGCGGTGCCAAACTCCACGACGCGATCCGCCAATACGAGGCAATCGAGGACCGGATGGGCCGGATCATTTCTTATGCAGGACTGATCTACGCGACCGATACCACCAACCCCGCCCACGGTAAGTTCTATGGCGATGCACAAGAACGCATCACCGCGCTGTCATCCGATCTGCTGTTCTTCATGCTCGAACTGAACCGGATTGATGATGCGCTGATCGACAAGCTCGCTGCGGGTGAACCGCTTCAGCATTTCCAGCCTTGGCTCACCGATCTGCGCCGCGACAAGCCTTATCAGCTCGAAGATCGCATCGAACAGGTCTTCCACGAGAAATCCGTCACCGGACGTGGGGCTTGGAATCGGCTCTTCGATGAGACAATGGCTTCGCTGCGTTTCGAGATCGATGGCGAAAGCCTCACATTGGAGCCCACCCTGGGCAGGCTTCAAGATTCGGATGCTGCCAAGCGCAAGAGCGCGGGCGAAGCGCTGGCAAAAACTCTGAGCGAGAACATCCGCCTCTTCACGCTCGTCACCAACACTTTGGCGAAAGACAAGGAAATCTCGGATCGCTGGCGCGGCTTTCAGGATGTCGCGGATAGCCGGCATCTCGGAAACCGGGTTGAACGCGAGGTGGTGGATGCGATGGTCTCGGCCATCGAGGCAGCCTATCCGCGTCTCTCGCATCGCTATTATGCGCTGAAAGCCAAGTGGTTCGGGCGCGAGACGCTCGACTTCTGGGATCGCAACGCGCCGCTGCCGAAAGTCGAGCAGCGCACGATTCCGTGGGAAGAAGCGCGCGACACCGTGCTGACGGCCTATGCCGGGTTTTCGGATGAGCTCGCCGATATTGCCCGCCGCTTCTTTGACGAAAGCTGGATCGACGCGCCAACGCGCCCCGGCAAATCACCCGGCGCATTCGCTCATCCCACTGTGCCCTCGGCGCATCCCTATATTCTCGTGAATTACTTGGGGAAGCCGCGTGACGTGATGACCCTTGCACATGAGCTCGGGCATGGCGTGCATCAGGTGCTCGCGGGCCCGAACGGCGCACTGATGGCGCCGACACCGCTCACCTTGGCGGAGACTGCGAGCGTGTTCGGCGAGATGCTGACCTTCCGGAAAATCCTTGCCGCAACGACCAATCCGCAAGAGCGCAAGGCATTGCTGGCCTCGAAGGTCGAGGACATGATCAACACTGTTGTGCGGCAGGTCGCGTTCTATTCCTTCGAGCGGCGCGTTCATATCGAGCGGCGCAACGGCGAACTCACTGCTGAGCAATTGAACGCGATCTGGCTTGACGTGCAGACGAAAAGCCTCGGCCCTGCGATCCATCTCGGGCCAGGCTATGAAGTGTTCTGGGCCTATATCCCGCACTTCATCCACTCGCCCTTCTATGTCTACGCCTATGCCTTCGGCGATTGCCTCGTGAATTCGCTCTATGGAGTCTATCAGAAGGCTGACCCGCGCTTTGTCGATCATTACTTCGACCTCCTGAAAGCAGGAGGAACCAAGCACCATTCCGAACTGCTCGCGCCGTTCGGGCTTGATGCGCGCGATCCCGCCTTCTGGCAGATCGGCCTCAAGGTGATTGAGGACATGATCGGCGAGCTTGAGGCGATGGATGGGTGAGGCGAAGGCATCCGCAGAGATGTCTCGTCCGTAAGACTCATCGTCATCATCGCGGGAAGAGCCATGTCCGATTCCGAACAGAACCGCTTTTCTGCGCGTGCCAGCCGCTATGCCCGCGTCGGTGCGAATGTCGGCGGCGTTGCGGCGCGCATTGCTGGCGGCATGCTGATGGGCCGCTCTTCTGATGGTGACCGACGCAATGCCGCCGCGCTGACGGCTGCACTCGGTGGCCTCAAGGGCCCGCTGATGAAGGTCGCGCAATTGCTTGCGACCATCCCCGAAGCCGTACCAGCGGAATATGCTGAGGAATTGCGCAAGCTCCAGTCCGAAGCGCCGCCGATGGGCTGGACCTTTGTAAAGCGACGGATGATCGCTGAATTGGGTCCGGAATGGCAAAACCGTTTTGCCAGCTTCGAAAAAGAACCCGCCGCCGCAGCCTCTCTGGGGCAAGTGCATCGCGCAACCATGCATGACGGACAGAAGCTCGCCTGCAAACTGCAATATCCGGATATGGAATCGGCGGTCGAGGCCGATCTGAGCCAGCTTGATCTGCTGTTTTCGATCCATCGGCGGATGTCGAACGTGATCGATACGAGCGAAATCAAAACCGAGATCGCCGAGCGCATCCGCGAAGAGCTCGATTACACCCGCGAGGCGCGTCATGCCCGGCTTTATGCCGACGTGCTGAATGATGAACCCCTGGTGCGCGTACCGAGGGTTGAGGGCGCGCTTTCCACGCGTCGCCTGCTCAGTCTGGAATGGCTGGAAGGCGAGAAAATGCTCACCTTCAAGGACGAAAGCGAGGAAGTTCGCAACCGCCTCGCCACCGCAATGTTCAAGGCGTGGTGGCATCCGTTCAGCCATGTCGGGATCATTCACGGTGACCCCCATCTCGGAAATTACACGGTTTTTCGAGACGAATCGGGCGCGCCCGGCGGCATCAACCTCCTTGACTATGGGTGCATTCGCATCTTCCCGCCGAGCTTTGTCGGCGGCGTCGTCGATCTTTATCGCGGGCTGCTTGAAGGCGACGAAGCGCGAGTGGTGCAGGCCTATGAAGTTTGGGGCTTCAAGAAGCTCAATCGCGAACTGATCGATATTCTCTCCATCTGGGCTCGGTTTATTTTCGGGCCGCTGCTTGATGATCGCGTACGCACCATTGCGGATGGTGTTTCGCCCGGCGAATATGGGCGCAAAGAAGCTTTCAAGGTGCATCAGGCCCTCAAAGAAAAGGGGCCGGTGACGATTCCGCGCGAATTCGTGTTCATGGATCGGGCTGCGATCGGCCTTGGCGGTGTGTTCCTGCATCTCGATGCCCGGTTGAATTTCCATGCCTTGTTCGAAGCCGAGATCGCGGATTTCTCGGTCCGGACAGTCACGAAAGCGCAAGCGCTGGCACTGGCGCGCGCTGGCCTGTAACCCATCTCTTCGCGCCCCTCCCCCATGCGTCAGCCGCATTGCGCGAAAGCCGCCTTTCGGCTAGACGCGGAGAATAGGTTTTGACTGCTCTGAGGGAAGACGACGATGGCTGCTGACCACCACAATCATGACGTTCCAGCGATGGATTATGCCGAACACGAGAAGACCTTCTCGCTCTTTGGCGGTCTCATCAAATGGGGCACCGTTTTCTGTGTGATTTTCACCCTGCTCAT
>JBOFZC010000101.1:0-3738 GCA_051654985.1 Rhabdaerophilum sp.
TGCGCGCGGCCTCGAGATCAATCGCCATATCGGCGAGACGGAATTGCAGGGCCTGGAAATCCTGCAGTTTCTTTCCGAAAGCCTGCCGCTCCGAGAGATAGGTTTTCGCCTTTTCAAAGGCCGATTGCGCGCCGCCGAGTGCCGAGGCCGAGATATTCAGCCGCCCGCCATCGAGCCCGCTCATCGCAATCGTAAAACCCTGCCCTTCTGCACCGAGCCGGTTTGCGACCGGCACGCGGCACCCTTCCATGATCACCTGCCGTGTGGGTTGGGCATTCCAGCCCATTTTCTTCTCGTTGGCACCAAAAGAGAGGCCGGGAGCATCCTTCTCAATGAGCAGGCAGGTTATGCCCTTGGGGCCATCTTCGCCCGTGCGCACCATCACAGCGTAAAGGTCCGTTGCACCAGCGCCGGAGATGAATTGTTTGACACCATCAACGATGTAAAAGTCGCCATCGCGCCGCGCGCGCGTTTTCAGTGCCGCAGCATCCGAGCCTGAGCCAGGCTCGGTGAGACAATACGAGGAGAGCATCTCCATCGAGACAAGCGGCGGCATGTATTTGGATTTCAGCGCCTCATCACCGAAACGTTCGACCAATCCCGAAACCATGTTGTGAATCGAGAGATAGGAAGCGACCGTCGGGCAGCCGGTCGAAAGCGCTTCGAACACCAACGCGGTCTGCAACCTCGTGAGGCCCGAGCCACCCCAATCTTCCGAGACATAACAGGCGCTCATGCCGAGCGCGGCGGTTTCGCGCAGCACATCTACGGGGAAGTGCTTGGTTTCGTCCCAAAGCAGAGCATGGGGTGCGAGCTTCTCGTCAGCGAAGGCGCGTGCCATCTCAACAATCGCGAGGTCATCATCCGAGAGCGCGAAAGCGCGATTGTCCATTGGCGCGAGCATAGTATTCCCTCCCTGGGACCGAGCTTTTTCTGAACACTAGAGAACAACGATGCCGGTATGCTTGGCCTTGTTCTCCGGCTCGACATGAATCGTGATGAGAGCGCCGGAAAACTCCTTGCGCAAGCCCGCCTCGATCCGATCGCAAATATCATGGCTTTGATCGACTCGCATCTCCCCCGGCACGACAAGATGGAACTCGATGAAGGTGGTACGCCCGGAATGGCGCGTGCGCAGATCATGCGCTTCGATCGCGCCATCGCCGTGGGTCGCAATGAGCTTGCGGATCTGCTCGAGCTCTTCCGGGGCGGCGGCTTCATCCATCAACCCGCCGAACGAGGATTGCATCAACTTCCAGCCCGAAACGAGAATGTTGATGCCGACCAGGGCAGCGAGCACCGGATCAAGCCAGGGCAAGCCCGTCGCGATGCTGATCACAAGAGCCGCAAGCACCCCAAGCGAAGACACAACATCCGACAAAAGATGCTTGCCATCGGCAATCAGCGCCGGTGAACGCAGCATCTTGCCGCGCGAAAGCAGTATCCAGCACCAGAAACCGTTGACGAGACCCGCGGCGATATTGAGCGCGAATCCCAGCGGCTCGGCGCCGATCGGGCGCGGATTCTTCCACGCTTCCCAGGCGGAATGAAACACCATCAGGGCGGCGACAAGAATCAGCGCGCCTTCAAACACCGCCGCGAGATACTCTACCTTCTGGTGTCCATAGGGGTGGCGCGCATCCGCGGGCTTTGCACTGATCTGCAAGGCGAGCAGCGCCACGCAAGCCGCGACCACATTGATCGTGCTCTCTAGGGCATCGGAATAGAGCGCGACCGAGCCCGTATGCCAATAGGCACCAAATTTCAGGGCAAGAACCACAAGGCCAACGAGAATACTCCCGATTGCGAGACGGGAAGCGAAATCAAGTGACAGGGAGCTTTTGCTGGCAGCCATAGGGCTGTTTCTACCGGGCACGGGGCCTGGTCAAGTCAGCCAGAAGACGGAATGTTCAGCGTCCGCGTCTGCTGCTCGAAAACCGTTTGGCATTCGCAGCCACTGTGCGGCGCGTCGGGCCAGTGGCGGCCATCGCCACGCGAGCTGGCGCATGCGACATCGTTTGGCCAGCGGCGTGTATATCGCCGAGCGCTGTGCGCGTGGCGATCTCGATGCCGATGATCACGCTCTCAAGTCCAGCCGCGAGGGCACCACTCTGAACAGCGACAATCTTCTCGGTCACCATCCGCTCGCTTTCCAGCCGACCGGAGCGCGGGCGCCCCATCGCAAGGCCATGCGCTTCTTCGGCCAGACGCGGCAGGCGGTTCGCAACGACAAGGGAGGCAAGCCAGAAATTCCAGACCATAGAGGTATCATGAGCCTGGTTCACATCGAAAGCAACTGTGGTCAGCGCCGCAGGTGTTAGCAGTCTCAGAAACGGGCTGCTAAAACTATGATATTGCACAATATTCTTTTGCTCGGCAGAGCTCAATCATTAACACTTCCGTAACGGAACACGCGCTCTCATAGGCGTCTAAACTTCGGAAAACACGAGGAGGCCGAGATGGTCGATTCAGATTTCCGTCGTCAGTTGCAGGGTTACGGGCTGACGACGGCCAATATCCTCTACAAGATGCCGGATCACCCGCATCTGCTGCAGACCTTCATCTGGCAAGAGTATGATCTCTTTCCAAAATTCCCCGCTTTGCACAAATTTCTCGATTTCTGGAAGCGCGAGATCGAGGGAGGGCTGCATTCGGTTGTTGTGGCGCATAACCGGCTGATCAAGCCGGCGGAAATCCGCTCGATCGGGCATGAATTCCGGCTGAATTAGAGCACAGACCAGCGCGTATTCTGCGCGAACAGCTCGAGCGCAATCGTGCCGACAAGCGAATTGCCGGCGCGATCAAGCTCCGGGGACCAGACCGCAATCGCACCCTGCCCCGGGGCGACGGCTACAATGCCGCCGCCAACCCCGCTTTTCGCCGGCAGGCCAACGCGATAGGCAAAGCTGCCGGTGGAATCATACATCCCACAGGTCATCATCACGGCATTCACCCGCCGAACCATGCGTTGTGCCAGCACACTTTCGCCGGAATGGATCGAAAATCCATCCATTGCGAGCGGCAAAGCTGCACGAGCGAGATCGCGGACTGTCGCGGAAATCGCACATTGTCGGCAGTAGGCATCGACCACCGCATCAGGTGCATGATCAACCGTGCCATGCACCTTGAGGATATGCGCAATGGCGCGGTTCTGATGAGCTGTCGCGATTTCCGAGGCTGCGACGGCTTCATCAATGCCGCCAGTCATCCCGCCGGATGAAGCGCGGATATATTCAAGCACCAGCGCCCCGACATCGCGCGTCCGGCCCATGAGGTAGTCGGTCACGGTCAACGCCCCCGCATTCACGAAGGGGTTGCGCGGCGTGCCCTGTTCGGCCTCAAGAATCGCGAGATGATTGAACGCCGTACCCGAAGGCTCCTTGCCCACCCGCGTCCAGATATCGTCACCCCCACGGTTGAGCGCGAGCTGGAGCGCAAAAAGCTTCGTCACGCTTTGCAGCGAGAAGGGCTCATCACAATCCCCTGCCGCGACATCCGCACCATCGAGCGTGGCGACGGCGATGCCGAATTTCTTCGCATCCACCTTTGCAAGTTCGGGAATATAATCCGCGACCCTGCCCTTCCCGAAGGCCGGGCGCACATGGTCGACAATATCCGCCAGGAGGTCAGCCAGACGATAGGAGGTCAGCGGGCGCGGTTCGCGCATGGGGATCACTCGGGGTTTCGCGTCACGGTCGTGGGTCGCGCCTTCTAGCGATGTCAGATGACAAAGCAAGG
>JBOFZC010000102.1:0-4551 GCA_051654985.1 Rhabdaerophilum sp.
TTGACGAGGACCAGATCAAATTCACCGGCCCGAAAACGCTCGATGAGATTGAGCGTGAGATCGCATGTCACTTCCAAAGCGATCTTGGGATGTGATTTTGCGAAGCGCGCGAGAACCTCAGGCAGATGTGAGGTCGCAAAATCCTCGGGCGTTCCCAATCGGATCGTGCCCTCAATCACGCCTTCGGCGTTGCGCGTCAGAATTGCATCGTGAAGCGCCAGCAAAGCGCGCGCTTCGGGCAACAGTGTCTCCCCCTCCGGCGTGAGACGCAAGGAGCGCGGCGTGCGATCGAACAATCGGCGGCCCAATTGCGCCTCTAGACGCTTCACCTGCAGCGAAATCGTGGATTGCGTGCGAAGCAGACGCTCGGCCGCGCGGGTGAAGCCGCCCGCATCAGCAATGGTGACGAAGCTGCGCAGCAGGTCGAGATCGAGCTGGCCGCCCGAGACGGGTGTGGATTTGGAGGAATCAGGCATGACAACCTTACGATTGACAAATTCAATCATAGATAGCTCAAAAATCAATTCGTCAAATCAAAGCGAAGCCCCTAACCCCGGCCCAGTCAAAACCCGCTGGAGGGGCCTATGCCCGGACTAGACCTGCTGCTTGTCAATCTCACATCGCCCATCGTGCTCGCCTTTGTGCTCGGCACGATCGCAGGCTTCATCCGCTCGGAGCTCGAATTGCCCGAACCGGTGCTCAAACTTCTTTCCATTTATCTCTTGTTCTCGATCGGGCTTTCGGGTGGGCGCGAACTGGCGAAAACCAACCTTGCCGACATCTCCTCGTTGCTGGCGGTCGCGATCCTGCTCACCGTCGCGATCCCGGTGATCACCTTTCAGCTGATGCGGCGAGTGGGGTTTGATGCCTCGAACGCTGCGGCAATTGCCGCGCATTACGGCTCGGTTTCATCCGTCACCTTCTTTGCTGCAGTCACCTTCACCCGCAGTCTCGGCAATCCCTCTGAGGGTTACATCACAGCCGTTGTTGCACTGATGGAATGGGGCGTGATCATCGCGCTGCTGCTCGCGCGCTGGTCGATGGGCCGGAAAGCGGGAGCTGGTCGGCTCGGCGATATCGTGCTCGATACACTTCGGGGCCGGGGTATCTTGCTGCTCACGGGCGGCATGGTGATCGGTGCCTTCGCCAATGACGGCCAATGGAGCCAGATCGCGCCATTCTACGAGCAGCTTTTCCGGGGTGTCCTCATGCTCTTCCTGCTCGAAATGGGCATGACCGCAGCGCGCCATATCAAGGGCTATGCGAAGGTGGGCGTGTTCATGACGAGCTTCGCGATCCTCGGCCCGATTGTATGGGGGGTTGTAGGTGTGACCTTGGGTCATGCAGCGGGGCTGAGCCTCGGCGGCGCCTTCGTGCTCGGCGCGATCTGCGCCTCGGCCTCTTACATTGACGCACCGGCGGCCTGCCGCGCGGCCCTGCCCGAGGCCAATCCCGGCATCTACCTCACGGCTTCGCTCGCCGTGACCTTCCCCTTCAACATGCTGATCGGCTTGCCGCTCTACTACCAATTCGCCAAGTGGCTTTATGGCGCCTGAGACAGAGGCGGCCCGGAGTGACCCGGGCCGTCGTTTTTTGGGTTGATCTCGAAAGAAAGCCGCGTCATGGTGCGGTTCAAACATATGATGATTGATCAGGGAGGGGCGGATGGCCCAGAAACCAGCACCGCGGAAAACCCGCAGGCTTCGCTCGCGTGACTGGTTCGACAACCCCGCCAATCCCGACATGACCGCGCTCTATCTCGAGCGATATCTCAATTACGGGCTGACGCGCGAAGAGTTGCAATCGAACAAGCCGATTATCGGCATCGCGCAGACCGGCTCTGATCTCTCCCCCTGCAATCGTCACCACATCGTGCTCGCTGAGCGCATCCGCGAGGGGATACGCGAGGCAGGTGGCATCGCGATTGAGTTTCCGGTTCACCCCATTCAGGAGACCGGCAAACGCCCGACGGCGTCGCTTGATCGCAACCTTGCCTATCTCGGGTTGGTCGAAGTGCTCTACGGCTATCCGCTTGATGGTGTGGTGCTCACCACCGGCTGCGACAAGACCACGCCCGCCTGCCTGATGGCCGCGGCGACGGTGGATATCCCCGCGATTTCGCTCAATGTCGGCCCGATGCTCAACGGTTGGTTCCGCGGCGAGCGCACGGGCTCCGGCACGATTGTCTGGAAGGCACGCCAGATGATGGCTGCAGGTGAAATCAACTACGAGCAGTTCATTGAGCTCGTGGCCTCATCGGCGCCCTCAACAGGGCATTGCAACACGATGGGCACAGCTTCGACGATGAATTCGCTCGCTGAAGCCCTGGGCATGAGCCTTCCAGGTTCGGCCTCGATCCCGGCACCCTATCGCGAGCGTCAGCAGGTCGCATACCAGACCGGCAAGCGGATCGTGAAAATGGTGGCGGAGCAACTCACGCCTTCGAAAATCATGACACGCAAGGCGTTTGAGAACGCGATTCGCGTGAACTCCGCGATTGGCGGCTCGACCAATGCGCCTGTGCATCTCATTGCGATTGCGCGCCATCTCGGGATTGATCTGACGCCGGATGATTGGGAAAAATTTGGCTATGACGTGCCGCTGCTCGTCAATCTCCAGCCCGCTGGCGAATTCCTCGCCGAGGAATATCACCGCGCTGGCGGCGTGCCGGCGGTGATCGCCGAGCTGATCGCGCAGGGCCTCATTCATGAGGATGCGCGCACGGTGAATGGGAAAACCATCGGTGTGAATTGCCGCGGCAAATTCACCGAGGATCGGCGTGTCATCAAGCCCTTCGCCGAGCCGATGAAAGCGAAGGCGGGCTTCCTCAACATCAGGGGCAATCTCTTCGACAGCGCCATTATGAAAACCAGCGTCATCTCGCCTGAATTCAGGAAGCGCTACCTCGAAAATCCCAAAGACCTGAACGCGTTCGAAGGCACGGCCTTCGTGTTCGATGGCCCTGAGGATTATCACCATCGCATCGATAACCCTGATCTGAACATCGGCGAGGATGGCATTCTCTTCATGCGCGGCGCGGGGCCGATCGGCTATCCCGGCGCGGCGGAAGTCGTGAACATGCGCCCGCCGGCGTATCTCATCAAAAAGGGCGTCAATGCGCTCCCTTGCATCGGTGACGGGCGGCAATCCGGCACCTCGGGTTCGCCCTCGATTCTCAATGCCACGCCGGAAGCGGCGGTGGGCGGTGGGCTCGCGATCCTGCGCACGGGCGACCGTGTCCGGATCGATCTCAACAAACGCTCCGCAGATATCCTGATTTCGGATGCTGAATACGCCACGCGGCAGGCTGAAATGAAGGCGAATGGTGGCTTCAAATATCCCAAGAGCCAGACGCCGTGGCAGGAGATCCAGCGCAAAACGGTTGACGGCCTGGCCCAGGGCATGGTGCTGAAGAACGCTGTGAAATATCGTCGTATCGTTCGTACGCATGGCACGCCGAGGGATAATCATTGAGTTGCAGATGATTTCAGGCCTCTCGCACATCACCTTCATTGTCCGCGACCTCGATCGCATGACCCGGTTTCTGACCGGAATATTCGATGCGAAAGAGGTCTATTCCTCGGGCGATGCTAGCTTCTCCCGTTCGCGCGAAAAATTCTTTCTGATCAGTGACATCTGGGTCGCGATCATGGAGGGAGAGGCCATCCCGCGCAGCTACAACCACGTCGCCTTCAAGATCGATGACAATGCGGTCGATGGGTATGTCGCTCGGATCAGAGCGATGGGCGTCGAGATGCTGCCGCCGCGCCCGCGTGTCGAGGGTGAGGGGCATTCGATCTATTTCTACGATTTCGACAATCACCTTTTCGAACTGCATACCGGAACCTTGTCCGAAAGACTGGCCCGCTACGCGATGGGGAAACAGGTCTCCTCATGACATCAGACCTTGCCGCCTGGACGCCCCGGCCTTTTCCTGCGCCGGTGGTACTCGAGGGGCGCTACACGCGCCTCGAACCACTGGATCCCGTGCGCCATGCCGATGGCCTGTTCGTAGCGCTCATGACCGAACAGGCCGAGCGGGATCATCTGTTCCTGTTCGAGACGGCCATGACCCGCCCCGATTTCCAGAACTGGATCGAGGCCAAGGCCGCGCGGAAGGATATCCTGTGCCACGTGGTCATCGACCGGGCGACGGGGCGCATCGGCGGGCGGCAGGATTATATGCGCGCCGATCTCACCCATGGCGTGATCGAGATCGGCTCGATCCATTGGGGGCCATCCATCGCGAAAAGCCGGGTGACGACAGAGGCTTTGTTCCTGCATGCCGATCACGCGATCTCGACCCTCGGCTATCGGCGCTATGAGTGGAAATGCCACAATGGCAACGAGCCCTCGAAGCGCGCGGCGCTGCGTTTCGGCTTTACCCATGAAGGGCTTTTCCGCCAGCATATGGTGGCGAAAGGCAAGAACCGGGATACGGCGTGGTTCTCGATCATCGATGCCGAATGGCCAGCCTTGAAAACGGGTTATGAAACCTGGCTCACGCCAGAAAATTTCGATGCCGACGGACAACAGAAAAAGAGCCTCGCC
>JBOFZC010000103.1:0-4474 GCA_051654985.1 Rhabdaerophilum sp.
GCCTGCAGGCGGACATCCATCTCCGAGATTTCGTCGAGCAGGAGCGTGCCGCCATCGGCCTCTTCGAACTTGCCGATACGGCGAGCGATGGCACCCGTGAAGGCCCCTTTTTCGTGGCCGAACAATTCGCTTTCGAGCAGATTATCAGGAATCGCGGCGCAATTGACCGAGACGAAGGGTTTTGAGGCCCGCTTCGATTTCTCGTGCAGGAAACGCGCCATCACTTCCTTGCCGACGCCCGATTCACCGGTGATCAGTACGGAAGCATCCGAGCCCGAAATCTGTTGCGCGAGTTTGACGACGCGCGCCATGCTTTCATCGCGGAAGATGATCGAGGTTTCAGTGCGTGAAACCGCTTCGAGAATGGCCGCAATCAGCTCGGGATCAGGCGGGAGAGGAACGTATTCCTTCGCGCCCGCCTCGATGGCGGCGACGGCCGCGCGTTTGTCGTTCGCGACGCCGCAGGCGATGATCGGCGTATTCATGCGCTCGGCGATGAGGCCGTCAGCGAGGGTGCGGATGTCGATATTGACATCGACCATCAGCAAGTCAGCGCCCTTGCCCTGGCGCAGATGCGAGAGGGCAGCTTCGACGCCATCGACCTGGAAAACGGAAGCGCCGCGCTCGCGCGCAATCTTCGCCGCCGTGATGAGTTCACCCCTAAGGGTGCCAACGATGAGAAGCCGCATGGCCGTTCTCCTTCAAACTTTCAGGTGGTGTCGCAGGATGGCGCCACCAAGAGAGCGATCAGCGATCGCCCTGTTTGTTGCGTTGGTTGCAAAATCTTCACGCGAACCGGAAACCCACTTCGCTTGATCTTGCTCCCCGGGCGATCAGCGATCGCCCTTGATGATTTCAGTCATGGTGACGCCGAGCTTGTCATCGACGAGCACCACCTCGCCGCGCGCGACGAGACGGTCATTCACGAAAATGTCGATGGCTTCGCCGACCTTGCGGTCGAGTTCAAGAATATGGCCCGGCGACATGCGCAGCAGGTCACCCACACCCATTTTCGAGCGGCCAAGCACAGCGGAAACCTGCACTGGGACATCGAAGACATGCTCAAGATCGGCGGCCGTTTTGGCACTCGGCGCTGCCTCGCCATCCGCGCCATAGGCGGCGGCGACCAGCTCGGCTGTGGATTCAAGATCGCTCAGCGGAAGCATGCTCTCGGTGGACATGTTGGTGAACTCCTGTTGCCTGTTCTAATTTTCGTTGGGATCAGACGCGCTGAAGCACAATGGCGAGCGTCTGATCGATGAGATGTTCGAGTTTCGCGCGGTCGCGCACGATGCCGCCCTCGGCCCATTCGATGCGGCAATCGCCCAAGTGAACCGCGGGGTCGGGGAAGACGAAGAGCTTGAGCTCAATGCCGTTCTCACGAAACAGCAGGGTGAGACGCGATTTCACGGCATCGACAAGACCCGGCTCGACGCGCACGGCAACATGCGGCGCACCCCTGAGATCATTGAGGATCGCGCGGGCCGTCGCCTCGATGGTGGCGACGGGCATCTCGTCCACGAGTTTGCCGGCCATCTTGCGCGCAAAAACCAGCGCGAAATGCAGCGCCTCTCGCCGCGCCTCTTGTTCGGTAGCCTCAAGATGCGTGCTGGCATCGCGCAGGCGATGGACGATCTCGGCCATAGCATCGGTCACGCGCGCGGCTTCCTCGTCACGTTCCAGCGCGCGTCCCTCGAGCACGCCTTGGGCATGGGCTTCTTCCCGCGCTTGCTCGAGCATCTGAGCGTGCTGCGGGTAGGGCACCGGCAAGCGCGCCGAGCTATCGAGATAGACGCCGCTCGCGCCGGATTTCGTGAAATCCCGGTTGAAGTTGAAAGCGTTGCGGGCGTCAGACATGATCATCGGCCTCAATAGATCAGTTCATCTTCGGCGCGATTCTTGCCGATGGTGATCTCGCCCTTGGAGGCGAGTTCCTTGGCAAGGCCGACAATGCGCATCTGTGCCTCGTCGACATCCTTGAGGCGCACAGGACCGCGTGTGGCCATGGCTTCCTCGAGGTTTTTGACGGCGCGCGAGGACATCTGCTGGAAGAAGAATTTCTTCATTGACGGTGCCGCGCCCTTGAGCGCGGTGGACAACACGTCGCGATCCGAGAAGCGGATGAGGGTCTGGGTCGAGCCCGGATCAAGGCGCGAAAGATCGTCGAAGGTGAACATGAGCGAGCGGATCTTCTGCGCCGCCTCGCGATTGCGCTCGTCGAGTGCGGCGAGGAACCAGCTTTCGGTCTGCCGATCAAAGGAGTTGAAGATTTCCGCGATCATCTCGTGGCTGTCACGGCGCTGAGTGATCGAGAGGTTCGAGATGAACTCGGTGCGGAGCGTCTCCTCGATATGGTCGAGAACGTCTTTCTGCACCGGCTCCATATTGAGCATGCGGGTAACGACCTCGAGCGCGAATTCATGCGGCAGCAAAGCCAGCACGCGCGCCGAATGCTCGGAGCGCAGGCGCGAGAGCACAACCGAGACGGTTTGCGGGTATTCGCCCTTGAGGTAATTCGCGAGAACCTGATCCTGCACGTTGCCGAGCTTCTGCCACATGTTGCGGCCGGCCGGACCTCGGATTTCATCCATCAGAGCGTTGACCTTGTCTGACGGCATCAACTTCATCAGCAAGGCCTCGGTGCGGTCATAGTCGCCTGTCACGGCACCTGCGGTCGCCATCATCGAGGTGAACTCACCCACAAGCTGCTCGACGGCGTCGGCAGTGACAGAACCCAGGCGCGACATGGCGCGCGAGACCTGGCGGATTTCGTCGTCATCCAGAGCTGACCAGATCGGGCCACCGTAACGCTCGCCGAGAACGAGGAGGATGATCGCGGCCTTTTCCGGCCCGGCGAGGAACCGCGTATGGTCCTGCTTCGGGGCGGTGGTCGCGAGGTCGGTGGCGGGCTTGGCCATGGTTCAGGTCCTGTCCGTCTTCTCTGGGGCTTTCTCGGTGAATTTGAATTCACCTCGATCGATCCAACTTTCTGTTTCTTGCATTTTCTTCCCGCGAACCGGTGTCCGGAGCGCTCGAAAATGCCCTTGGGCTCTCAACGCGGTTCTCAGCGCGGCTGGGCAATCCACTGCCGCACGATGGCAATGGATTCACCCGGGTTCTGTTCGACAATCTTGCCAAGCTGGTCGATCACGCCCGGCTGAAGGTTCTGGGTGAGCTGCGCCATATTGGGCTGTCCGTTGGAATTCGCGGCGACCATACCGCCGACGGCGCCAGCAGCGCTCTCCTGACCGGGAGCGGGCAGAGCCAGCATCTGGCCCGGAGCCGGCACCATCGTGCCATTCGGGCCGGGGATCATCTGGATCGGTCCACCCGCGCCAGCGAGCAACACATCTTTCTTGCCCATACCCATCTGGCGCATCAGCGGCCGGACCACGAGGAGCGTGACCATCAGGGTCAGCACACCGAAGATCGCGAGTTCGACGAGGCGCAGAACATCTTCTTTGGTGAGCGAGATCAACTGCTCCAGCAAGGAGGGCACGCGGCCATCGACCTGTGTGATCCCTTCGGCAAAGCGCAGGTTGATCACTTCAATCTGGTCGCCACGGGTGCGGTCAAAGCCGATCGAAGTGCGCACCAAGGCCGAGATGCGCTCAAGTTCCTCGGAGGAGCGCGGCTGGTAGGTCATGTCGCTGCCCTGACCGGGCGCGTAGATTCCATCGACCAGCACTGCAACCGAGAGGCGCTTGACGCGACCACCCTCGATGATTTCGGTGCGGGTGGTTTTCGAGATTTCGTAATTGACGATCTCTTCCGAGCGCGCGGTCTGCTCGCGCTGCTGCGGGTTGTTCTGGTTCTGCTGCTGTTGCGCCTGTGGCAACTCGTTCGCCACACTCACCTGACCATCGCGCTGCTCAGCCGATTGCTGATTCTCGGTGCGGGTCTGCGTGGAGCGCACGACACGGCTCTCGGGATCGAAATTATCGGTCACGGATTGGATGCGGTTGAAATCCATCTCGGCAGCGACCTGCACACGCGCCCGACCACGACCGACGACGCTGGCGACAATCTCCTCGACCTGCGTTTTCAGGCGGCGTTCGAAATTCGATTGCTTGTCGGCAGTCAGTGCGAGCGGATCAGCCTCGACACCGGCACCATCGGCCAGAAGACGGCCAGCTTCATCCACAATCGAGACCTTCTCGGGCTTGAGACCATGCACGGCGGTGGCGGCAAGATGACGGATCGCACGGACCTGGCTCTGGTCGAGATCACCGCGCAGTTTCAGCACGATGGAGGCTCGCGGCTCCTGCGCGTCGCGGGCGAAAAGTTTCTTTTCTGGGATCGCAAGGTGAACGCGCGCCGATTGCACACGATCCAGCGAGCGGATGGTACGGGCAAGCTCGCCCTCAAGCGCGCGAAGCTGGTTGATGCCCTGCACGAAGGAGGTAGCGGAGAACGAATCACCCTTGTCGAAAATCTCGTAGCCAACCGAGCCGCCAATCGGCACGCCCTTGGC
>JBOFZC010000104.1:0-10090 GCA_051654985.1 Rhabdaerophilum sp.
CGAAGAAGGCGAAATCGCAATGCATGCGGTGATGCCCGGCGGCGACCTTTGCGCGAAGCGTCTCTTCGGAAGTGGTGAGCGGATTGGTATTCGGCATTTCGAAAACGGCCGTGACGCCGCCCATCACGGCAGAGCGCGAGCCGGATTCGAGGTCTTCCTTATGCGTGAGGCCGGGCTCACGAAAATGCACCTGCGTATCGATCACGCCAGGGAGAATGGTGAGGCCTTTTGCGTCAATCACCTCCCCAGCCTCGTCGGCCGAAAAGCTGCCGAGTCCGGCGATTTTCCCGTCGCGGATCGCAAGATCGCGGATGCCGCGGCCATCCTGATTGACCACTTCCCCGCCCTTGAGGATGAGATCGAAAGTTTTCGGCATGGTGGCCTCCCTTGCTGATATCGTCCGGGTTGCTTATCTGCCGATCAAACCCGAAACAAGACGAAGCGAGTGCCCGTGCCCCAGTTCATCCCCCTGCCTGAGCGATCGTTGCTGGTTGTCGCCGGGAAAGACGCCGCGCATTTCCTGCACAATCTCGTCACCGCGAATGTCGAGCAGCTCGCGCCAGGTATGATGATCTCGGCGGCTCTTCTCACGCCGCAGGGTAAGATCATCACCGAGATGTTGATCGCCAATGCCGGCGAGGAAGGTGACGATGAAGGGCTTTTCCTCATCGATGTTTCTTTCGGCTATGCCGAGGATCTGCTGACACGCCTCGCGCAATACAAGCTCCGCGCCGAGGTCACGATCGGCCATGCGCCGGAAGGCACCAGTGTTTCGGCGCTGTTCGATGCGCCGGATTATGTAAGCGAGGATATCTATGTCTTCGCTGATCCGCGCCATGCTGGCCTCGGCAAGCGGCTCGTTGGTCCAGCTGATGCCCTGAAGGCGATTGGTGCCGGTTTCGAAATTGGCGAACCCAAGGCCTATCACCTGCGCCGCGTGAGCCTCGGCGTGCCGGAAATGGGGAAGGACTACCCATCAATCGATGCGTTCCCGCACGAAGTGTTGCTCGATCAACTCGGTGGCGTCGATTTTAAGAAGGGTTGCTATGTCGGTCAGGAAGTAGTGAGCCGCATGCAACATCGCGGCACAGCACGCACGCGGGCTTTGCCTGTGCGATTTCTCAACGGCTTCGGCGTACTCGGCGGGGCAACGGTGAAAGCAGGCGAAACAGTTCTCGGCTCAATCGGCGAGAGTTTTGCCGATCGCGCCATCGCGCGAATCAGGCTCGACAAGTTGGAGGACGCGCTCCAATCCGGCACCGAGATTGTAGCCGGCGGTGTACCGATCGAGGCGACGAAACCGGATTTTGCGACATTCGAAGTGCCGATACAGGCCTAGAGCAGGCTTGAAACTCAGGCCCGCCCCCGCAATAAGCGGGGCATGGTCAAATCCGTACCCCCGAGGAAATCGCCTGCCGTGGCACCCCGCGCCTGGCAGCGCATGCTTTCGGGTCGGCGCCTGAACCTTCTCGATCCCTCCCCACTCGATATCGAGATCGAGGATATTGCCCACGGCCTCTCGCGTGTCGCACGCTGGAACGGCCAAACGATAGGTTCGCATATCTATTCGGTGGCGCAGCATTCGCTGCTGGTGGATGCGATTGCCGGCGTCTACTCGCCCTCAGTCTCGCTCGCCACGCGCCGTACCGTGCTGCTGCATGACGCGGCAGAATATGTAATCGGCGATATGATCTCACCGTTCAAGGCAGTGATCGGCGACACCTATCGCGAGACCGAGACACGCATTCTCGAAGCCGTTTTGCGTCGGTTCGATCTGCCCGCACCGATGACGAGGATCGCGGCGGATCTTGCGAAGAAGGCCGACAAAGCCGCGGCCTATCTCGAGGCGACCCGGCTTGCGGGATTTTCCGAGGCTGAGGCGTTGCCGATTTTCGGCGCGCCGCCCACTTTGGGTTCAGCGATCCTGCCTCTCCTCACTCCCTGGAGCGTCGAGGAGGCAAAAGCCCGTTTTCTCGCCCGCTTTGCCGCGTTGTCCGCTCCGACGAAAGCCTTGTAACATGCCGCTGATCCACGTCTGCTCGCTCGATCGTCTCCACAAGACTGTGCGGGAAACCGGTGCGCGGGACGTTCTCACAGTGATCAAGAATATCGGGCAGGTCGCAACTCCGATGGGTGTTGAGGCAGAGAGGCACCTCAAGCTCGATTTCGCCGATATCTGGCAGCCCATGGCCGGCGAGGTGATGGCCAACGCCGAACATGTGGCCGAGATCCTCAGCTTCATCCGTCGCTGGGAGAGGGTGAGCCCGCTCGTGGTGCATTGTTATGCGGGCGTCAGCCGCTCGACCGCGAGTGCTTACCTTTCGGCCTGCGCTCTGCGCCCTGATATCAGCGAGAGTGAATGGGCCGAACGGATCCGGCTGGCCTCGCCGACCGCCACACCCAATATTCACATCGTAAGGCTGGCTGACCAGATTCTCGAACGCGACGGGCGGATGGTGAGAGCGATCGAGCGGATTGGCCGGGGCGAAGATTGCTTTGAAGGTGTCCCGTTTTCGCTCGACATCGGCCCGCCAGGGGACGCAGCATGAAAGCTCCGGGCGGCAGCGGCCTTGAGATCAATCTCACCGCCGTTATCCTGATGATCGAACGGGATATGCCGCTGGTCTATGCTTCCGCCTTCGATATCGCCGGCAGCCCCGGACTGCCCTCCGGCCCATTCGAGCCGATGACGCATCGCACGCTTGAACTGGGCCTGCGTGCCTTTGCCTCCGAACAGGCGAGCTTGAGCCTCGGCTATGTCGAACAACTCTACACCTTCGGCGATCGCGGCCGGCAGGCCGATGAACGCAGTCCGGCGACAGCGGACGAAAATCCTCATGTCGTCTCGATCGGATATCTCGCGCTGACCCGGATCGAGGGGCGCGATATGCCGAAATCGGCGTTACACAATCTCTATGCCTTCTTCCCCTGGGAAGACTGGCGGGGCGGCAGGCCTGCCATGCTCGATCGCGAGATCGCGCCGCGGCTCAGCCAATGGGCCGAAGCCGCGCGAGATGATACCTCCGTTGGCGATCGCCGGGCGCTGACCCGCATGGAGCGGGCGCGCATGCTGTTCGCCTTGGAAGGTCGCGCCTTCGACGAGGAAAAGGTGCTCGAACGCTACGAGTTGCTCTATGAGGCCGGGCTGGTTGAGGAAGCCGCGCGTGATGGTCGCCCCGCAGCGCAGAACTGGGCTGAGCGTCCGCGCCTTGGGCGCACCATGCAGTTTGATCATCGGCGCATTCTCGCAACGGCCCTCGGGCGGTTGCGCGGCAAGCTGAAATATCGCCCGCTGGTATTCGAACTGTTGGAGCCGAGCTTCACACTCACAACCTTGCAAACCAAGGTCGAGGCGATTTCCGGCCATCACCTGCACAAGCAAAACTTCCGCCGCCTCGTGGAAGGCACCGGCCTTGTGGAAGCCACAGGCGATCAAACCACAACCGGTGGCCGGCCCGCCGCCTTGTTCCGCTTCCGCCGCGACGTGCTGATGGAGCGCCCCGCTCCTGGCTTGCGTGTCGGCGTGCGGGCTTGAATGCGCTTGGGATATTCGTGATGCGGCGGGTTCAATTTGCCTGCCACCTCGGCTAGGCTCCCATAATGAGCAAAGAGAACACCCCCGACCCATCCGCCGCCCTCCCCTTCGAGGAGGCCATGAAACAGCTCGAAGCGATCGTCGCCGAGCTGGAACGTGGAGATGTGAGCCTGGAAGCCTCGATCGCGCTCTATGAAAAGGGCGAGGCGCTGAAAAAGCGCTGCGAGGTTCTGCTGGCTGAAGCGCAGATGCGCATCGAGAAGATAACGTTGGGAGCCGATGGCAAACCCTCGGGAAAAGTGCCGCTCGACAATTGATCGGGCGATTGCGCAACACCATTGACAAGTCCTCTGACCGATATTGCTTTTGCGCAAGATCATTTGCCGCGCCTTGTTCTCCGGCGCGTCATCTCCATCTGGTTTGATATGCGCGAAAACCCAAACCGAATGAGGCTCTGATGTCGTCTCTTCCTCATGATGATCCCGCTCCGGGTGATGCCAGAGCCTGCGCCGCCATTGAGCAAGTGATTGTGCCGCGCGCTCGCGACATTGGCGGGTTTGAGGTTCGCCGCGCCCTGCCTTCGGTGGGCAAGAAAATGGTCGGACCTTTCGTCTTCTTTGATCAGATGGGACCGAGCGAATTCCTGCTCGGCCAGGGCCTGGATGTCCGCCCCCATCCGCATATCGGGCTATCGACCGTGACCTACCTCTTCGATGGCTCGATCGTGCATCGCGACAGCCTCGGCGTGGTGAAAGAAATCACCCCTGGTGCTCTTAACCTGATGACCGCTGGGCGCGGCGTTACACATTCCGAGCGCACCGGCGAAGCTGCGCGCGCCACGGGCCAGAGGCTCTATGGCATTCAGGCCTGGGCGGCTTTGCCGAAGGGCTTTGAGGAGCAGAACCCTGCTTTCACCCATCATCCCGAAAGCGATCTGCCGCGCATAACAGGCGAGGGAAAGCGCGTGCGCATCATCATGGGCGAGGGCTATGGCCAAAGCTCGCCGGTGGCGTTTCCGCATCCCGCCTTCTACGCCGAGGCGATTCTCGCGCCGGGCGCGGTTCTACCGCTCGATCCAGATTATGACGAGCGCGCGATCTATACCGTTTCAGGCGAGATCGACATCGCCGGCGATGTCTTCGGGCCGGGCCAGTTGCTGATCTTCAAGCCTGGCGATCGCATATCCATTCTAGCTCAGTCCAACGCGCGCCTGATGATTTTCGGCGGCGAGCCCATGGATGGCCCCAGACATATTTGGTGGAATTTCGTCTCCTCGCGCAAGGAGCGCATCGATCAGGCCAAGGCCGATTGGGCCGCCGGGCGCTTTGACAGCGTGCCCGGCGAGAGCGAGTTCATCCCGTTGCCTGAGAAGTGAGCCTTAGACCGCTTTCTCCGCCTCAAATTGCGAGAAGGCCGTCATGGCATCCGCCGCATACATCAGCGAGGGGCCACCGCCCATCTGCACAGCGACTGCAAGGACTTCCGCCAGCTCCTGGCGCGTCGCTCCGAGTTTGACGAGGGCTTCGGCGTGATAGCCCAGGCAGGCATCGCAACGCGCGGCGACACCAAGGGCCATCGCGATGAACTCCTTGGTTTTCTTGTCGATAACGCCATCCTTCATCGCCTCACGGGTCAGCTGGCTGAACCCGGCCAGGGGATCCGGCACATCCTTGCGCAGCTCGCGCAGGCCAGCGGAGGTGGATTTCGTGATCTCAGGATAGTTTTTCATGCGTGTCGCCCCTTGTTCCGGTCTTGCGGAATAGACATATTCATATTATT
This sequence comes from Rhabdaerophilum sp., assembly GCA_051654985.1. Lineage (GTDB taxonomy): Bacteria > Pseudomonadota > Alphaproteobacteria > Rhizobiales > Beijerinckiaceae > Rhabdaerophilum. The sequence continues at coordinate 5,315 of JBOFZC010000104.1, forward strand.
GAATTCGTATGATGCTGCGGGTTGAATTGCAACCCCCGCCACCGGAAAACAAGGACGACACCATGCGCGAGATTGATGCCGTGACAGCCATGAACTGGCTTCAGAAGGGTCTCGCCCGCATTGTAGATGTGCGTGAGCCGGCGGAATTCGCCTCCGAGCATATTCGCGGGGCGCAATCACTCCCGCTCGGGCAGATTGGAACCGTGCGAATCGCGCCGCAGGCAAACGAGAAGCTGGTGCTGATTTGTGCCAGCGGCCGCCGCAGCGGCATGGCCTGCGAAAGTCTGACAGCCGAAGGCGTAGAGGCCTATTCGCTCGCAGGCGGTCTGTCAGGCTGGAAATCGGCCGGCGGGTCGGTGGAATCCTCGACTCGCAAAGTCATTCCGCTCGAACGGCAGGTGCTGCTTGGCGCAGGACTCCTCGTGTTCACGGGCGTGATTCTGTCGCTCTTCGCGCATCCCTACTGGATCGCACTCTCTGCTTTCGTGGGCGCGGGGCTGATGTTTGCCGGCATCACCGGCTTTTGCGGCATGGCGCTTCTGCTCGCGCGCGCGCCATGGAACCAGCGAGGCGCTACGGCCTCAGCGACAAAAAACTGAGCATAACCAACACAGGCATGCGTTGCTGATACGGCTAAAGTGGCTATATAGCCGGGCATGACCCAGCGAACCGCTACCCCCCTGCTCGACCAAATCGTGACGCCGGCTGATCTGCGGAACTTGCCCGAATCCGATTTGCGGCAGGTCGCCGATGAGTTGCGCGCCGAGACGATTGACGCGGTGTCTGTCACCGGCGGGCATCTCGGGGCCGGCTTGGGCGTGGTCGAACTCACGGTCGCTTTGCACCATGTCTTCAACACGCCGGATGATCGTCTGATCTGGGATGTGGGTCACCAAGCCTATCCGCATAAAATTCTCACCGGGCGGCGTGAGCGCATCCGCACTTTGCGTCAGGGCGGTGGCCTTTCAGGATTCACCAAGCGCTCCGAGAGCGAATACGATCCCTTCGGTGCGGCGCATTCCTCGACCTCGATTTCCGCCGGCCTCGGTATGGCGGTGGCGCGCGACCTTGATGGGCGTGGCAATCATGTGATCGCGGTGATCGGCGATGGGGCGATGTCTGCGGGAATGGCCTATGAGGCCATGAACAATGCCGGCGCCATGCATTCGCGCCTCATCGTGATCCTCAACGACAACGATATGTCGATTGCCCCGCCGGTGGGCGCAATGTCGGCTTATCTCGCGCGTCTCGTTTCGGGCAAAACCTACCGCACCTTGCGCGAAACGGCGAAGCAGCTCGCTAACAAGCTTCCGAAATTCTTCTACGACAAGGCGCGCAAAACAGAAGAATTCAGCCGCGGATTCTGGACCGGCGGCACGATGTTCGAGGAGCTCGGCTTCTATTATGTCGGCCCGATCGATGGGCACAATCTCGATCACTTGTTGCCCGTGCTCAAGAATGTTCGTGATAGCGATACCGGCCCGGTGCTCATCCATGTGGTGACCCAGAAGGGCAAGGGCTACGCGCCCGCCGAGGCCAGCGCTGACAAATATCACGGCGTCCAAAAGTTTGATGTTATCACCGGCAAGCAGGCGAAACCCGCCTCCAACGCGCCGAGCTACACCAAGGTGTTTGCGCAAAGCCTGATCGCGGAAGCGGAGACGGAAGAGAAAATCGTTGCGATCACCGCCGCCATGCCCTCAGGCACCGGGCTGGATCTTTTCGGGCAGGCCTTCCCGAAACGCACTTTCGATGTTGGCATCGCGGAGCAGCATGCCGTGACTTTCGCCGCAGGTCTCGCGACGGAGGGCTACAAACCCTTCTGCGCGATCTATTCCACATTCCTGCAGCGCGGCTACGATCAACTCGTCCATGATGTGGCGATCCAGAACCTTCCCGTTCGTTTCGCACTCGATCGCGCCGGATTGGTGGGGGCCGATGGCGCGACCCATGCCGGTGCGTTTGATCTCGCCTATCTCTGTTGCCTTCCGAATATGGTGGTGATGGCAGCCTCGGATGAAGCTGAACTCGTGCATATGGTGGCGACGGCGGCGGCCCACAATTCCGGCCCCATCGCGCTGCGCTATCCGCGCGGCGACGGGCGTGGTGTCGAGATGCCGGAACGTGGCGAGGTTCTCGACATCGGCAAGGGTCGCATCATCCGCGAGGGTAGCCATGTCGCGATCCTCTCGCTCGGCACCCGCCTTCAGGAGGCCGAAAAAGCGGCTGACGATCTCGAAAAACTGGGGCTCTCCACCACCGTTGCGGATGCGCGTTTCGCAAAGCCCCTCGATGAGGCGCTGATCCGCGATCTGGCGCTTCGCCACGATATGCTGATCACCATCGAGGAAGGCTCCAAGGGCGGTTTTGGCGCAATGGTGCTGCACTATCTCAGCGAGGAAGGCTTGCTGGATCAAGGCCTTGCGGTGCGCACGCTCACCCTGCCGGACACCTTCCAGGATCATGATAACCCTGCCAAGCAATACGCCGAAGCGGAGCTTGATGCCGCAGCGATCGTGAAAACCGTGCAGGGCATCCTCGCACGCCAGAAGGCCGGTAGCGCCGCGCGCGCCTGACTAACACATCTCCTCGCCGGTTTTTCGAATCAGATGAAATGTGTAGGCCTAGGGGATGCTCGAAAGCGACCTCTACCCGCCCGTCAAACGCTTCCTCGAAGCGCAGGGCTATGTTGTCAAAGGCGAAGTCCGAGATTGCGATGTTGTCGCCGTGCGTGGCGAGGAAGCGCCGGTCATTGTCGAGTTGAAAACCGGCTTTTCGCTCCAGCTGCTGCTGCAAGGCGTTGATCGGCAGGCCATGAGTGATGCGGTTTATCTCGCCTTTCCCGCGCCGAAACGCCGCCAGCTCGGCGATATCACCAAGCTCTGCAAGCGATTGGGCCTCGGGATTCTCCTCGTCACGGGACACTTCGTCGAGCCGCTGGCCGATCCGGCGCCGTATCAGCCGCGCCGCAACACGCGGCGCACGGGCCTTCTGCTGAAAGAATTCGCACATCGCGTTGGCGACCCGAACCGGGGTGGCAGCACGCGGACCCCGCGGATGACGGCCTATCGGCAGGATGCTCTGCGTCTCGTGGCTTTCATGGCGGATCGCGGCGCGTCCAAGGTGGCCGAGATGCGAATGGAGACCGGCGTTTTACGGGCCGCAGGCATCCTCCAGAACGATGTCTATGGCTGGTTCCAGCGCGAGAGCCGGGGTGTGTATGGCCTTTCGCCCAAAGGAATAGAGGCCGTGAGGACGTATGCGCAGACGGTTGCGGCATTGCAGGCCGAACGCCTCGACGCAATGGCAAAAACCTGAAATTTAGCTTGCATAAATGTTCTCTTTACGTTCTTATTATCGGAGGGCATAAAGATGAGATTCAGGGGCGTCAAATGAATGGGACTGCACAGGATCGGGCCGCGCTGTCCGCGCTCAATGCGAAATTCATCCATAACTTCGTGACCTGCGATGTGGCTTCGCATGACGCCATCATCCACCCGCGCTTTCTGTGCATTTCCAGCTCTGGCTCGGTGCATGGACGTGTGGAATACCTGCACGATTGGGCGACGGATTTCGATCCGGAAGTGATCCTCTACTGGGATATGCGCGACGAGCACATCGAGATTTTCGGGGATGTCGCTCTGGTGCGCGCCAACACCAAATGGATCCGGCGCATCGACGACAAAGAGGTGACCGGCATGACTATGTATACCGACACCTATCTGCGTGAGAACGACAAATGGCTCTGCATCCAGGCTCAACTCACGCCTGTTTCGCCACAAAACATGACCGCGGATACCGCGATTGTCTGCCGCTATAACAAGGGCGTGCTCCAATCCTGAGGCACGCCCTTTTTTCCACCGACGAACGCTCAAACCCCGAGCGTTCCAGCCTTGGCAGCAGCGTAGCGTTCGCCGATCTTCGACCAGTTGGCGACATTCCACCAATTCGCGAGGTATTCCGGGCGACGATTCTGGTATTTCAGGTAGTAGGCATGTTCCCACACATCGTTTCCGAAGAGCACCATCTGGCCATCCATCATCGGATTGTCCTGATTGGGCTTCGAAACAAGGGCGAGCTTGCCCTCTTTGTTCACCGTCACGAACACCCAGCCCGAGCCGAACACACGGGCGCCGGAGCCGTTGAAATCCGCCTTCATCTTGTCGAAACCGCCGAGATCGCGATCGATCGCGGCCTTGAGGTCGCCGCCCGGTTCTTTGGCACCACCTGGAGTCATGATCTGCCAGAACATCGTGTGATTCGCATGCCCACCAAGCGAGTTCTTGGCACCCACGCGAATGGCTTCAGGAAGCTGCTGCCATTCGGCCAAGAGTTTCGGGATCGAGCCGTTGGCGATCACGCCATGGTCTTTCGCAAAATTATTGAGGTTGGTGATGAACGCGCCGTGATGGCGTTGCGAATGGATTTCCATCGTCGCGGCATCGATATGCGGCTCGAGCGCGTTGAAGGCATAGCCGAGCTGGGGCAGCGCAAACGGTCCGGCGGGAGCAGGTGCCGCGGCCTGCGCGAAAACCATTTTCGGCAAGGCGCTGGCGCCAGCGGCGACAGTCGCACCGGCGATGAACAGACGGCGGGAGAGTTGCGGGTTCATGAAATTCCTCCTTGGTGGCAGAGCCTCGCGCCAGGCCCGTCCCCGGAGCTGCAACGGAAGCTTCTTGTGCTTGAACACGCATGGTCGCATAGCGGATGCAGAAAGCGCATATATTTTTTGAAGCCAGCCCATGAGCCGCCAACGCATCGATCAACTCCTCGTCG
>JBOFZC010000105.1:0-1607 GCA_051654985.1 Rhabdaerophilum sp.
GCCGAGAGCGTGCTCGTGATCATCGATGCTCAGAACGAGTATCTCGAGGGACCACTCGCGCTGACGGGCGTTGGCCTGGCGGTTGAGAAATGCGCCGAAGTGCTCGCGGCCTATCGCAAGGCTGGCGCACCGGTCATCCACATTGCGCACAAGGGTCGTCCCGGTGGCGCATTCGATCGGGACGCCGCGCGCGGACAGATTGTGGATGCCCTCAAACCGCTGTTCGCCGAAACCGTGATCGAAAAGCCGTTGCCGAATTCCTTCGCGAAAACCACTCTGGCCGAAGCCGTGGCCGCGACAGGCCTCGCGAAACTCGTGATGATCGGCTTCATGACGCATATGTGCGTGTCCTCCACGGCACGCGTCGCGCTTGATCTCGGTTTCTCGACCACAATCCTGTCCGATGCCTGCGCCACGCGCGATCTGCCGGATGGTGCCGGTGGCGTCGTGAGTGCCGATGCCCTGCACCGGGCCGAACTCGCGGCCCTTTCCGATCGTTTCGCGGGGATTTTCTCCACCGCGACCTTCCTCGCCGCACAGACCTGAGCCGCTATGCCCGATCTCCTTCTCGAACTCTTCTCCGAAGAAATTCCGGCCCGCATGCAAAGGCAGGCGGCGGAGGATTTGCGAAAGCTTGTCACCAACGCTTTGGTCGAGCGCGGGCTCACCTATGAGGGTGCGAAGGCTTTTGCGACCCCGCGCCGCCTCGCGCTCACCGTCGCGGGCCTGCCTGCGCGCCAGCCCGATATGCGTGAGGAGAAGAAGGGCCCACGCGTCGGCTCGCCCGAGCCGGCCGTGCAGGGGTTTCTGAAATCGGCAGGCCTCAGCGACATTGCTCAGGCGAAAATCGAGAGCGACCCCAAGAAGGGCGAGTTCTACGTCGCGATCATCGAGAAGCCGGGGCAGCCGGCACTCGATGTTCTCGCTGATATTCTCCCCGGCATCATCCGCAGCTTCCCCTGGCCGAAATCGATGCGCTGGGGTGCCGCGAGCGCTGCGCCGGGTTCTCTGCGCTGGGTGAGGCCGCTGCGCTCGATCCTTGCGACCTTTGGGGCTGAAACCGAAGAGACAGAAATCGTCCCCTTCGAGGTTGATGGCCTGAAGGCGGGCAATATCACGTTTGGCCATCGGTTTATGGCTCCGGACGGCATCACTGTGCGCCGCTTCGATGATTACGTGTCGAAGCTTGAGGCCGCGAAAGTTGTGCTCGATGCTGATCGGCGCAAGGAAATCATCCGCGCTGATGCCCAGAATCTCGCCTTCGCGCAGGGGTTGGAACTCGTGGAAGACGAGGGCCTGCTCGAGGAGGTCGCGGGCCTTGTCGAATGGCCGCAGGTGCTGATGGGCTCGTTCGAGGAAGCCTTCCTCGATGTCCCCGCTGAAGTGATCCGCGCGACCATTCGCGCGAACCAGAAGTGTTTCGTGTTGAAACGGCCCGATGGATCGCTGGCGAACAAGTTCCTACTCACCGCCAACATCATCGCTAGGGATGGCGGCAAGGTCATTGTCAGTGGCAATGAGCGCGTGATCCGCGCGCGCCTCTCGGATGCGAAATTCTTCTGGGACACCGACCGGAAGGTCTGGGAAAACGATCGCGAGTTCAAGCG
>JBOFZC010000106.1:0-1644 GCA_051654985.1 Rhabdaerophilum sp.
GCGATTTTCGTGGAGTCGATCTGGTTGCCGGCCTCGATATCTTCGGGGCGGACAACGCCGGCGACCACGAGTTCGCGCAACTCAAAATTCACGCGCACTTCCTGTTTGCCCTCAATGACGAGGTTGCCGTTCGGCAAAACCTGCGTCACCACAGCCGCCACATCAGTCACGATCTGCTCGGAGCGCTTTACTGAGCCAGCACCCTTGGAGCTGGCATCGGAGGTAAGGTCCGCGAGAGCCGCGGGGTTCGAGCCATCGGGCAGGAACTTGTCGAGCTTGTTCTCAAAGCCAAAGAAGCCCTTGGCCCCCAGATTCTCGCCGTTCTGGCGGGTGCGCTGGGTGGAGTTGTCGATATTCGCTTTGTCGGTGATGCGAACGCGCACTGTGAGAATGTCACCGACGACCTGCGCGCGCTGATCCTTGAAGAAGGCGCGAGAGCCGGGCCGCCACAGCGAATTCGCCTGATAATGAATGGGCTTCGGTGCTGGCATCGGCATCGAGATCGGGCGATAGCCCGCCTGGGAAACCGGGTTCTCGATCGCGGAAAGCGACGGGGCCTTGCCGATATTGGAGATACGATCGAGCGAACCGCATGCGGGCAAAGCCAGCAAGGGAAGGGCCATCAGGCCGAGGCGGCTGGCTGCGCGAGGCAGATTAGACTTTGACAATTTGGACATGGGACGCGTCCTTTCGCGAACGGTACCGGAGGGAACAATCAGCGGTTTGCGACCGCTTCGGAGAGCGAAGCCTGCGGCGCGATCGGCCCGGCAATGGTGATCTGCCCGGGGCCGGTGACGACACCCTCGACGACCTTCTTGGATTGGAGATTCTGGATCTTCACGATATCGCCTTGCGATCCCGAGGCTTGCGCGCGACCGCGCATGCTCAGCATCAGGCCGCGTGTCTGGTAGGTGACGGTCACCAGCGCGGCTTTCTCAACCAGGATAGGCTTGGCGAGATCGGCCGAGCGGATGAATTCGCCGGCTTTGAGTGCGCGGCGCGGCACCATGCCGATGAGATCCGAGAGGGGGCGCACAACTTCCGCTGAAACCTGAGCAGCCGGGCGCTTCACGATCACCAGATCCTTGGCCTGAATGGCCTCACCACGATCGATATCAGCCGTTGGCACAGCAACTTCGCGCATCTCGACGATCGAGCCGGTTATCGTCCAGCCATCAACGCCATCCGGAGCTCCGGCAAGCGAGAGGCGAGCCTCGTAGCGGCCGGAACGCAGGTCGCGGTTGAAGCTCGCGACCTTGATCGCATCCGCGCGAGCGGCATCGACCAAACGTGCGGCATGGTGATCATCAATCATGACATCGAAATTGCCGAGTGAGCCGCGTTCCGCAGCCGAGCGGCTGACAGCGAGCTGCATCTCGTCGCGGCTGATCTTGCGTCCGGGGCGGACGACATTCACAGCGACGATATCGGCGGTCTCGATACCGCGGATGCCCATTTCACGCGCTGCTTCCAAGATCCGATCGGCGCGGATGGTGCCGCGAGCGCCGGGCTGCGGCGCGCGAAACAATGCGATATTGCCCTTTTCGCCCACGCCCTCGATCAACTGATCGAGGCGGATGGTCTCGCCCGAAACTGTGATCTCGGATTTGAGCCGCATCGAGTTCTGGGCATAGGCCTGGCCTT
>JBOFZC010000107.1:0-6268 GCA_051654985.1 Rhabdaerophilum sp.
GGAACGCCACATGTCGCAGAGATCATCGCCATGTGCGGACAGATACGTGCAAGAGCCTCGACGCCGCGCGCGACATCCGCTTCGGAGGTGAGTATGGTCATGGGCCGTCCAATCCTGTTGTCATCTGACAAAAGCGCCATTTCAGACGAATGCAACCCGTTTTCCGTTTTGCTCCGAGTCCCAACGGCCATTTGCACCTGGGACATGCCTATTCGGCGTTGCTCAATGCACGCTTGGCGCGCGAATCCGGCGGGCGATTTCTCGTTCGCATCGAGGATATCGATACCGCGCGCTGCACGCCGCAACGCGTTGCGGATTGCCTTGAGGATCTGGCTTGGCTCGGGCTCGAATGGGAGGAGCCGGTCTTGCGCCAGTCTCGCGAAACGGCGCGCTACCAGGCCAGTGCTGAGACATTGCGGACGCGCGGGCTCATCTATCCCTGTTTCTGTACACGAAGCGACATCTCGAAAGCGGTCGGGAATAACGCCTTGCGTGACCCGGATGGCGCTTCGCTGTATCCCGGCACTTGCCGGCACCTTTCCCAGAACGAAACCGAAGCACGCATCGCCGGCGATGAAGCCTTCGCTCTTCGTTTGGACAGCAGACGCGCCATTGCCAGCCTCGTCACCCCGCTTGACTGGCGCGAGAGAGGGGAGGGGAGCGAAGCCGCCATTCCCGCCGATCCCGCGATCTGGGGCGATGTCGTGCTCGTGAGGAAAGATATCCCCACAAGCTATCATCTCGCCGTTGTGCTCGATGACGCAATGCAGGGTGTGACGCATGTGGTGCGCGGGCGCGATCTTTATCACGCGACATCCATTCACCGGCTCTTACAAACCCTGCTTGGATTGCACGCGCCGGTTTACCATCATCATGCTCTGATCGTGGATGATGAGGGCAGGAAGCTCTCAAAGTCTGCCGTTTCGACGCCTTTGCGGCAGTTGCGAGCGGAGGGGACGAGTGCGGGGGAGATTCGCCAGCGATTGGGTTTTAGCTGAACTGTCATTCCCGACGCTTGCTTGAGCAAGCGGGCGGGAATCCATCTTCAAGTCTTGCAATATGGAGTTCCGCCCGCCCTTTCGAGCGTCGGGTATGACATGCTGCTACCGCCCGGTCACCAGCATCACGGCAATGGTCGTGGTGACCACAGCGATCAGTGTTGAGAGTGCGATGGTGCCCGAAGCGATGGCTTCGGCCTTGCGGTATCGCTCAGCGACAAGAAAGGCGTTGATGCCAGTCGGGCAGGCGGCAAAAAGTGTTGCCGCCCCAGCCCAGACCGGCGGCAGCCCGAAGACCTTCGTGGCCAGCACAAACACCAACAACGGATGCACGATTAGCTTCAGCGCCGTGATCAGCACGATGATCGTTTTCGACCCTGAAAAACTGACGCGCACGAGGCTCATGCCAGTCGCGACCAGCGCGCAGGGTGCAGCTGTATCACCGAGGAAGGTGAGGATTTTGAGCGGAATGCTCGGCAGCTCCAGTCCCGAGAACCGCCATGCCAAGCCAGCGAAAATTCCAAGCAGGATTGGGTGCGTCAATAGTGACTTCACAAGCCGCAATCCGGCTTGGGCACCGCCACCGCGCTCGATCAATACCGTCACGATTGTCATGGTGATTGGCAGATGCACCACGAGCAGCAGCACCACGGGCACTTTGCCCGCTTGTCCGAATACGCCGAGGATCAGCGGAATACCGATCAGCACGGTGTTCGATTGTGCCGCCGAGAAGCCGATCACGGCTCGTTCTACTCGGTCGCGTCCCGAGATGCGCGCGATCGTATCGGCGAGGAACCAACACAGCGCCAATGGGAGGAAATACGCCGCCCAATAGGGAGCGGGATTGAGGTTCGGCAAATCGGCTGTGGCCACGGTGCGAAACAATAGGGCAGGGATTGCGAGTACGAACACGAATTCGCTTAGGCCCTCACCCGCGCTGCGGCTGATCAGGCCGGCACGCACGGTGACAAAACCGATCGCAATCAGCGCGAAAATCGGGGCAACAATAGCGAAAGAGGTGAGGAGCACGAAAGGCCTGTCCGATTGCAACTTGAAATGGCGAATTCGGGCGGCTTTCGGCGATCCCGTTCAAATCCTGTTTACGCCAGCGCGCCATAAAGGAAAGCGTTGAACGCCTTTCCCGAGGGAATGTGCGCTCTCGCTTGCCCGGATGAGAGTTGGATGCCGAACCCGCCAAACCTATCTCGCCACGAGATCGCAGAAATTGCACATGAGCTGAGAAGTCCGCTCGGCGGGTTTGAAGCGATGCTCGAATTGCTCGCGCACACACCGCTATCGGTCGAACAACAAAGGCTTGTGGAGGCACTCGAGGCTTCGGCCTCCCATCTGCGAGGACTTCTTGCGCGCGTGCTTCCAGCCCACCAGGGTGAAGGAGCGCTGCCGAAAACGCTTGGCCCGCTGCTGGCTGCGATTGCTGCGAGTGCGGCGGCACGCGCTGTATCGCGAGGGATCGAGTTCGAAAGTCACATTGATTCTGCAATCGATCGGGCGGCTGAGGTGGAGGCGATCACCCTACGGCAGGTGCTCGAAAACCTGATCGACAATGCCATCCGTGCAACAACCTCTGGTGGGATTCGCCTCACAGTTGTTCCTGTTGATGCAGGACGCATAGCCTTCAGCCTCACAGATGACGGGCCCGGGCTTGATCCAGTTGAGGCCCAACGCCTCATGGCCCCAGGTGGGGAGAGTGGGCAAGGGCTCGGTCTACCAATTGCCGCGCGTCTCGTGGCGAAGCAAGGTGGTTCGCTTATCGCTGAAGCGCGTGTGGGTCGCGGTACGACATTCCGCTTCGACTGGCCGGAGAAGGATATTACCCCGATCGCTGCTGGAAATCGGCTGCTGGTCGTCGATGATCATCCTGCCTCGCGGCTGGTCTTACGTACGATTCTCAGTGCTTTGGGTTTCGATGTTGCGGAGGCTGCTGATGTGGAGAGCGCGCGTGCGCGCCTTGCGCGCGAAAGTTTCGCGGCTGTCCTCACGGATCTCAACATGCCCGATGGTGGCGGAGAAGTGATCTTGCGCGGCGTGGCGGCCATGCTGCCTGAGCGGCGCCCGGCGACGATTGTTGTCAGCGCCGATGATCCGCGCGAAGACGCTGGTCTTGCGCCGTTGGTCGATCAGGTCGTGCTGAAGCCGCTGGCTATGCCCGCCCTGATCGAAGCCTTGCGAGGGGTAGGATTGCAGCCCAGACCAGCCAAAGCGGCCTGATAGAGCTTCAATTCTGTGCGAGCAATGCTGCGTGCCCTGGGGCGCGCTTGATGACACTTTCAATAAAATCACGTTCGCGACGGAATTCATTGAGTGTGCCGCCTGCCAACTCGCGGCCTTTTGGCAGGCGAATCGCGAGTGGGTCGACGAAGCGATCGTTGATCAGCACTTCGTAATGCAGATGCGGGCCAGTGGAGAGTCCGGACGAGCCAAGTCTCCCGATGATCTGACCCTGGCGAACGCGCACGCCATCCTTGATGCCCGGTGCGAAAGCCGACATGTGGCTGTAAGTGGTGACATAGCCGTGATTGTGCTCGATCTCGACGCGGCGACCATAACCTGAATCCCACTGAGCGAGCCGCACCACACCGTTGCCAGCGGCGCGAATGGCGAGACCGACCGCGCCGGCCCAATCGACGCCGGCATGCAGGCGATAAGAACCGGTGATTGGGTGGCGGCGCATGCCAAATCCCGAGCGGAATTCACCGCCATCAATTGGCTTTCGAAGCAGGAACTGCTTCACCGAGCGGCCCTGCTCATCGAAATAGTCGACAACGTCTTCATCAGTGAGCTTGAAACGGTAATAGCGCCGCTTGGTCTGGCCGGTCGAAAGCGAAACGAGCAGCAGATCCTGCCTTGGCGTAGCCTCGCCTTCGCCATTGGCGATCAGCAATTCGAGAAAATCGCCTGGAGCAGCGCGGCGCTGCAAATCGACATCGAAGAACACGGTGCGCACAATCTCGTCGATGATCGGCGGCGCGATCTCGTAGCGGCGAGCGGTTTCGTGGATGGCCTGATAGATTGTGAGGCGTCCGGAATTGGCTTCCGTGTCTTCATCTTCCTCAGCGGTCTCCGCGCCAGCAGGGCGGCTCGGCATGTCACGCGCCTCGATCGGCCAGAAGCTGCCATCGTCACGCCGGCCGGTGGAGGCAACGAGTTGCTCATCGGCGAAAAGATCGACGCGCATCAGCTCTTTCGTGCCGCGCTCTTGCTGGGATTGCAAAGTGAGTTTCAGCACGCGACTTCCATCAAGATTGTTCGTCCGGCCGTTGCGCGTCAGTGCTGCAACAATTTCCTGTGCCTGCTTGGGCGTGGCACCCACGCCGCGCAGGCTTTGTGTCGTTGCTTGCACCGAGCGTGAGAGGATGATCCGCTCTTCGATCGGAAAAGGTGTCAGCACTGAATCCTGGCGTGGAAGCAGTGTTACGTTCTCCGGCACCATCCGCACCACGAGCTTCGAGAACGGATCGGCCACTGCGCCAGCGGCAAAAGCAGATGCGGCGGAGGCCTCACTCGGGGCGCGCATGACGCGTGCGAGCTGGGATTGTGCGGCGACGCGCGGCGAATCACGCCGCCTCTCGACCAGGAGGTCGATGACCTGCGTGCGCGCATCGTCATCAGCGAGGCGGATACCGCTCTCGGCGCGCCCGCGCAGACTTGCGATATCGCGCAACGAGACGGCAATCTCGGTTTCCTGCGTGCCGGAGAGTTCACCCTCGGTTGCGGCGCGATCCTCGCTCGCGAGGCTGACGAGCTTGGCGAGGTTGTAAGCAGGGATCACGTCGGCGAAGCCAAGGGACTCGGTAGCGAGCGGAGTAGCGAGTCGCGTGAACCCCGCATGGCGGGTGATTTCCGCATTGCCTGAGCGCACGAGGATAGGAGCTTTATAATCTTGTCGGGCCGCGACGAGGTTTGCCTTGCGGATCAGTTTATCGCCACGCCTTGCGGTGGTGATGGATGATCCGCCGGCGATGCGCTCTTCTGCGCCTTTGGTCATCACCGGCGAGGTCACGATGGTCTCGATCGGGGACAAAGCCGCAATCACCGAGAAGAGCATCAAAACGCTGCCCGCGAGTGCGATCAGCACCAAGCCCGCCATCCAGCGCGGCGAGAGCCGCCGGCGCATCATTGTTTCCGCAACAGCACCGTCCGCCGTAAGCGGAGGCTCCAGGCCGAGATCGGCCGGCAGGTTGCGGAAAATGGGGTTGGCCATGATGGGCTGACGTCACGCGTGCGTAGGAGGGTTTTAGAATACAGCCGTTTTTCAGAACGGTTGATCCGGGCATTTCTACGGCATAGTGCACGAAAATACCAAACAAGAGGACATCAATAGGCGTGGATGACGCCGTGCGGGCGGATTCGCACAAATTTCAGCGTGTTTTTGGCAAAAGAGGGAATGATATCGACGCAGTGATTGGTTGAGTGTCTCAATCCAGGGAGGCGGTTGCCGGGGCTGCCTTTTGTTTTCGATTTTATATTGCGTTGCAACATCAGTGTCTTGAGGGCAAATTTTGTCTTTTGGAACATCGTCGACGAAGATTTTTTGAAAATGGTCGTTGACATCAAAAGCCATGCGGGACTATACCACGGTCATCGGCGACGCACATCGCGGCGCACCGAAGATTGTTCTCTAAATCCTGTTTCAAGGATTTCTGGCGAAAGCCGGAACGGACGAACTTCCGCTGTTTGGCAATTGAAACCGAGAAAGAGAAACGTGGACGGCGTAGTCCTTGCGGGTTCATCGTGAGATGAACCGAACGAGACTTCGGCGGTCTAACGTTTCTAGGTGAGTGTACACGCACTCAGATCCGCAAGGGTTTGAGAAGTGCACTCCGTCAATGAACGTTGTGATCAGCCGGTTCAAATCTCAAATACAACTTGAGAGTTTGATCCTGGCTCAGAACGAACGCTGGCGGCAGGCTTAACACATGCAAGTCGAACGGGCGTAGCAATACGTCAGTGGCAGACGGGTGAGGAACACGTGGGAATATCCCCTTCAGTTCGGAATAACTCAGGGAAACTTGAGCTAATACCGAATACGTCAGAGATGAGAAAGATTTATCGCTGAAGGATTAGCCCGCGTCTGATTAGCTAGTTGGTGAGGTAACGGCTCACCAAGGCGACGATCAGTAGCTGGTCTGAGAGGATGATCAGCCACATTGGGACTGAGACACGGCCCAAACTCCTACGGGAGGCAGCAGTGGGGAATATTGGACAATGGGCGCAAGCCTGATCCAGCCATGCCGCGTGAGTGATGAAGG
>JBOFZC010000108.1:0-4487 GCA_051654985.1 Rhabdaerophilum sp.
TCGGCATGATCACCGATGTGATCGTTGATGCTTTTGCCGCCACAGGCCTCAGCGCCGAAACGGTGGATTGGTTCGTCCCTCATCAGGCTAACCAGCGCATCATCACGGCGAGCGCTGACAAGCTCGGCATCGCGATGGAGAAGGTGGTGCTGACCGTCGACCGGCATGGCAATACCTCAGCAGCCTCGATTCCTTTGGCGCTCGATACAGCCGTCAAAGACGGGCGGATCCAGCGCGGCCAAACTGTGCTGATTGAGGCTATGGGGGGTGGATTCACCTGGGGCTCGGCGGTTTTCCGCTACTGATTCATCAGCCGGCCACAGGTTCAAGCTGCATTGAGCCTTGACCCTGCGACCAGTTGTCAATAGCTTCAGGAAATCAGAAGGATACGATTCCGTTTTTTGTGCGTGGATCGAGCGGTCCAGGAAAAAGAAATTGACCAATTCGGCTCTGTGAGCCGAGTCTGGACACAAACGATTGCATAGGCCTGGCAGGGCCTCGGGGATAGATAGGGAGTGCATCATGGCGGGGCGCACGATTACGAGAGCCGATCTTTGCGAGGCGGTTTACCAAAAGCTCGGGCTCAGCCGTGCCGAATCCTCGGAGCTCGTCGAGACAGTCTTGAAGGAGATCAGCGATACGCTGGTTTCGGGAGAAACTGTGAAGCTGTCTTCGTTCGGATCGTTTCTCGTGCGCGAGAAGGGTGAGCGCATCGGCCGTAACCCCAAAACGGGCATTGAAGTGCCGATCACACCACGTCGTGTGCTGGTTTTCAAACCATCGAACGTCATGAAGGCCCGGATCAATGGCGACGAAGATCCTGCCGAAGATTGATTTGCCGCAAAGCCTTTCCCTGAAATTCTTTTAGGCTCATCCTGCCGCGTTTTGTTGTTTCGCGTCTTTCTTTGGCCCGTTTTGTCGGGTCTTTCCGGTCGAGAAGCGACGACAAGATCGGGATTTTGAACCGAAATACCCCGGGGAGGGGTTGGATGGACAAGGCACCCGATGCCTACCGCACAATCAGCGAAGTGGGCGAAGATCTCGATATCGCCCAGCACGTGCTGCGCTTTTGGGAAACACGATTTCCACAGATCAAACCGCTGAAACGCGGCGGTGGACGGCGCTACTACCGGCCCGACGATGTAGAATTGCTCAAAGGCATACGGCATCTCCTCTATCGCGAAGGCTACACCATCAAGGGCGTGCAGCGCATCCTGAAAGAGCAGGGTCCGCGCGGGGTGCAAGCCGTCGGCAAGGCCGGTAGCCTCGTTCCTGGCTTTGCGCCTGCCGATCCTGAGGATATCGAGCCCGGGCTCGCAGCGCCTGTGCAACCAGTTTATGCGGTACCGCCCATGGTTGCGCCCGAGCCAGCCTACCGCCCGTCACAGGGTTTTGGCGATGTTACACCACCGCCCAGTTTCAAACCCGAGACTGTGATCGAGCGACCGACATTGCCGCTGGATTTACCGGTTGCACCCCGTCCTCATGATGGGCAGGTCGCTTACACGCGTGGCGGAATTGGCAAACAGCATGATGCGGTTCCGGCCTACAGCCCGCCATTGGCATCTCGCGAGACTGAAAATTCTCCCAAGCTCGCATTGATTGAGGCTTTGGGTGAACTCGAGAGCGCGCGTGCCGCAATTGGTCGTGTGCTCGCTGGTCGCGAGCGCTCCAACGGCAAGTGATCAACCCTTGCTTCGAGACGTGATATCACGCCAGAGACCGCGCATCGGTTGAAAACGAAAGCGGAGTTCACGCGTGCCCGGCGGCAGAATGACCGCCCGGAACGCGCCATTCGCCCGGAGAACCGGGATATTCTTCCCATCAGCTTTCGCAAACCACCAGGGGTGCCAGACATCATTGAGCAGTAGCACTCCGCCGCGCGGTGCATCGGTTTCGATGATGATCTCCGTGTTGCGATAGCTCCGAATGCGAGCGGTTCCTCCTGCGCCTTCGTCGGGCAGGGGCTGCGTCGTTTTCTCGATATAGGCTATGCGGGTGAGATCAGTTGAGGGCCATTCGCCAAAGCGCAACAAGATATCCTGATCGATGATCTCGGCGCGCGGCGCGATCATGACGCGTGGCAAGGTATCGGGGTTTTCGTATATGTAGCCATCAACAGTGCGCGCGACCAGCGGCAGAGGTTTGCCCTTGAGACGCGGGTCCATCACCTCGATCGGGACGGGGAGCGCAATGAACCGCAGACCCATCAAGTTCGCAAAGGGCGAACGATAGGAGGGGAAGAGCGGCGCAAAGCGGTGCTGCTCGACGCCAGCTACCGTGTCCCCCGCGCCGGTCGCGAGATTGAAATGGCGCAGACGCAGCGGGTTATAGCCCAGCGTATTCTCAAAGCGGTGGATCAGCCCGAGATTGGGCCATTCAAAGCCGAGGCCAGTGAGTTCCACGCGGTCACGGCGGGTTTCATTCTGGACAATGCGCGCTTTGAGCTCGCGGATCGTGGCATTGCCTGTGTCGCTTTCCATCACGCTGTAGAATGGCGTCGGCAGGCCGGTGGAGTCATTCGGGCGCATGTTCCAGCCGAAATCGGCCGCAAGAAGCAATGCGAACAGGCCAGCGATCAAAGCCGGGTTTGTGGCGGCGTAACGGCGTGCAAGGAATAGCGCGAACAGGCTTGCCGCAATGAATCCTGCTGCGATCAGAATATCGGGGCCGGATTGGTTGAGCTTGCCCATCCAGATCGCCATGCCGATGCCGCCCCCAAAAGCGAGCGCGATCAACGCGGCGAAGGTGATGACCACGGTGCGATCAAGCTTTTCGGCCATCAGCAGGCGATTGACGCCAAATCCCGCGAGAAACGCCCCGAGCGAACCCACAAGAAACAAAGCATCGGCGGGTCGGCGAAACAGCTCGACACCCGGCAGCGAGTGATAAAGCACGCCGAATACAGGCGTGTATTTCCCGAGTGCGTAAAGCAGCATCATCAGAAATGTGATGCTCAACACCAGAAAGCGACGCGCCAAAGCCTCACGCGAAACAAACCAGGCGACAATGCCGAGAAACGGCAGCACGCCCATGTAGAAATTCGCCATGTTCCGCGCGAGGATCACGTTGACGATATAGGGCCAATGCACGCTTGGCGCGCCCCAGTAATCCGCCACCGGTCCAATCGTTCCGAAGAGATTCGCAATCAGGAATGTCAGCAGCGCTGACGGGTGTACCGAGCCCAATTCGGCTTCAGCAATCGTAAAATGCGGTCGGTTCGAGAGCCCTGCAAAATGTAAAACCATCAGGGTGGGGATCGCAATGATCAAGACACCCACCATCCCGGCCGTCAGGACCGGTTTCAGGCTGTGATGGATGCGGGCGATCGCGCTCTGACCGGTGAACCAATAGGCGATCACGTAGAATCCTAGTACCACCAGCGTCAGAAACGCGACCTGATCCGGATCGAGCGCGATCAAAGCTGCAAAAAAACCGGCCAGCGCGCCATAGCGTTTCGAGCCGAGACGAAGCGAGCGTTCGAGCATCCACAACGCCCAGGGGAAATAGATCATGGAAAAGATCTGCCCGGTATGCTGAACGCGCCAGGCGGCCGAGCCACCGAAAGTGAAGGCAAGGGAGGCGACCAGCCCCGCCGCCAGATGCCATTGCCGGTCGCGCGCGAAGCCGAGCACACCAATCCCGCCGAACAGCAGGCTCAGAAACGAGACTGTATCGACCGCGCGCATGGAAGGGTCGGGCGAAACCAAAGCCAGCAGCAGATGCGGTGGCGAGAAGATCAGGGATTGTGGATCCGCGATCTGCGGGTGTCCGCCGAACACGTAAGGCGCCCAAAAGGGGCTTTCTCCGCGATGGAGGCTTTGAGCGAGGAAGACGATCTGCGCATGGAAATGCGCCCGCGCATCCCAGGGGATGGTCACTGCGCCCGAAATCCACGGCCATGCGAGAAACAACCACACCGCAAACAGCAGAAAGCCCGCGACCAACCATGGGGCGCGGGCCTGGGCCGGCGGTTCAAAACGATCGAAACCAACGGAGGCAACAGCATCATTCTGCTGTTGCCTGTTCCTGGATTGGGTCACGCTTCCCCCGATTCTCGCGAGCATCAGCCGGCGTGATCAGCAGGCGGGGTCAATCCGCCTGCGGGGCATGGGCAACCATCGCATCGAAATCGATAAAATGGCCGGCGCGATCGCGTTTGGATGCGAGATAGCGCACGTTCTCGGCCGTCTGGCGACCATAGGCGCGGTTATCCGCCACGACTTCAAGGCCTGAAGCCTGAAGCGCACCGATCTTCTCGGGGTTGTTGGTCATGACACGGACACTCGCGACACCGAGCTTGCGCAGCATTTCTGCGGCAAAGTCGAAGCGGCGCTGGTCTAGCCCAAAGCCCAGAACCTCATCGGCGTCATAGGTGTCCCAGCCCTGCGACTGGAGCTTGTAAGCGCGCATCTTGTTGGCAATGCCGTTTCCGCGACCTTCCTGATCGAGATAAAGCAGGATGCCACCGTCGCTCTGCGCCATTT
>JBOFZC010000109.1:0-7203 GCA_051654985.1 Rhabdaerophilum sp.
GCCATTCAAGGAGCTTTTCGGGCATGACGTGCCCCTGATCGGCCAGCTCTTCGAGCACATCGGCACCCGTGGACCACGCGCCGGTCGCGGTTTTGCGCCCATTGGGAATGCCCATCTTGCCGAAGAGAATATCGCCGAGTTGCTTGGGTGAGCCGAGATTGAAACTCTCACCCGCAAGCTGATGAATCTCCGCTTCCAAGCGCGCCATGCCCTGCGCGAACTCGCCGGACAGGCGCGAGAGGATCTGTCGGTCGATCGCGATACCGCGACGTTCCATTTTTGCGAGGCAATCGGGCATGCCGCGCTCGAGCGTTTCATAGACACTCGCCAGCCCCTCGGCAGCCAGGCGTGGTTTGAGTGCCAGCCAGAGGCGGAGCGTCACATCGGCATCCTCGGCCGCATAGGCCGTGGCACGGTCGATCGGCACTTGATCAAACGTCACCGACGCCTTGCCCTTGCCCGCAACATCGCCAAAGGCAATGGGCTGATGACCGAGATGGCGCATGGAGAGTTCATCCATGCCGTGCCCGCCGCGCCCGACATCAAGCGCGTAGGAGATCAGCATCGTGTCGTCGATGGGGCGAATATCGACGCCGTATCGGCGCATGATGTTGAGATCGTATTTGAGGTTCTGGCCGATTTTCAGCACAGCCTCATCTTCAAGCAGCGGTTTGAGGGCAGCGAGTGCCGCCTTCACCTCAATCTGCCCCGGGGCGAGCCCGGCATCGAAGAGACCATCCCCCGTTCGGTGCAGGAGCGGCACATAGATGGCGCGACCCGGCTCGATCGCCATGGAGACGCCGACAAGATCGGCCTGCATGGAATCGAGCGAAGAGGTTTCGGTGTCAAACGCCACGAGGCCACGCGCGCTGGCCTCAGCGATGAAGTTCTCAAGCTCATTGAGCGTGCTCACCGTAGGGTAGCTCTCAGTCTTGATCGGCATCGCGCGGAGGGCGTTGAGACGGCTCGCAGCCAGATGCACAGGGGTGAGTGCATCCGAGGCGAAGGGCATGCTCGCGGGAGCAACCGTTTTGCCCTGCGCGGGCGTTTCTGCCCCTGTCAGAGTGGCGACGGTTGTCCCACCCTTCTCCTTGGCGGCAAAAGCCAAATCAGGCTCGACCGAGTCGAACTCGATGCCCGAGATTTCCGCGATGCGCTTGGTGAGCGTTGTGAATTCCATCGCCTTCAGAAACGCGATGGCGCGCTTCGCATCCAACGGATGCGCAACCAGCGTTTCGAGCGGATGTTCCACCGGCACATCACGCACCAGCGTAACCAGCGTGCGCGAGATTTTTACACGCTCGACCACCTCAGGGTCGGTAAGTGTTTCGCGCCGCTTCGGCTGTTTGATCTCGCTGGCGCGTGCGAGAAGTGTGTCAAGATCGCCATATTCTGTAATCAGCTGCGCGGCGGTTTTCACGCCAATGCCAGGCGCTCCCGGGACGTTGTCAGTGGAATCACCCGCAAGCGCCTGCACATCCACGACGCGCTCGGGCTTCACGCCGAAATACTCGATCACCTCGGCCTCATTCACGAGACGCTCCTCGCGCTCGCCGGAGGCGGGGTCATACATGGTGATGCCTGGCCTGATCAGTTGCATCAGGTCTTTGTCGGCGGAGACGATGGTCACCTCCGCGCCGGCATCCGCCGCTTGATCGGCATAGGTCGCGATGAGGTCATCCGCCTCGTATTTCGTCATCTCCACCGGCTCGTAGCCAAAGGCGCGCACCACGGCGCGCATCAGCGGGAATTGCGGGATGAGCTCATCGGGCGGATCGGAGCGGTTCGCCTTGTAGGCCGGAAACAGGGCTTTCCTGAAACTGTCCTCTGATTTGTCGAACACCATCGCGAGATGCGTAGCCTTCTTCCCGCGCGCGCCCTCGCGGACGAATTGCAGCAACTTCGTCGCAAAGATGCGCACCGCGCCGGTGGGCAACTTGTCCGAGCGGTAATTGTAACGCGGGTCTTGCCGGATCGACTGGAAATAGGCCCGGAAAATGAACGACGAGCCATCCACAAGGATGACATGATCGCCCTTGCTGGGCGCGCGAGGCGGAAGAGAACTGCTCATGCCTGGGTTATAGGCGCGCTCTGCCGGACAGTCAGCCCGCTAAAGCGAGATGGGCACAGCAGATGTCATTCCCGACGCCGAATGTGGGTGGGAATGACAGAGAGGCTAAAAAACCGACGGGTAGCCGCCGTCTTTCAGGCCGCTCGCCCGGTCAAGTCTAGCAAGCTGCGCGAGCGTTCCGCGACATCATGCGCAGAGACCATGACCTCACGCGAGGCTTGCGAGGCCACACGCACAGAGATCACCAGTTTTTCAACCTCGTCAGCCACCTGCCCCGAATCCCGGGCGGCCTGCTCAAGTCGCTCTTCGATGCGCCGTGTTGCTGCGTTCTGATTGCGCACAATCGTGGCAATGCCAATATTCGAGGCCGTCACGTCACGCACCGTGTGACCGACATCCGTGATCGAACGGATGCAATCCTCGGCCTCCACTCGAACCGAGGCAATCTGCTCGGCGATGGTTTGGGTGGCGTTAGCCGTCTGTTCAGAAAGCGCTTTCACCTCGGCCGCCACGACCGCAAAGCCGCGCCCGGCCGCCCCGGCTCGGGCTGCCTCGATGGTTGCATTGAGCGCCAGGAGGTTCGTCTGGCCGGCAATCGAGCGAATCAAATCGACCACACTCTGGATAGCATTCGTCGCCAAAGAGAGGCGATCCACGGCGGCCCGCGCCGTTTCGACATGCTGCGAGGCGATGCTTGTGATAGCGGCCGCCTGTTCACCGGCGCTGGCCGCTTCGGCCGCGTTGGCTGCGAGTTGCGCGATGTCCTGAACCACGGCGGTCACATTCACATCCACCTGTTCCGTGCCCGCACTGGCCTCGACGGAACGACGTTCTATGTCCTCAGAGCTTCGCGCCAGCTCATCCGCACGCTTTTCGATTTCTGAAATCGCTGACAATGTTCCCGCAAGGCCATCTTTTGAAAGCCGTGCAAATTCATCCATCGCGCTTTCGAGTTCGGCCCTCTTTGTTGCGTTTTCATGGGCCTCGTCGGCCCGTATTGCTTCCAGCTCCTCGCGCCTTTGCATGGAATTGCGGAATGTGACGATGCTTTCTTTCATGGACGCGATCACATCCAGCCAAGCTCGGGCATCGAGGGGGGAGCTGAGATCGCCGCCTGCCATGGTGCGCATCACACGTGCCAGAGTGCCCACGGGACGCAAGAACTCGCGTATAATCCAACGCCATGCTAGCGTGATGAAAGCCACGACCGACAGAAACCCCACAGCAAGGCCGGCGAATATCAGAATGGTGCGCTCAAATGTGGCCTTGCGTGCCGTTTCGACATCAGCGAGCGCAGCAGCTCGTCGCTCCGATGCGTTTTTGCGCACCTCGTCTTCAATGCGTGTGAACGTTGCCTCGGCACTCTGCGCGGTGGCAGCCGATGCGCGATATTGCATGACAATGCGATAAAGCTGCGACCGAGGCGAGTCCGCCCCCCGGAAAAGCGTCCTTGTCTGGTGCCCCGCGGCTTTGACCGATTCTTCTGACGTTTCGAGCAGGCTCCCATAATCCGTCAGCGATTGCAGAGCGGCATCAAGCAAATCAAGGCTACCCGAATAGGCAGCATCCGCACTGAGACGACTGACCTGCTCGGTGGCTTGGATCAGCTGTTCGGGAATCGCTTTTAGGTTTTCCTCAGGAAAAGCACCGATGCGTTCCGCAAGTCGCATTGCGGTTTGGTTGAGAGCAACAATGGCTGGCACAAGCAATTCGCGCGACTCAACAATCCGCCATCCCGCGAATAAAGATGCCTCGGCCGCGCGATGCAGGGCTTTGCTGCGCTCCTCAAACTCTTGTTGGGTCGTCTCCCCAAGCTCAACCGCCATACCACCCGCCTTGGTCAGGTCTTGGAATGGGGCGTCGAGCACGAGACTAGCGTTCTGCTTCGCAGCGAGATCAGCGCGCTTGTGGCCGGATGCGAGGGCGTTTCCGAAACGCACAAGCGCGTCGATGTAAGCGATCGATGCGTCAAGCCGCGTGAGAGCCGGGCCGATCGCATTGGCAGAACGCGAGGTTTTCTCAACGAGGAAAGCGATACCGAGAGCGAGGATCAGATTCATGCCCAGGAGCACGAGGAAAAAACCGATTGATACACGCTTCAACGAGAGCTGAGCCGTCATCCCGATCGATCCTTTGCCTGCTAACATATTGATAAACATAACAAATATGGAGCTAGACTGTCAGGTCCTAACGTTCTCCTAATAGTTTCATAGGGTTTGCGGAAAACCGGCGGCGCATGGCATATATGCGAAAAAAGGGCGCATACATGCGCCCTTTCCAAAGTCGAATTGATGGTCTCAGAACCATTTTCAGAGCGTCTTCAGAAACGAGACCGCCTCAACTCCGAAGAATGCGGTTTCTCGATCCACCCACATTTGATGGATCGAGACAGACCGAAGCTTACTTCTTCTTCAGTGCCGCGCCGAGGATGTCGCCGAGGGTCGCGCCGGAATCGGCCGAACCATATTGCGCCATCGCTTCCTTTTCCTCAGCCATTTCGAGAGCCTTGACCGAGACCTGGACCTTGCGGGCCTTCTTATCGAACACCAGCACGCGAGCATCAAACTTTTCGCCAGCTGCGAAGCGGTCAGGGCGCTGGTCGTCGCGATCACGCGCGAGCTCCGAGCGCTTGACGAAGGTGGTCAGATCCGAACCGATCACCTTCACTTCAACGCCGCCATCCTTCACTTCAATGACTTCGCAGGTGACGACAGCACCCTTGCGGATGGTTTCGGCAGCACCGGCGAACGGATCAGAGCCGACCTGCTTGATGCCAAGCGAAATGCGCTCCTTCTCGGTATCCACATCGAGCACCACGGCCTTGACCATGTCGCCCTTCTTGAATTCCTCGATGACCTGCTCGCCCGGACGGTTCCAGTCGAGATCGGAAAGATGGACCATGCCATCCACATCGCCGTCGAGGCCGATGAAGAGACCGAACTCGGTCTTGTTCTTCACTTCGCCTTCGACAACCGAACCCACCGGGTGCTTGTCGACGAAATGATCCCAAGGGTTCGCAAGCGTCTGCTTGAGACCAAGCGAGATGCGGCGCTTCACAGGATCGACCTCGAGAACCTGCACTTCCACTTCCTGAGAGGTGGAGAGAAGCTTGCCCGGATGGACGTTCTTCTTGGTCCAGCTCATTTCGGAGACGTGGATGAGGCCTTCGATACCCGGCTCGAGTTCCACGAAAGCACCGTAATCGGTGATGTTCGTGACGCGACCGGTGAACTTGCCCTCGATCGGATACTTCGCCTCGATGCCTTCCCAGGGGTTGCCCTGGAGCTGCTTCATGCCGAGCGAAATGCGGTGCGTATCCTGGTTGATCTTAACGATCTTCACCTTCACCGTCTGACCCACCGTCAAGACTTCCGACGGATGGTTGACACGGCGCCAGGCGATATCAGTGACGTGCAGCAGGCCATCAATGCCGCCGAGATCCACGAACGCGCCGTAATCGGTGATGTTCTTCACAACGCCGTCGATGATCTGACCTTCTTCAAGGTTGGACACCAGTTCCTGACGCTGGCCGGCTCGCGTTTCTTCAAGCACGGTGCGGCGTGACACCACGATATTGCCGCGGCGGCGATCCATTTTCAGGATTTCGAACGGCTGCGGCACGCCCATCAGCGGGCCGATGTCGCGGATGGGGCGGATATCAACCTGGCTGCGCGGCAGGAACGCCACGGCACCATCGAGGTCGACTGTGTAGCCACCCTTGACCTGATTGAAGATCGAGCCCGAAACCTTTTCCTTGGCTTCAAACGCCTTCTCGAGGCGGACCCAGCTCTCTTCACGGCGAGCCTTGTCACGGCTGATCACCGCTTCGCCCAGAGCATTCTCGACGCGCTCGAGATAGACCTCGACCATATCGCCGATTTTCAGCACGAAATCCTTGTTCGGGCCGGCAAATTCCTTCAGGGCCACGCGGCCTTCGGTCTTCAGGCCGATATCGATGACCGCGACATCCTTCTCGATCGCGACAACGCGACCATTGATGACGCTGCCTTCAGCGGTATCCGCTTTCAGAAAGCTTTCAGCGAGCAGGCTGGCAAAATCTTCCTTGCTCGGATTCATGTGTGTGGTGGACATTGAGACTCCAAAAGGCGCCTGCCGCTTGAGCGGCCTCCGGCGCGAGCACTGGTCATATCGTTACGTTCCATCCCGATCTGCCAGCCATCGCGAAACGCGATGAAGCCCTCGCGGGCGACCAGTGTGGAAACACCGGCAGGCGGGATGTCTGGTTTCCTCGCCGCGAAGCTGTCGGAGTTCTCGCTCATTCCGTATTGGGAAAAACGAAAAAACCGCCAGAGCCTGATTTCAGGCCCAGCGAATTGAGCGGCGCAATAGCAGAAGGGGGGCATGGCGGCAAGTGAAACTGCGGTAAAAACGGCTTGGAACGCCCCGACACAGTTCGTAAAGTCGATCAATGAGCAGAGACCTTGTCAACGCAATTTGCCGCGAACTTCCCGGCGCGGAGGTCTCAGACCCTTGGGGCGGTGGGCATGATGCGTGGAAGATCGGCAACAAGATGTTCGCCTGTATCGGCGCGATCATGCCGGGTGTTTCGCTCAAAACCGATAGCGTTGAGACCGCGCAGATGCTGATCGAGGCTGGTGTTGGCGTTCGCGCCCCCTATTTCCATCGCTCATGGATCAACATGCCGTGGGGATGCGACGAGGACGAGCTTCGCCACAGAATTCTTGTGTCCTACCAACTTGTCCGCTCATCCCTGCCGCGGAAAGTGCAAGCTGAACTCGCGCCTATAAAGACATCGCGCTGATTTCCCCTCGTATCCAGTCACAAAACTGAGCGATTTTGGGTTGGTTGCCATATCGCGCCCGCAAAATATAACGGTAGCCCGTTGGCTTGAAACCCAATGGCGCACTGAGACGACCACTCGCCAAATCATCCGCCACGAGGTGGTAAGGTGCCACGCAGGCCCCGAGTCCACTCGCTGCCGCTTCGATGGCGAAAGAATAGTGCTCGAATTCGCCCGAGATCATTGCCGGTGCGATGAGTGAACCGTTCAACTCATCCCAGAGCGGCCAAGCATTGCTGCGGGTCCGCGTCGAGAGCCTCGTAAGACGGGTGATATCTCCACCGGCCAAAGCGGGAGCTAGGACAGGGCC
>JBOFZC010000110.1:0-10651 GCA_051654985.1 Rhabdaerophilum sp.
CTTCACGGTTGAGAAAGAGGGCGAGAATTATCGCCTGCTCGTTCGGGATACGGGCAAGCTCAACGCCATCGCCCGCATTCTCAAAGGCAATGTCAATGAGCATGGCGATGGCGGCAAGCGCTGGTCCTGCGATGATTTGCTGGCGGCGAAGCCAGGAATTTCGGCGCTAGCACAGCGCTGATCTGTATTCGCTGCGTCAATCCGCTCGAATCAGTCATGAAAGAGGCTCGATCGGAGCTTGAGCCATGCGCGCGACATCGGGGATGAGATGGATCGGTTTCGTGCTGGTGATTTTCGCCGGCCCTTTTCCGGCTTTCGCGCAGCAGAATGAACTTCCGGCGATCACCGCTCCCGCCCCGCCCAATGCTGCTCGGCAGAATACGGGTGCGATCCCCTTGCGGCAGATTCCGGCTCAGTCCAACCCCACCGGCGATGCACGCTTCCCCTTGCCGCCACGCGCCGGCGGCATCATTGCCTCGCCCGGTTCAGGTGGCATTCCGCCGAATACGCCCGTGGTTGAACCGCCGCGCCAGGCCGAACCTCGGCCCATTGGTCCACGCGAACTCACGCCGCCGCGTTCTCCAGTCGTCAATGCGCCAAATGTTCGTGCGCCCGCAATGGCGAGCCCCAACGCCGCGCCTCCGTTGATGCGGGCTCCGGTCGAGCCTTCGAGGATGTTTCCTGCCCAACCGCGCCAACCGCCAGAGGGCACGCGCCCGAAATTCGAAGCGCGGCAGCCGGAATTTCGGCCGCAGCCTCCGGGGTATCGCGCGCCACTTTCCACCAATCGAGCTGGGCCAGCATCACCGCCGCCCGGGCGGACGTTGCAACCCGAACGCCGTCCGCAAGGGGCAGGGCAAGCAGTTGGTTCGGGCTCACAAACCACGCCACCTGGTTTCATGCCGGTGCCACGTCCCAACCGACCGCAATCCCCGGGGCCGGTTGCTCGACCGGATTCCCCGCTCGCGCAACCCACGCCCAGGCGTGGTGTCAATCCGCCCTCGGCACTCGGGCGCTGCACGCCGCAAATGGCGCAGCAGAAGATGTGCTGAGCTCAACGGTTCAAACGCGCGATCAGGCTCGACGTATCCCAGCGCTGGCCGCCCATTCTCTGCACTTCGGAATAGAACTGATCGACCAGCGCCGTCACCGGCAGGTTTGCTCCATTCCCGCGCGCCTCATCCAGCACGATTCCGAGATCCTTGCGCATCCAATCCACAGCGAAACCGAAATCGAACTTGCCGGCATTCATGGTTTTGCCGCGGTTCTCCATCTGCCATGAGCCCGCCGCACCCTTCGAGATCACGTCGAGCACGGCCTCGATATCGAGGCCGGCACGCTGGCCGAAATGGATCGCCTCAGAGAGCCCCTGCACCAGCCCGGCAATGCAGATCTGGTTCATCATCTTGGTGAGCTGGCCAGCGCCCGGCGCGCCGAGCAAGCGGCAAGCCCTCGCGAAGCTCATGATCACGGGCTCGGCCTTGGCGTAAGGCTCGGCATCGCCGCCGCACATCACGGTGAGAACGCCGTTTTCGGCCCCGGCCTGTCCGCCGGAGACGGGGGCATCAATGAAGGCAATGCCACGCTTGGCGGCCTCGGCATGCAGTTCACGTGCGACAATCGCCGAAGCCGTGGTGTGATCGACGAAAACAGAGCCCTGTTGCATGCCATGAAACGCGCCATCTGGACCGATGGTCACGGCGCGCAAATCCTCATCATTGCCGACGCAAGCGAAGACGAAATCCTGGCCTGCAGCGGCTTCTTTTGGAGTTTTTGCGGCTTTGCCGCCGTGCTGTGCGGCCCATTTCTCAGCTTTCGCGAAGGTGCGGTTATAAACCGTGACCTCGTGCCCGCCCTTGTTCTTCAAATGGCCAGCCATGGGGTATCCCATCACACCAAGCCCGAGGAATGCGACCTTCGCCATTGTTTTTCTCCGTTTGTTTGAAAGCGCTATCGCAGGACCATATGGCGCGTGAGGCGCGCTTCCATCTGGTTCCAGATCCGCCGGATGATCTCGACCAGGGCGAGATAGATCAGGGCGGCTACGAGGTAAATGGAGAGATCGAAACTGCGCGCGAAAGCGAGGCGTGTCGCGCCCATCAGATCGAAGAGCGTCACCAGAGAGGCTATGGCACTCGATTTGATCATCGTGATCAGTTCATTGCCGAGCGGGCGCAGCCCGATGATCAAGGCTTGCGGCATTTCGACTTTGAGAAAAATTGCTATGGGACGCATGCCCAGCGCGCGCGCCGCTTCGGCCTGTCCCTTGGGCAGGGATTGCAGGCTGCCACGCAGGATTTCTGCCTGATACGCCGCCGTGTTGATCGTAAAAGCGAGCAAGCAGCAATAAAGCGGATCGCGGAAAAACCACCACAACCCGACATCCTGCCAGAACAGCCGCATGGTCCCCAGCCCGTAATAGATCAGGAAGAGCTGACACAAGAGCGGCGTGCCACGAAAAAACGTGGTGTAGCCTGCAATCGCCCATTGCACCGGCTTCGGGCCGCGCAAGCGCAAAAGCGCAAGCCCAATCCCAAGGAAAAAGCCGAGTACAACAGAAATCGCAACGAGTTGCAGTGTGACAGAAAGGCCATCCGCCATGCGGCAGCCATAGCGCTCGAGCACTTCGTATTTCAGCCAAAAACCGGGGAACTCGCACCACCTCATCGGGTGTAACCCCGATTGAGATGCGTCTCGGCGCGGCCAATGCCCCAGGCCGAGAGCAGCGAGAAAAACAGATAAAGCAGGATGGCCGCCGAGAAAAAGATGAAGGGCTCTTTCGTCACCACGTTGGCGCGTGTCGCGATGAACATGATGTCATGCAACGTGATGACTGAGACCAGCGAGGTTTCCTTCAGAAGCACCATCCAATTGTTGCCGAGGCCGGGCAGGGCAACACGCAGCAACTGCGGGAACACGACGAGCCGGAACGCTTGTGTATTTGTAAGGCCGAGGGCGGCGGCACCTTCGCGCTGGCCCTTGTGAATGGAATTGAGCGCTCCAACCCACACTTCAGACGAGAAAGCCGCAAGCACCAGACCGAGGGCGATCATGCCGGCCAGAAACGGTGAAACCGAGAGTGAACCGGAAAAACCGAGGCCCGTCCATGCTTTCTGGATCAGGATCTGCCCACCGAAATAGATGATGTAGAGGGTCAGAAGTTCCGGAACACCGCGGAACACGGTGGTGTAGAGTGTCGCAAAGCCGCTGAGCCACTTCGATTTCGAACGGCTCGCCAGCGCGATGAGCAGTCCGAGTGTCAAGCCGAAAGGCAGGGTGGCCAAGGCCACCGAGATGGTCACCAGCGCGCCTTCCAAGAGCTCGTCACCCCAGCCTTGGTCCCCGAAGGACAGGAGGGTCAGGACTTTTTCCATGTTTGGAAATGGCTTTCGCGGTGTGCGCAGGTCGGCAGGAGCGGCGGCTTGGAAGCCACCGCTCTAGCGATGAGGAAGGCTTACTGGATGGCCTTCTTGCCGAGCCATTTCATCGCGTGCTTATCGAGCGAGCCATCGGCTTTCGATTCAGCAATCGCCTTGTTGATCATGGCTTTGAGCGCGCCGTCTTCTTTGCGCATGGCCATGCCGACGCCCGGGCCGTGATAAACGGGATCGCGTTTCACTTCTGCGATCACCTTGCAGCAATCCTTGCCCTTGTCCTTCAGGAAGCTTTCCAGCGCCTCGAGATCGGCCACGATGTAATCGAGGCGGCCATTGAGCAGATCGAGGTTGGCTTCTTCCTGTGTGGGGTAGGGGCGCAATGTCGAACCTTTGTAGAGCCCTTCCAGGTAGTTCATGTGAATGGTTGAACCCTGCGCGCCCAGCGTTTTGCCCTTGAGGGCATCCGGCGAGATGTCTGTCGAGGTGATCGACTTCGCCCCAACCATCGCGATCGGGGTTGAGGTGTAGACATCCGAGAAATCGACGCGCTTCTGGCGCTCGGGCGTTGCGTTCATGCCAGCGACGATAACGTCATATTTCTTCGAGAGCAGAGCGGGGATGATGCCATCCCAATCCTGCACCACCCAGGTGCATTTCACCTTCATCTTCGCGCAGAGATCGTTCATGTAGTCGATCTCGAAGCCTTCCAGCTCTTTCTTGGCGTTGAGGTTGTTGTAGGGAGGATAGGCTCCCTCAGTGCCAATCTTGATCTCGGTGATCGCCTGTGCCGAGGCCGAGCCCGGTGCAAAGGCCGCTGCGGCCAACATCGCGGCGAAAAAAACGCGTTTCGTGGTCATGGATCAACTCTCCCTGTTTTTGAGGTTATGGCACACCGAATAGGATTGGCGAGCCGTCCCTGAGACGAGACTGCCCCGGAAAAACCGGCTTGGCAATGAGGCCTCACGATGCAGCACGAATCGATCATTCCGGAGCAGTTTGCCCGTTTTAAAAGCAGCGTGTTTCGAGCCCATACGCATTGACGATAAGCTGGCAAGACCCATAACCGGATGAACCGTGTCGGTGCGGCTGCACTGCACTTCAATCGAGTGTTTCATGTCTGACAAAGCCGCCATCCTCGCCGCCCTCTCAAACGTGCCCATGCCCTCTGGCGGCAATCTCGCGGCGAGTGGCGCGCTCTCCGATGTCATCGTGCATCAGGGCAAGGCGTATTTCTCGATTTCAGTCGCGCCAGAGGCGGTGCAGGCGTCGGAAGGTCTGCGCAAAGCAGCAGAAGACGCTGCGAAATCCGTGCCGGGCATTGCTTCGGCTCTGGTGACGCTCACCGCCGAGAAAGCTGCGGCGAAGCCGGGGCCTCCAAAGCAGGCAAGCCCGCTCGCATCGGGCCCGATGAATCCGGCGCGCCTCGCGGTTCAGGGCGTGAAGCACATCATTGCGGTCGCAAGTGGAAAGGGCGGGGTGGGCAAATCCACCACCGCTTGCAATCTCGCACTCGGTTTTGCGGCGCGGGGGCTGAAGGTCGGTGTGCTCGATGCCGATATTTATGGTCCCTCGATGCCGAAGCTCTTCGCCATTCATGGCAAGCCGACGCTCGCCGGCGGACGAACGCTCAACCCGATGGAGAATTACGGCATCAAGGTGATGTCGATCGGCTTTCTCGTGGATGAGGAAGCGGCGATGATCTGGCGCGGGCCGATGGTGATTTCCGCCATCCAGCAGATGCTGCGCGAGGTCGCCTGGGGCGAGTTGGATATCCTTGTCGTGGATATGCCGCCGGGTACTGGAGATGCTCAGCTCACCATGGCGCAGAACGTGCCGCTCGCTGGTGCGGTGATCGTCTCGACGCCGCAGGATCTCGCGCTCATCGATGCCCGGCGTGGTGTCGCGATGTTCAAAAAAGTCGAGGTGCCGATCCTCGGGATCATCGAGAATATGAGCTATTTCATCGCGCCCGATACCGGCAAACGCTATGACATTTTTGGGCATGGCGGTGCACGCGCCGAGGCCGAGCGGCAGGGGGTTCCTTTCTTGGGTGAAATCCCGCTCGCCATGAACATACGCGAGCGTTCGGATAGCGGCTTGCCGGTTGTCGTCACAGAGCCGGATGGCCCGCATGCCGCGGCCTATCGCGCAATCGCAGATCAGGTCTGGGAGCGGCTCGAAGGTGGAGGCCATATCAAGGCAGCTCCGCGCATCGTGTTCGAATAATGCGTTAGACTTTCGTATGCGGCAATTTCATGCCCCGTGCGCCAAAACCGCATGGATGATGCCCCGGCGAGAACACGAAAATAGTTGCTTAAACCGTGGGCTAGCCTACAACTCACGCTGTGTATTTAAAGGTTGGGCAGCGTGCCGTCTTTAAAACCACAACCGAAATCAAGGGAGAAAACAACCATGAAGCGCCGTCAGTTTCTGACTGCTGCGGGTGCGGGCCTCGCGGCAACCGCAATCGCCAAACCTGCCATTGCCCAGTCCTCGCCAGAAGTGAAATGGCGTTTGACCTCGAGCTTCCCGAAGTCGCTCGACACGATTTACGGGGCCTCTGAGGTGTTCTCGAAGGCCGTCGCCGAAATGACGGACAACAAGTTCCAGCTTCAGGTCTTCGCGGCTGGTGAAATCGTCCCGGGCCTGCAGGCTCAGGATGCCATCACCAATGGCACGGTCGAAGTCGCTCATACCGCTTCATATTATTATGTCGGTAAGGATCCGACCTTCGCGTTCGGCACCGCCGTTCCGTTTGGCCTGAACGCTCGCCAGCAGAATGCCTGGTGCATGCATGGCGGCGGCAATGAACTCCTCAACGAGTTTTATGGCGGCTACAACATCCACGCGCTGATGGGCGGCAATACCGGCACTCAGATGGGCGGCTGGTTCCGCAAGGAAATCAAATCGGTTGCCGACATCAACGGCCTCAAAATGCGTATCGGTGGCTTTGCTGGCCGCGTGCTCACCAAGCTTGGTGCGGTTCCGCAGCAGATCGCCGGCGGCGACATCTACCCGGCGCTCGAAAAGGGCACGATCGATGCGGCAGAGTGGGTTGGTCCCTATGACGACCAGAAGCTCGGCTTCAACAAGGTGGCTCCGGTCTATCATTTCCCGGGCTGGTGGGAAGGTGGCGCGCTGCTGCACTTCTTCATCAACAAGCCGAAGTGGGATTCACTGCCGAAGGGCTACAAAGCCGTTCTCGAAGCCGCGGCCCAGCTCGCCAACACCGACATGATGGCGAAGTATGATGCCCGCAACCCGGCAGCGATGAAATCGCTGTTTGCTGCTGGCACGCAGTTCCGTCCCTTCCCGCAAGACGTGATGGCGGCTTGCTACAAGGCTGCGAACGAACTCTACGCCGAAACCGCTGCGACCAACCCGCGCTTCAAGAAGATCCATGACAACATGATGGCCTTCCGGAACGACGAGTATCTCTGGTGGCAGGTGGCCGAGCTCACCTACGACGCGTTCATGGTCAATGCCGTGACGCGTGGCTGAGCGTTCGATTTAATCCGATATCAGACAGAAACGGCGGCCTTCGGGCCGCCGTTTTTTTGTTTGACCAGGGGGCAAACCGGAGAAAATCACATGTCAGTGCAGGCACCTTTCAGCATTCGGCGGATCAGTGCCCATCACCCCGAGCGGAGGCATGGTTTGTCCGATCTCTTTGCGAACGCTTGTTCATGCCAAGCTCGGAAAGCGTGAGGATGTGCTGAATTCTGATATCCCGGTGTGTTGACCAGACACCAGCTTCAAGAACGTCCTTCAACAAAAAAAAGCCCGACCGAAGCCGGGCTTTTGATTTGTCGGGTTAGACTTCGCTCAGGGTTGACGCGGAGGCTGGGGAATGCCCGGGATCACGATCCCGCCACCACCCGGTCCACCAAGGCCTGGGATGCCGCCACCGCTGCCGCCGAGACCTGGAGCACCGCCGCCAAAACTCGGGATGCTCAGGTTTCTGAGCTGTTGCTCAACCTGTTCCGTCGAAACTGGTTTCGGTTTGCTCAGCCAGTAGGTCACGATGCCCGGGAAGGCGATCATGAGCGCCACGAGGATAAGCTGAAGTCCGATCCAGGGAATTGAGCCAAGATAGATATCGCGGCTCGCGACTTCTTTCGGCGCGACCCCGCGCAGATAAAAGAGCGCAAAGCCGAAAGGCGGATGCATGAAGCTCGTCTGGATGTTGGCGCAAAGCAGAAGGCCAAACCAAATCAGGTCAATTCCGAGCTTTTCCGCAGCTGGCGTCAGCAGCGGGATCACGATGAACGCGATCTCGAAGAAGTCGAGGAAGAACGCGATCAGGAAGACGAAGATCATCGTGAAGGCCAGGAAGCCGGTCTGGCCACCCGGAAGGCCTGTCAGCATGTGCTCGATCCAGAGGCCGCCGCCAACACCCTGGAACACCAGGCTGAACACGCGCGCGCCCATCAGGATGAACACCACCATTGCGGTGATCCGCATGGTGGAAGACATGCCCTGATAGCAAAGCTTCCAGGTCAGAGTGCGATACATGGCTGCGAGAAACAGCGAACCCACCGCGCCCATAGCGCCCGCTTCCGTCGGCGTCGCCAGACCCATGAAGATGGTGCCGAGAACGAGGAAGATGAGGACCGCTGACGGGACAATGCCACGGATCGCCTTGATGAACAGCGCCTTGCCGCGCAAGGTCCGAGCCTCGGGCGGCAGGGCAGGCACATGATGCGGCCGCACGATGCTGAGGATAAACACCCAAAGCGCGAACAGGCTGAGCTGCACGATGCTGGGGCCGATCGCACCCGCATACATATCACCGACCGACTTGCCCATGACGTCCGCGAGAACGACAAGCACGAGAGACGGCGGAATGAGCTGCGTGATCGTGCCTGAAGCTGCAATCACACCGGTGGCGTGCTGCATGTTGTAGCCGTAGCGCATCATCACAGGCAGCGAGATCACCGCCATCGCGATCACCGAGGCCGCGACCGTGCCTGTGATGGCGCCGAGAATGGCACCCACCAAAATCACGGCATAGGACAGACCACCACGGATCGGTCCGAACAGCTGCCCGATGGAGTCGAGCAGATCTTCGGCAAGGCCGCACCGTTCCAGAATCGCACCCATGAAGGTGAAAAACGGGATCGAAAGCAGAAGATCGTTCGAGATGATCGAAAAGAGCTGGTAAGTCAGGTTGCCCAGGAAGGCAGGCGCGATCACGCCCATTTCCACAGCGATCAACCCAAAAAACAAGCCGACAGCCGCCAGCGAGAACGCAGCCGGATACCCGATCAGCAGGAACATGACGAGGCCGCCGAACATCAGCGGGCCGAGATTGGACTTGATGACATCAATCATTGCAGCGGCTTCTCATAAGCATATTCATGCTGGTGCAGGCCCTTGATGGCTGCGGCGCGCTTCACGCATTCGGCGAAGCCTTGCAACGCAAGAAACGCGAAGCCGACCGGCAAGAGCAACTTGACGGGCCAACGGATGAGACCGCCAGCATTCGAAGAGGATTCGTTGACAATCCAAGATTGAACGAACCATGGCCACGTGAAATAGATCAACAAGAAGCACATGGGCATCAGGAAGAAGATGCCACCGAGCAGATCGATCCAATGCCGGGTTTTGTCGGTCACGGCTCCGTAGAACAGATCCACCCGCACATGCTCGTTGACCTTGAGCGTGTAAGACGCGCCCAAAAGCACCATCCCCCCGAACATGTACCACTGGATTTCGAGCCAGGCGTTGGAACCGATGCTGAGGGCATAGCGCAGGGTCGCATTCCCGGCGCTGATCAGGCACGCCAGCAGAACAAGCCAGTTGGCGATGGTGCCGAGAACACCACTGAATCCATCAATCACGCGTGCCACGGGCAGCAACTGCCCGCAGAATTGATAGACGATCAGAAGCAGCAGTAAGAGGAATGATATCCCCACCACTGCTCCAAAAATCTCGGGTGACATCCCGAAACTGTCGGCCATTGCCGAAAACGAACTGAGGCTCAAAGCTTTGACTCCCACAAGCAAGAGCTGGAAAAATCGAGATAGATGGCCTTATTGCCGCACGAAAGCGGCGAGCCAGCACAGTCCTTTGGGAACGGCTGGCGCAAATTCAGGCAATTGTTCTTTAGTCGAAGTGCATGCGCCGACCGCGCCAACAGATGCAACACCGGGCTCGAGAAGCCTGGCGCGCGCAGCAAAGCTCGCACGGATTTTCAGAAGATTTGGCACGTCCTTCTCCCTTCGGACCCGTCCGTGGCATTCTGATGTGCCACGGCATCTTCGTTTTTTGGCTGCAGGAAAGCGCCGCCACTCCCATCTTCAATGAGCGAGCGTCACCGCACCGCTCCTACCTCTGACGCTTTGATTCCAAATCGTCAAACGCATTTCAGCCACATTCCCTCCAGGAAAATGACTGAGTTCCCGCATGACAGATGGACAGGTTGCGCACAACTGTCTGCTGCCTGCAGATTCGGCATGCACTCCCTGCACATGTCGAATGGTTAACCCTTGTGCTAACCGAGCGAGAACGACGACGCAAGCACGCAAAATGCGGCTGCGATGAGCTCTAAACAGACTTTTCCAAGGCTTCTGTGCGCCGCCGGATCCGCTCGCGGTGCACAGTGTAAAGGCCACTCGCAATGACCAGCGCGAGCCCGATGAACGAGAGCAATGTCGGTACTTCACCAAACGCTGCGAAACCAAGAATCACCGCCCAGAGGATGACGCTATAGCGGAACGGCGAAACAACGGAGAGATCAGCGTCTCTGAACGCCTCGATGATCGCATAATTGCCGATCAGAACCATCACCGCCGCCGCGCCGAGTGTCACCAGAACAGGCATGCTGATCACATGCCAGCTCTGCCCTGATGCGAGCAGTGCGACCCCGGCGAGCATGGTTGCAAGCGTCGTCGTTAGCGTGAGCATCAGGCTGGGGATATTCACCGGCATCCGCCGCGTCATCACATCGCGAACCGCAATTAGAATTGCTGAACCGAAGGCCATGGCAATCGCCCAAATCGGGGCTGTCTGCCCGCCGGGGCGGACAACCAGCAAGATGCCAATAAACCCGACGATGACGGCGCTCCAGCGTCGCCAACCGACTTTCTCACCCAGAAAAAACACCGAAATCGCGGTCAAGATCAGCGGTGTTAGCATCATGATTGCTGTGATGTCGGCAAGCGCGATCACGCTCAACGCGCCGATATAGAGAACTGCGACGACGCTTTCGGTGCTGCTGCGCAGTATGGACATGCGATG
This sequence comes from Rhabdaerophilum sp., assembly GCA_051654985.1. Taxonomy (GTDB): domain Bacteria; phylum Pseudomonadota; class Alphaproteobacteria; order Rhizobiales; family Beijerinckiaceae; genus Rhabdaerophilum. The sequence goes on from JBOFZC010000110.1 coordinate 10,620, forward strand.
AAAGGCGAGCGGCAGCTTTCGCCAAGCGCCCG
>JBOFZC010000111.1:0-9911 GCA_051654985.1 Rhabdaerophilum sp.
CGGTGAAGACGTAGAAATCGCAGCCCAGATCCTGCACATCAACATCGAGATGCACGGCGCCCTGTGAGCCATCCACCACCACGGGGATGCCATGCGCCTTCGCGATTCGCACCACTTCCTTGATGGGGACGATGGTGCCGAGCGCATTGGACATTTGCGTAATCGCGATCACTTTCGTGCGCTTGGTGATCAGCTTTTCGAACTCGGCGAGCAGGAAATTCCCATCCTCATCCACCGGCGCCCATTGGATGACGGCGCCGCGACGCTCGCGCCAGAAATGCCAGGGCACAATGTTGGAATGGTGCTCCATGATCGAGAGGATGATCTCATCACCCTCGCGGATATCGAGATGCCGCCCAAGCGAAGAGGCCACAAGATTGAGGCTCTCGGTCGCGTTTTTCGTGAAGATGATCTCATCGACGGAAGGCGCATTGATGAACGCCCTCACCTTCTCGCGCGCACCCTCGTAAGCCTCGGTCGCGGCATTGGCGAGATAATGCAAGCCCCGGTGGACATTGGCATATTCGCTCTCGTAAGCACGCGTCATACGCTCCAGCACCTGCCTCGGTTTCTGGGCCGAGGCGGCATTGTCGAGATAAACCAGCGGCTTGCCATAAGGCTCAAGCGTAAGCGCGGGGAAATCCGCGCGTATCTGGGCAAGGTCGAGGGTCAAGCCGCCCTCGCCTGCATCCACTCGCTCACGAGCCCAGCGAGCATCTCGCGCAGGCCGTCATCGCTCACCGTATCGAGCACTTCGGCCACGAAAGCTTCTACAAGTAACGCCTCGGCTTCCTTTTTCGGAAGGCCGCGGGCCATGAGGTAGAAGAGCTGGTTCTCGTCGAGCGCTCCGCAGGTCGCGCCATGAGCGCAGAGCACGTCATCGGCGAAGATTTCGAGCTCAGGCTTGTTGCTCATTCCAGCGTCATCCGAGAGCAGCAGCGCATTGGACGCCATCTGCCCATCGGTCTTCTGCGCATGCGGACGCACGATGATCTTGCCTTGGAACACACCCTGCGCCGAGCCATCGACCACGGTGCGGAACAGCTCGCGGCTTTCGCCATGCGGCACGGCATGATCCACCACGAGCGTTGAATCATGGTGCTGCTCGCCCTTGAGCATGGTTGCGCCACGGATCGCCGCCTTGGCGTTCTCGCACTGATAGGTCACAAAGACCTGATGCCGGCAGATCTCACCGCCAAGAGCGAGTTGCGTCGTGGCAAAGTCGGCATTCTCGGCAATCGTCGCCGCAACATTGGAGAGCACCATCGCCTTGTCGCCAGAGCGGTTGAGGCGGATATGCTCGACCTTCGTGTCCTTCGCGAGGCGGAATTCGACCACCTCATTCACCTGATAAGCGATGCCATCCGGGCCTTCATGGCTCTGCGCCAAAACAAGGCTCGCGCCTTCGCCTACCGAAACAATCACGCGCGGCATGATGCTTGCGGCAGCCGAAACGACTTCTGAAAACGCGAGATGCAGTTTCGCTTCAGCACCTGCCGCAACAACAATCGCGACGCCATCGCGCGCGAGAGCGGTGTTGAGATCCACCACGATATCGCTCGCTTCCCCCATGCCGAGGCTGGGGATAGCGCCGTCGCGATAGGCATCGGCGAGCGGCTTCACGCTAACGCCGAGTGCGGTCTCACCACCCTGCCAGCGGCCATTGGTGAAGCCGAGGCGGGTGAACCCATCAAGCTTCATTGTCGCGCCGGCAACAGCGTCATTCGCGGCAGGCGCCGCCGAGCGCATCAGATTGCGAAGATCAGTGTAGTGATAGCTCTCGACGCGCTTTGACGGCAGGCCCATCTCCGCGAAGCGAGCGAAAGCTTCCGCGCGCGCCTCGGACGCTCCCGGGAGCGTGGATTTTTCAGCAGCGAAACGCTCGCTCAGCGCCGTTTCGGCCGGGGTGCGTAACATCACGACTGGGGTTCCCATATCCGCCTCACGCCGCCGCGCCGAGATATTCGGCATAGCCCCGCTCTTCGAGTTCGAGCGCGATTTCCGGCCCACCGGATTTCACGATCCGCCCCGCCGCCATGACATGCACCGTGTCGGGGCGGATATGGTCCAGCAGACGCTGATAATGCGTGATCACGAGGAACCCGTGCTGCGGGTCGCGTTGGGCGTTCACGCCCTCGGCGACGATACGCAGGGCATCGATATCGAGGCCGGAATCGGTTTCATCGAGGATCGCCATTTTCGGGGCGAGCAACGCCATCTGCAAGATTTCCATGCGCTTTTTCTCGCCGCCGGAAAAGCCGACATTGAGCGGGCGCTTCAGCATATCCATGTTGATGCCGAGCTTGCCTGCTGCATCGCGCACCAGCTTCATGAAGGCACCGGGGGAAAGCTCCTCCTCGCCGCGCGCCTTGGCCTGCGCGTTGAGCGCGGCCTTCAGGAACGTCATGGTCGCAACGCCCGGAATTTCGAGCGGATACTGGAAGGCGAGAAACAGCCCGGCATGGGCACGCTCATGCGGCTCCATGTCGAGGATGTTCACACCATCGAGCAGGATTTCGCCCTCGGTGACCTCATAATCTTCCTTGCCGGCAACGACATAGGAGAGGGTCGATTTACCCGAACCGTTCGGGCCCATAATCGCCGCGACTTCCCCGCGCTTCACCGTGAGGTTGAGGCCGTTGAGGATTTTCTTGCCGTCGATTTCGACGTGGAGGTTTTTGATTTCAAGCATTGTGATGTTCCATCGAAAAATTGCGGGACGCAGCCTGGAGCCACGCGAAGTGGATAATCAGCCGACCGAGCCCTCAAGGCTCACGGCGATGAGCTTCTGCGCTTCGACCGCGAATTCCATCGGCAGTTGCTGGAGCACTTCTTTCACGAAGCCGTTGACGATGAGCGCCACCGCCTCTTCCTCGTTCAGCCCGCGTTGCAGGCAGTAGAAGAGCTGGTCATCGGCGATTTTCGAGGTGGTCGCCTCATGCTCGAAGATGGCCGAGGAATTCTTGCTCTCGATATAGGGGATGGTGTGCGCGCCGCATTGCTGGCCGATGAGCAGAGAGTCGCAATTGGTGAAATTGCGCGCCCCCGTGGCCTTCCTGTGCGCCGAAACCTGCCCGCGATAGGTGTTGTCGGAGCGGCCCGCCGCGATGCCCTTGGCAAGGATTTTTGAGGTCGTGTTCTTGCCCAGATGGATCATCTTGGTGCCGCTATCGACTTGCTGCATGCCGTTGGAGATCGCGATCGAGTAGAACTCGCCCGAGGAGCCCTCGCCGCGCAAAATGCAGCTCGGATATTTCCAGGTGATGGCAGAGCCGGTTTCCACCTGCGTCCACGAGATTTTCGAGCGCGCGCCACGGCAATCGCCGCGCTTGGTCACGAAATTGTAGATGCCGCCCTTGCCGTCCTTGTCACCGGGATACCAGTTCTGGACGGTGGAATACTTGATCTCGGCATCATCGAGTGTGATCAATTCCACCACGGCCGCGTGAAGCTGGGCCTCATCGCGCTTCGGCGCGGTGCAGCCCTCAAGGTAGCTCACGTAAGAGCCCTTGTCGGCGATGATTAGCGTGCGCTCGAACTGTCCGGTCTTCTGCTCGTTGATGCGGAAATAGGTCGAAAGCTCCATCGGGCATTTCACACCCGGCGGGATATAAACAAACGAACCATCGGAAAACACAGCTGAATTCAGCGTAGCGTAAAAATTGTCGGTCGTCGGCACAACCGTGCCGAGATATTGCTTCACGAGTTCCGGGTGTGTGTGCACGGCTTCAGAGATCGCGCAGAAAATCACGCCCGACTTCGCCAGTTCTTCCTTGAAGGTCGTGACCACGGAAACCGAGTCGAACACCGCATCGACCGCGACACGCGCGCCCTCGACACCAGCGAGAACCTCGCGCTCCCGCAGCGGGATACCCAGCTTTTCATAGGTGCGCAGGAGTTCCGGGTCGACCTCGTCAAGGCTTTTCGGGCCCGGCGTTTTCTTCGGTGCCGCGTAATAATGCAGATCCTGAAAATCAATCGCCGGGTAATTCACCCGCGACCATGTCGGCTCCTGCATGGTGAGCCAGCGGCGATAGGCATCAAGGCGCCATTCCAACAGCCATTCCGGCTCATTCTTCTTCGCCGAGATGTAGCGAACGATATCCTCGTTCAGTCCCTTCGGAGCGAGTTCCGATTCGATGTTGGTGACAAAACCATACTTATACTGGTCAACGTCGATCTGACGGACGGTTTCCACCGTCTCTTTCACTGCAGGCATTGGATCCTCCTCATCGGTGTCAAAGACCGAGGGTTGAAACTCGATACGCGGGTTGCTGCGCTTCCGATCAGGCAGCGCTCGAATTTGTCGCGGATTTTTCCGCAGAAATAGGGTTGGCGGGACGTTTGGCTATAAGGCGCTCGACAACGCCCAAAGCTTTTTCAAGCTCGGCCTCGGTGGTGGTTGGACCGGTGGAAACGCGGATCGGGCCTTCCACAACCCAATCCGGCTGCTGCATCGCTTTCAAGACATGGCTTGCCTTCACCTTGCCCGACGAACAGGCCGAGCCGGATGACACCGCAACGCCCGCAAGATCAAACGCGATCAGCGCCTTCTCGGCGCTGATGCCGGGGATCGCAAAAAGCGAGGTGTTGACGAGGCGCGGAGCGCCCTCGCCCACAATTCGAACATTCGGCGCGATCCGCTTGAGACGATTCTCGAAACCATCGCGAAGTTGATTCAGTGTATGAGGCGCGGATTCCGCCATCACCGCGCGCGCCGCAGCACCCATCCCGCTAATGCCCGGCACATTCTCTGTGCCGCCGCGCTGTCCACGCTCCTGCCCGCCACCAAGGATGGCGGCCGAAGCGAGCCGCGTCCGGGCATCGCAAAAAACAATCGCACCGACGCCCTTGGGGCCGCCGAATTTATGCGCGCTCAGAACCAGCGCATCGGCGTCGAGAGCCGCGATACTGGGGGCAACCCGCCCTGGTCCCTGAACGGCATCCACCACCAGCGCCCCGCCCACTTCATGAACGAGGTCGGCAATGGCGCGGATCGACTGAAGCGTTCCCGTCTCGTTGTTCGCGAGCTGGACCGTCACGAGAGCAGGCGGGCCAGAAGCGAGTATGCCCTTCAAAGCCTCGAGATCGATCAGGCCATCGGCATCAACCGGTGCGATTTCCGTATGCGCGCGCGCCGCCGCGAAAACCGCGGCATGCTCCGTCGCGCCGATCACAATCCGCGATCCCACCGCAAGATTGCGCCCGCAGCAGCCAGTGAGCCCTTGCTTGAGCACAGAATTGATGGCCTCAGTCGCTCCTGACGTGAACACCACATTCTCCGCCTCGCCGCCCACAAGCGCCGCGACATCCGCCCGTGCCTGCTCGACAAGGGCGCGCGCCGTGCGCCCCTCGGCATGGATGGAGGACGGGTTACCAACGAGATCGAGCGCCCGCAGAACCGCCTCACGCGCCGCAGGGTGCAGCGGCGCTGTGGCGTTCCAGTCGAGATAGGCGCGTCCCTCGGCCATTCTATCCCCAGCCGCACCCATAGAGGGCACGAAAAAGCTTCCCTTTTCGCCAGCGACTATGCTAGCAGCGATCCACTCCGGACTTTCGGATCAACCGAAAGTATTTAGAATAATTCTAAAGTGGAGCGCAAGCCCTTCCCGTCAAGTGCGCGCCTGCTTTCTGCCCATACGGCGGAAGTGCAGCCGATACGGCGGCTCAAGCAGGAAATCCCGATGCCTGAAGTCATTTTCAACGGGCCCGAGGGCCGCCTTGAAGGCCGCTACCAGCCTGCCAAGAAAAAAGGCGCACCGATCGCGATCATTTTGCATCCGCACCCGCAATTCGGCGGGACGATGAACAACCAGATCGTCTATAATCTGTTTTACACGTTCCATCAGCGTGGATTTTCGGTCTTGCGCTTCAATTTCCGTGGCGTGGGGCGCTCGGAAGGCGCGTTCGATCACGGCACCGGCGAACTCTCGGATGCGGCTTCGGCGCTCGATTGGATGCAGGCACTCAACCCCGAGGCGCGCAATTGCTGGGTCGCCGGCGTGTCCTTCGGAGCCTGGATCGGGATGCAGCTTCTGATGCGTCGCCCGGAAATTGAGGGTTTCATTTCCATCGCGGCCATGGCCAATCGCTATGATTTCTCGTTCCTCGCACCCTGCCCGGCTTCAGGCCTGTTCGTGCATGGGGATCAGGATCGTGTGGCCCCGGCCGGTGAAGTTGTCAGCGTCATCGACAAGGTAAAAGTGCAGAAGGGCGTGAAGCTCGATCACGTCGTGATTGAGGGTGCAAACCACTTCTTTGAAAACCGCGTCGATCAGCTCGTGGGCAAGGTGGGCGAGTATCTCGACCTGCGCTTGGGAACGCCGCGCGCCTAGTCACCTCTCGGACCAACGACCATGACCGATTTCAAGCCGAAATCCGATTTTCTTGTTACACTCATCGAGCGTGGCTATGTGCATCAATGCTCGGATTTTTCGGGGCTTGATGCGCTCGCAGCCAAGGGCGAAGTCGTCTCGTATGTTGGCTATGATTGCACGGCTCCGAGCCTGCATATCGGCAGCCTGATCTCGATCATGATGCTCGCCTGGCTGCAGCGATCGGGCAACAAACCGATCGCGCTGATGGGTGGCGGCACGACTCGGGTGGGTGACCCCTCCGGCAAGGATGAGACCCGCCGCATTCTCTCGATCGAGGATATTGAGGCCAATAAAGCCGGAATCCAGCAGGTCTTCTCAAACCTGATCACATTCGGGAATGGGGCTAAAGACGCCCGGATGGTGGACAATGCCGAATGGCTGGCCCCCCTGAATTACATCGAGTTCCTGCGTGATGTCGGTCGACATTTCTCGGTCAATCGCATGCTCTCGATGGATTCGGTGAAAATGCGGCTCGAACGTGAGAGCGAGCTTTCTTTTATTGAATTCAATTACATGCTGCTCCAATCCTATGATTACGTCGAGCTGGCGCGCCGCTATGGCTGCAACTTGCAGATGGGCGGCTCGGATCAGTGGGGCAATATCGTCTCGGGCATGGATCTCGGTCGCCGCATGGGTACGCATCAGCTCTATGCGCTGACCTGCCCTCTGCTCACCACGGCCTCTGGCGCCAAGATGGGCAAGACGGCCTCGGGCGCGGTGTGGCTCAATGAAAACCAGCTCTCAAACTACGAGTACTGGCAATACTGGCGCAACACTGAGGATGCGGATGTCTCTCGCTTTCTGAAGCTCTTCACGTTTTTGCCGATGGATGAGATCGCGCGTCTCTCGGCGCTGGGCGGCGCTGAAATCAACGAGGCCAAGAAAGTGCTTGCGACCGAAGCCACCGCCCTGATCCGAGGCCGCGCCGCGGCCGATGCGGCGGCAGATACGGCGCGCCGCGCTTTTGAGCTTGGCGAAGCCGCAGTTTCGCTTCCCACGGTTGAGATCGCCGCGACCGAGCTTGATGCCGGCATTGGTGTTCTCTCAGCTTTTGTGAAGGCCGGGCTCGTATCCGGCACTGGCGAAGCCCGTCGTCAAATCGATGGCGGAGGGCTGAAGGTGAATGACGTGGCAGTGACCGATCCGCGTGCTGGGCTTGGGCGCTCGGATTTCAATGCCGACGGTGTCGCGAAGCTCTCAATGGGCAAGAAGAAGCACGTGCTGCTGAAGTTGGTCTGAGCTTCACCGCCCCGCATCGCCCTCACGCTGGACCTCGAACAGCTTGCGCAAGAACCCTGGCGCGATCACGCTCAGGGCGTTGGTACGCAGAACCGGTGCGCTGGCGCGCCCTTGGATGACGAAGGGCAGCGCGAACAACCCCTCATATTGCGAGCCGCCAAAAATCGGGCCGAGAATCGGCACCTGCGCGAAAAGGTTGTTGAGCGCATAGGCCGGCACCAGCGCACCCTTCAGGTCCACGCGGTCTTGGCCGTAATCGAGCAAGCCTTCGAGCGTGCCGCCAACCTGCGGACCCCACATTACGGCTTCGCGGATATCAAACCGGCCGGGACGGCGCGAGAAATCAGCCCGCATTTTTGTGAACGGAACGGCTTCACGGCCAATCGATTGCTGGAGCTGCATCTGTGACGGCGCAGATGAGCCACTGGAGCCCCCAGCATAGCGCTGAAGCAACGGCTCGCCGCGCACCGTGAAATCGCGCATTTGAATGAGCCCGCTCTGGCCGTCCCGGCCGGTGCGAATATCGGCAGAGAACCGGCCGCCAAAGGCTTTCGAATAGATATCGAGAAAGCGCAGCAACGCGCCGCCATCATTGCTGGAGATGCGCAGCAGCAGTGAGTCGCGTGTTTGTCCTTCAGCCGTTTCCACTAGCAAAGGTGCGGGGCCGAACTGACCTTTCACCGCCAGTCTGGCCAAGGCGCCATTGCGGCGCTGCGCCTGAATTTCGCCACCAGAGATTAGCTCGCCGCTAAAACCAACAAGGACCGTGGTTTGGACATCGAGGTCGATATCCGGCGCTTTGGCATCGTCAATCTTGCCGGATTGAACGCCTCGCAAGAACGGCCGAAGATCAAAGGAATTCCCGCGCACATTGATGCGCGTCGTGTTGCGCTGTTTTTCAAACGATGCCCGGGCGTTGTCACCGGGAGAGAGGCGAAATTGCTCGAAATCCGCCTTCAGCAGGCCGCCGTCCTTGCCCAGTTCGAGCTTGCCACGCAGCGCAACCGGCCCGAGATCCAGCGAGAAATCATCGAGCAGGACGCGCTCTCCTTTCTGTTCATAACCGAAGCTCGCCTTGGACGCTTGTCCTGCACGCTTTGAAAAACCCGGCGGCAAACCCTCGACCCGAGCCGGCGTGAGGTCCACGTTGACGTCAATATCGGGCGGGCTGTTTTTCTCGAGAGTCACGGAAACCGTCGCGATCACGGGGCCCGCGACCATCGGCCTCAAGTCAATTCCACGCCTTTGCCGCTGCGCTTCATCGAGCGTTGCGCGGATGGTCGCTACAGATGGCTTGTCGCCGTCTGAGCGCCACTCAATTTGTGCCGGCAGGCCGTTGAGCCGCGCATCGCCCTTGAGCTGAAGAGCATTGGCGCGAAAATTCAGCTGAAACTGTCCAGCCTCCAATCGCTCGTTCGGAACGATGGCTGGAATGACAACGTTGCGGATATCCGCTTTGGCTTCCACTTTGAGGTCACTCGGCCCGGGAACGAGGACAAGACGCAGATTGGCAAGGATCTCACCCTCGACCTGCCCTTCCCCGCGCGCAATTTCGGGCGGGATACCCATGGCAAGCTTGAACCCAGGCTGCGAAAGAACAGCGAGCACGGCATCCAGCCGCCCCGAAACCGGAATGCGCATATCGAGTGTCGACGGACGGCGATGCGTATCGGCTACGGAAAAACTTGCTCCTGCCAGCGACACCGGCTTGCCGTCCAGAGCCTGCATCACACCCGCTTCAAGCCGCATGGTGGTCTGCTTACCCGTGGATTGACCGGTAAGCCGGGCATCCCGAATTTCCGGTGCATTGTCGATCGCAGCCAGCGTCACGCCTTCAAAGCGATAGGAGGCTGCAATGGACTCCGCCGGCACCGGCTTCTCCGCCCAGGCATCGCGCAGAACTTGTCCGGCAAGGCTCGTGCGGACATCGATCGCAAGCACTCTGCCCGTTTTTGCCCGCTCGACGACCCAGTCGCGCAAGGGCGGGTTGACGAAGACCGGCCAGAGCCGGACAGCTTTCAGAAGATCGAGGTCGCGCCCGGAAACAGCTGTCTCCAAGAGCCCATCGTTGAGGCGAGAGAAACGCACGCTCGCCTGGGCTTCGCCACCCTGGTCACGCACATGCACCCGCTCAATGACGAGCGACGAAAAATCTCGCGCGATGCTCGCTTCCAACGCGACGTCCTCGAAGGAAATCGGGGCGCTGCCCGGCTTCAGAGGCTTTGCGATCGCGTTCTGCGAGCGCAACTGCAATCGTTTGAATTCACCCTCAATATTGAGGGAACCGCTCGCCTC
>JBOFZC010000112.1:0-6715 GCA_051654985.1 Rhabdaerophilum sp.
GCTCGAGCGGCACACGCTCGATCAGCTCGATCATCGCTTCGCGTTCACCTCGGAGGACACGTTCAAGCGTCGACAGCAATTCGGGATCACGCATGGCGGCCGAGAGCGGAAATCCTGCCCTTAGACCGGGAAAAGCCGCAGCACCGGCCGGGTTTGTGTGCATGACGATGGCGCGACGATCGATCAGTATGGTTGGTGACGGCAAGGCGTCCAGGGCCTGCCGAAACTCTGGCGATGTTTCATGTCCCGCAATCCGAAGCGGCGCAGTGCTTTGGGCCCGGCCTTTCGGCCAGACCGACGCGATCACAACAGCCAGATTGACCACGGCTAGGCCGATCAACACCTTCCCTGCAGCATTCGAGATCGCGACAGAAAACAGGATCGCTGCGATGAGCACAACGAATACGCGTAAGGCTGCGAGGCGAGCGGCCATGGTGCGCCTAGTCGTCGTTGGCGGGCGGTGGAACATTCGCCAACTGGCGTTGCAGCACGCCGGCGCGCATCATGATCTCTCGCGTGCCAAGCAGAATGAGCGCGAGCACAAACGGGACGAGATAATAAACGAGGCGATAGACCAGCAGCGCACCGAGCAATTCACCCCGCGGCACACCCGGCAAAGCCAAGAGCATCGTCGCCTCGAACACCCCGATACCTCCAGGTGCATGGCTTGCAATGCCGAGCACAACTGCAAAAACGTAAGCTGCGAGCATGGTGGCAAACGGCACCTGCGCATCAGGCGGCAGGAGCACCCAGAGCACGGCCGCACCCGCCGAAACATCGGCTGCGCCGAGCGCCATTTGCTTGACGGTCACGGGCAAGCTCGGAAGCCTCAACCGCCAACCTCGAATAACGAAGCGACGGCGATTGTTGCGAACCAGAAAGAGATAGAACGCGATGCCGGAGAAGACTGAGAGCCCGATCAAGAGGTTCATCATCAGGGGCAATCGCGTGAAGGTGGCAGCGTCCTGCGGCTGCGTCATCATCACAACGCCGAACACGATACCCATGCCAAGCCAGAAGGTGATGCCCGCGATAAGCGTGAGGCTCGCTATCGCGCTCGCACCGAGCCCCACTGAAGAATAGATCCAATAGCGCACTGTTGCGGCGGTGAGCAGCGGAAAGCCGAGCGTGAAACTCACAGCATAGCTCGTAAAAGAGGCAAGAGCTGCGATGCGGTAGGAAATCTTCTGAACCGTGACTTCCCTCAACGCGACCCAATCATACCCGGTGAGCATTAAGTAGCTGATTGCCGTGAAAAACAGCGCCAGCATGATTTGCTCACCGCTCGCGCGGGCGAAGGCGGCCTTGACCTGCGCTCGGTCCAATTCGCCGATCACATAATAGAGCACCACGATGGAAATGATGAACAAAGCGATGCTCGCCAGCGTGCCGACAATCTTGAAAATACGGGCACGATGAAGGGCGGCAGCCGTATCGACGGCGCTTTTCGGATCGCGACCCAGGCTATTCAGCATTGCCCCTCCTGGCCCACGATTTGAGCGACCTTTCCGGGTGGTAGCGCGGCGTTGCCGCGATGGTCAACCAGCCGAGGCTGTGGGCGCGCAATAGATCGCGTACAGCACACCGATCACACGGCGTACATCCTCATTGGCGAGGCTGTAGAGGATAGTCTTGCCCTCGCGGCGGGTTGTCACCAGCCCGTCGAGGCGGAGGCGGGCCAATTGCTGTGAAACGGTGGGCTGGCGCAACGCAAGAATCTGCTCCAGCTCCGAAACCGAACGCTCGCGCTCGGCCAAAAGGCACAGCACAATCAAACGACTTTCGTGGCTGAGTGCTTTGAGGAATTCGCTCGCCTTGCGAGCCTTGCTCATGAGTTGATCAAAATCGTAGCCGCCCTCATTGGCGAGGACGGGCATGGCCTCAGCCGGGCGCGAGGAACGGGTCATTGCGTTTTTGTCTCCGCATTCTTCAACAGGACACCCAGCAGGCCCCAGAACGCCTCCTCGCCCTGATACCCCGTGATCCGCCCGACCTCACGCCCCTGATCGATCAGCACAAAGGTCGGTGAATAGAAAACCGGAGGCATGAGTTTCAACTCTGGCGGCAAGGGGTGATCAAGGCTGGCGCGGCGCAAAGGCACGCGCTGACCCTCGGGCGATTTCGGATAAACAGCGCCCACCTCGACATCCCACTTGCGGCACCAGACGCAGCCCGCGCGCTCGAACATCACCAACTCAGCCGCCTGCGCTCCGAAACTGGAGATCAGAAAACCAAGCGCAAGACCGGTTCGGCGAAGCAGCGTCATTCGCATAGAAATATGCGAATATGTGGTGGGTCACAAGTCGCCGGGTGGAAGCGCGCGATCGGCCCCCCTGCGGACATGGATTTTCCGGATACGCCGGATGACGAAAGCCATCACCAGAATGACAAGAGGAACCGAAAGCGCCACCGCGACATCGAGTGAAAGTGGCAGGAGGCCGCGATCCTTCAGGCCCTTGAAAAGGTAACTGACGAGCCCGACAACATAATAGCTGATGGCCGCAATCGAGAGCCCCTCAACGGTTTGTTGCAGACGCAATTGCAAATGCGTGCGCTCGTTCATGGCACCAAGCAGCGCATTGTTTTGTTTTGCGAGTTCAACGTCGATGCGCGTGCGCAGCAGGCTTGAAGCGCGCGTAAGGCGTGCTGCGAGGCTCGCGAGATTAGCCTCCATTCGTTCACAGGTGCGCAAAGCTGGCGCATTGCGACGTTCAAGGAAGCTTGCAATTGCCGGTGCGCTTGGCCCGGCCGGCACACCCAATGACGAAAGCCGCTCGCTCAGAATGGCTGCATAGGCGCGCGTGGCGCCGAAACGGAACGTGGTGCGAGCGATCTCGCTCTCGACACGAGCAGTCATCTCGGTGAGGCGCGCAAGCAAGGCGTCGCCATCCGCGAGGCTCTGGCGGTGTACGAGTTCAGCCGTGAGCGTTGCAAGGCCCTGCTCAACATCTCGGATAACCGGGCCAATGCGTTGGGCTTCCGGCAGGCCTAGAAGCGCCATTGTGCGATACACTTCAACCTCGGTGATGTCGCGCGCCAACGCCCCGAGCCTGCGCTCGGTGAGCCCACGATTGATGATCGCGAAGCGCACGAAACCACCCTCATCCGGCGCAAAATCCGAAGCGATTTCAGCAATTCCTCCCTCAATTGTGGAGTGCGAGACGATGGTGGGGCGCAAACGCGAGAGTGCGCTATCGGCCTCTTCTGGCGCGACGAAAGCGATATCGATCGAGACGAGATGCGGCCCCGGCTGCTCGGGCAGCGGCAATTGGCGCATCAGATCAGCGGCGGCGACGTCAAACCGCGCCTTTTCGCCTGAGAGCAGGAAAACGAAGGTCATGAATTCCGTGTGCTCTTCCCAGCGGAACAGGCCTTGCGGCAATTCATGCCGGTGGTGCTTCGACCCTTCGGGCGCGGGAGCTCGGCCATGCGAGCGCGCGAAGGCATCGAGCCGCTCGCGGATGCTCGCGGCCGGCTCGGAACCACGCGAAAAAGCCAGACCAATTAACCTTGAGGGTGCAGAGAACGGGAAAAATGGCCGCGAATGCGCTTCCAACAGCACGGCATCCCGTGCGGGATGCGGCTCGAAAGGCGGCGTCGAAGCAATACTGACCATGGCAGCAGAAAATCCGTCGGCAAATGAAAAGGGCCGACCTGAAAGGCCGACCCGCGCTCTATGCAACGAAAGTCGCAGGCTTGGCTATCCGAACCGGCTGCGGAGCAGCCATGCGATTACTTGTTGACCGGCGATTCCGGATCAAACAGCAAAGCCGTAACATCTTTCATCTGCTGCTCGGTGAGGAAGCCGTGATAGCCAAAGCGTGGCATCATCGAGCAGGGCATCACCGACATCGCGTTGAAAATCTTCGCATAGGCCGCCTTTGCCTCTTCCGGTTTGAAGCCGCGATTCTTGCCATAAAGATGGAGCGAAGGCCCGAGTGTGCCATAGCTCAACTCAGCCAGATCGAGCTGATGGCAGGCATAGCAATTCGCGCCATTGTTCATCGGCTGATCGGTAAAAGTGCCGCCGCGACCGTCATTGGCGATACGCTTGCCTGCCTTCCAATCCCCGATGACATTGCCATCAGCGGGGAATTTTAGCGTCGCGATTTCGCGCGTTTTGATTGCATCAAACACGGCATTAGGCGGCTCGTTGCGGTGCTCCGAGCATTGCTTCTGCGTGTCGTCGAAGCTGACGCGATTTTGCCATCCCTCCGGCGTTTTCGGCCACATTGCTTTGGTGACGGCTTCGAGGGTTGCGGCATTTACCTTTGGCTTGTCTTGCGCCGACGCGCCAAATGCGAGGATCGAGACGAGCGCAGTAAGAACAAGGGTCTTTTTCATGGTTCTTCTCCCTCAGCGCTTGATTGACGGAACCTGGATTTCCCCGCCCTCTGCCTGTTTGATGAGAAACAGGGTCAGCGCGGTCAATCCGTCGGAGAGATAGACAGGTTCGGGCGTGCGCATCTGGCGATAGCAATCCCACAAGCGGTGCTGCATCGTGCGCGTCTGGCTCTGGCTGACGCGATAGGTTGGCCAAGAGCCCATGGTTTCTTGGACGGCCTTGCCAGCTTTTATGAGGTTGGGCAGTCCCTGCAGCCGGATGCGCTTGCCATCTTCAGCATGGCAGGTAGCGCAAGAGAAATCCATGAAATCGGAGCGGCGATAGAACAGGGCTTCGCCGATCGCGAAAGCTTCTTGCTCTTTCGGATGCGTGAGCGGGACCTCGAATTTCATGCCGTTCGATTTATTGGCAACGAAGGCCACGAGGTCTTCCATATCTGAAATGCGGCCGGGGCCACCGAAGCGCCGGCGCACGATATCAGCGGTATCGAGTTCCTGGATTTTCTGCATGCACCAGAAGATGCGCTGCTCAAGGTCCATCACCTTGCCGGCATCGGCAAAGAAGCGCGGCAGCTTGGCGTAGGCCCCCTCCAGTTTTCCCGCTCCCATGCCGAGATCGCAGGTCTCAAGGCTGACATTTTTCACGCCGCGCTTGGTCGCCCAGAGCACCTCGCCGCGATCCACATTGAGATAACCCGGGTTCGACATCGGATCGTTGATCATGGCACGATATTTTTCGAGTTCTTTCTCGGTGTCGATCGTTGCAGGGCTCTGCGCCATTGCCGCGACGACGCCAATCGCCAGCACAAATCCAATGAGCCCGCTTTTTGCGTGCCTGAGCATGATCTCTCCCTCCCCATTCCGCGTCGGCTGTTGCAGCCCTGGGGCCGATGCCGACATTCTTGTCATTCCGCGCGACCGACCCCACAATATCAAGGCTCGTCGCATCGCTTTACATTCAAAAAAATCTATATATCGTCTCTTGTCAAAGAGGCTGTTCTTGGTGAGATGACACTGGTTCGGTCGAAAAAACAAGAACGATTTCAAGGAGGAAGACATGGCTTTCCCTGACGCTCTGTCGCGCCGTGATGCCATCTGCTATTCGGCAATCTCAGCGGCGGCTTTGGCAATCGGACCCAATCTCGCGCAGGCCGATGCGGCTGCTGTCGAGGCTGAGATCAAGAAACTCTATGCCGACAAAAAACCCGGCGAAGGCCGGGTGAAGATCGATGTTCCGCAAATCGCAGAGAACGGACTTGTGGTGCCCATCAACATCGAGGTCGAAAGCCCGATGACCGATAAGGATTTCGTCAAATCCGTGCATATCTACGCGGATGGCAATCCACTGCCAGGTGTCGTGAGTTTCGCTTTCACGCCCGCTTGCGGCAAGGCAGCAGCGTCTTCGCGCATGCGCCTTGCTCAGACCCAGAACATCATCGCCATTGCCGAGATGTCGGATGGATCGCTCTTCACTTCGAAAGCGGAAGTGAAAGTCACCATCGGCGGGTGCGGCGGCTGAAAAAAGCGGGAGGAGAGAGACATGTCAAACAAACCTGTTCCGCGCGTCCGCGTTCCTGCGAATGCCAAAAAAGATGAGCTGATCGAGATCAAGACGCTGATCAGTCACGAGATGGAATCGGGCCAGCGCCGCGATAGTGCCGGCAAGGCAATCCCGCGCAAGATCATCAACACGTTTACAGCCGAATTCGACGGCAAGACGGTGTTTGAAGCGACTTGGCATCCCGCGATTTCCGCGAACCCCTATCAGTCGTTTTTCTACAAGGCGGCGCAGAGCGGTGAATTCACCTTCAAATGGAAGGATGATGACGGCTCTGTTTATGAGGCCAAGGCCAAGCTGACCGTCGCCTGATCGCATCAGCGGGGACACTATCCCCGCCCGAAATTTCAAAGTTGAACGTCGCTTGCGCCCTTCTGCGCAACGGCTTTGGCTTGCCAATCGTTGAGGGTTGATCATGATTTCAAGGCGTGATTTCTGGCACGCGAGTGCAGCAGCCTCAGCCCTCGTAGCAGCCTCCGGGCTAGGGCCACTCGGGCGGGTCGCGGCACAGCAGCGCTTGAGCCAGGCGGATATTCTGCGCTTTCAGCCCATGGGCACGCTGACCCTGCTGCATGTTTCGGACCTGCATGCGCAGCTTCGGCCTGTCTATTACCGCGAGCCCTCGATCAATCTCGGTGTCGGCGAGGTGAAAGGCCTTGTCCCCCACCTCACCGGCAAGGAGATGCTCGCGCATTACAATCTCACCGCCGGATCGGCGATGGCCTATGCGCTGTCGTCGGAGGATTTCGTGGCGCTCGCGAAAACCTACGGTCGGATGGGCGGGTTTGATCGCATCGCCACAATCATCAAGGC
>JBOFZC010000113.1:0-1515 GCA_051654985.1 Rhabdaerophilum sp.
CCGAGGCGGGCCTCAGCCCGGCGCTCTTCCAATCTCGCGAGAATGTCTTTCACATCGAGCCTCCCAGCTTCTTTGGGCCTATCGATAGAAGCAGAAACGATCAGCCGTCAAACCGACGAAAGACTCAATCGGGGGGCAAACAGGTGGAGAGAAACGCCATATCCTCGGCGAAATGCGCCGGACCGCGCTGACCCTCGGGCAAGGCGCTGAAGGCTTTGAGCCCGCGCTCGACAAGCAGGCGCTTCTCAGTGCGCTCTCCAAGCGGGTTCAGGGCGGTGAAATAGGTGCAAGTCGCAACATGCAGCGGCAACTTGTTGCGCTCGGCCAAGGTGCAGATCTGGCGCACGCTTGCGACGGTGTAGCGCTCGGTCTTCGAGCGATTGGCAAGGGCAATGCCAGTCATGGTGATTGTGGCTGAGGCATCGCCAGCGAGCGCTTTCTGCCGGGCCTTGTCGAGGGCCGAACCGATGTCACCGGTTTCCGCAATCGCATTGGTGCCGGCTTCGAGATAGATCGCGATCAGGCGCTCGAAGCGTCGCCCGAGATCGGTGCAATCCGCCGCGCGGACATCTTGCCCAAGAGCTGCAAACGGGCTGACGGCCAGCGCTGAGAGGAGAGCCAGAAAAAACACCCCTCCCCGCATGGCTCAGTTCTCCAGTTCACGCAAAAGCTGTGTCGCGGCGGCGAAATCGGCGAGGCGATTGGCACGCCGCTCAGCGGCTTCCTCATCGAAACCCCAAATTCCCGCTTCGTAATCCGCGTCACACTCGCCGGCATCAAAACCGGAAGCGGCATCGAGCATTCCGTCCGCGACCGAGATCGCAATTAGCGCCGAGCCGGAAATCGTTGTGAGCACATGAAGCGCGGCGAGTGCCATGGGTTCGGTGATCGTTTCGAGACGAGGCTCAAGGGAGCGGAGCGAAGTGTCGGGCTGTGTAACGTGGCGTACCCCCTCGCTGAGCACAAAGCTCGCGCCGTATCGCGCTTCGATATGAGCGAGAACGGGGTTCCAGAGTCGCTCTTGCAACTCGACGAGACCCACGGGGTCGGCCGCGCGGTAACAAACGAGATCAGAGGCAGCGTATTTCAAGATATCCGCCCGGACCTCCTGCATCGCACCCGAGACATGATCAAGTGCGGCATGGGCAATGCGCGTCAACGGCATCGTCGCGGGATCAATGAACTCATCCTGTGCCGCCCATTCCGCCGCGATCAGCTTGGCAAGCGACGCATTCGGGGCAGCGAGCGGGTTCTTCCCTTTTGTGCGCGCTGGCTTGCCATCAAGCAGTAAAGCGTGTCCGCCTTCTGTCGGGGCGGTTGTCACCGTCTCGTAAAAGCGCTTCGGCAGGCGCGACTTCATGGCTCCGCGCGCCGCGCGCACGGGGTCATAGCTCGCGGGGTCTTGCCCGTCGCCAAACCAGTCTTTGGTGAATTCATCTCTCATCAGAGCGAGATAGCGCACGCTGCGAAAAAGTGGAAACCGGTTTTTCGCAAAAAAGCGTGCGAAAACCAACG
>JBOFZC010000114.1:0-22780 GCA_051654985.1 Rhabdaerophilum sp.
GTTTGGGCGCGGGCGACCCTCTGAACTTTCGACCACCCCCCTTCACCCACCACCAGCCCGCTGATGCCGAGCCTTCGCCGTCTTCGTATTGTGACACCCGCCGCAATACCAATCCGCTTCCTCGTAGGGAGGGAAGTCCGCCCCGCCATCCTTTCGCTCAACCCGATGGTCGAGGATCAGCCGCGCAACCGATCCGCACACGCAGCACCACACGCCGCCCTGCCGCGCCTTGGTCCAGGCCCGATGCGCCGACCGATAAGCCCTCCACTCAGCCGAGAGATAGAACCGCTCCGCCACCTTCGGCATCGCCTTGACCCGCGCGGCCATCCCGCCGAGCCGCGCTGGCAACTGCCGCAACCGACCCATCAGCACGAACCCTCAAAGACAGCCAACGCCCAGCCCACAGGGGGGAAGGCGAGGCACCGGCTGTCAGGCTCTGGGAGGAGAAAGGCCCGCACGCAAGCGCTCAGGCTATCTCCCAGATAGCCGCCAACCACTGGTGACACGAAATGCCTTATTTGCTGATGACAGAAAGTCACCACTTGACAGCCCCGAAACCCAAGCTTTCCTGCCGAGCCGCACTGGTGAAATACCCGGCTTCTCGCGCCAGCAAAGCGCGATGATGCCGCGCAGGCACCCCATTCACCGCGCAGACCAGCTTGGCGAGGGCCTCACGATAGCGCCCCGCAAGCCGCGTCACACTGCGCTGCCACCCGATCCGCGCCGCCGCCGCCTTCCAATCGAACGCCTCGCCGCGCCAGAGGTGCCAGCTGGCGGCCCACAGCACGCGCCGGTCGCTCTCGTCCGGCAGCAACAGCAGCCAGCCCCGCAGCACCTCCAACCGATCGACCTCAGCCATCCTGAGCGGCACCCGAGGCCGCGGGCTATCCAGCTTGCGCACCTGCAATTCCTTGCCCGCCTCGTTCACCAGCAGCGTCTCGGAATACTCACCCGCCACATCGCCCACCTCAGGCTGCGCCAGATGCCACGGACCATCCTTGGCGAAGGGAGAGCGCCCATCGCCCGGTGCCCGCCAATCCAGCTCGCGCAGCTCGATCAGCGCCCTTTCCATCGCCAGCAGCGTAAATGGAGCCTCGCCGCCCCAAATGGAGCCAACCGCAAACCCCGCTCCAACCCCATTTTCCTGAGTATTCATAATGCTTTACCCTTCAAATCATCATCTTGATTGGAGTAAATGGAGGAATGGAGCGTAATATCACACCACCCCCGCGCGCCCGCGCCCGCACGCATACGAGGGCATGAATTTAGGCTCCATTGCTCCAAACCCGCAGAAATCCGCCAAAAACAGGCTCCAAATGCCCCGTTTTTGCCTCCATTTGTGCCTCCATTGGAGCGAAACAGCCCGCTTTTTGCGTTTTAAGGCCATCCAGACCCCCCATTTTCGCCCCAATCATCGCCCCAATCGGAACCGCTGGAGGCACCCGCGCCACCCGACCCAGCCTCAGCAGCCGCTTCAACCGCAGCCTCATCAGCCGCCGTCCAGCGCCCTTCCTTGATGTCGTCGAGATGCACCGTCGGCTGCAGCCCGATCCACCATGCGCCGTTAGAATGCTTGTCCTTGAAGCTCTTGCCCGCCATTTCCTTAGCAAAGGCCCGCTCGGCCATCTCGTAAGATCCGGTCTGGTGGCACCACGCCTGATACAGCTCGAAAAGATCGCCCTTGCGCACCCGCCAGGTCCGCCGGGGCATATCCTCGCCCACTTCGCAGGTCTGGCGCAGGAACCGCCCGATCGTGTCGCTATCGTCACGATATTCGCTGGTGGCGAGGCGGATGTCCTCCGGCTCGATCAGGCCATGCTTTTTCCAGTCGAGCAGCCCCAACATCAGCCAGGCGAAAATACCATCCCGCTCGGCCAGCAGCTTGTCCTTCAACCCCTTGTCGCGCTGGGCGGCGGGGATGTTGGCCTGCCATGGCACCAGCTGCATCCGCCGCCAGATCCCGTCGCTGGTGTCCTTGATCACCGGCTTGTTGTTGCCGCTGATGGTGATCTTGAATTCGGGGAAGAAGGTGAAGAAGCTCTTGTTCAGATGCCGCGCATCCACCGGGTCTTCGCCGGTCAGCTCCTTCACAAGGCCCTCGTCAAGCACCGCGCCCTTGCTGGGCTCCGACACGCGCAGAAACCGCACGCCGGGCAGCTTGGCGATGGCCGGGGTGGCCTGATCGCCCGATTTCTTGCCCTGATCCAGCAGCGACTGAATCTTGACCGTCCCGGCATAATCGCCCGCTATCCGCGCGATGGTCTCCACCCAGGTGCCCTTGCCGTTGGAGCCGCCGCCATAGAAGAACGCGAGCTTCTGCTCCCCGGTGTGCCCGGTCAGGCTCAGCGCGCCCCATTGGGCCAGCCAGCGCCGCATTTCGGGCTTGGGCTGAACCACCGCAAGGAAGGCATCGTGAGCGGGCGAGAAAGCCCCCTCGCGATAGTTCACATCGGCGAGCTTGCTGATGAAGTCATCGCGATTATGCGGATGCAGCCGCAACACCCAGGGCGTATGCCACTCACTCTTTCCGACCCGCACCTCCACCTCAGGGCGTTTTCGCCGCGCCCGCTCCAATCGGAGCGTTCCGTTGAGAACATTGATAGCCATCCGCTCCCGGTCAAAATCGTCGACCTTGGCAACCAGCGCGCCCATGCTTTTCGCCAGCATCCCGGCCGCCGCGATCTTGCCCGCCGCTTCGGAGGTGCGCGCCCACTCGGCCAGCTTGTCTGAATACATCACAGGCACGTTGCGCCTGAGTTCGATGACGAAATCCATCTTCCCCGCCTGCGCGCGCTCGAATTCCTCCAGCGCGGTGCCTGCAAGGCCGGGATGCGGATCGGCCCGCTCCCCGCTGGCGCGCACCAGCTTGGCCTCATTCTTGATGGCGCGCATGGTGACAAAGATCGCCTGCATCACCTCAGGCGGCAGCGCGCGCGGCTCCTCGCCCAGCAGCAACCAGCGACGCCCATCCCAGCGGAACCAGCCCAGCTCGGCGCAAAAGCGGAAATCCTGACCATATCGGTGAACGAAGCGCTCCGCGTTACCCAGATCGGTCATCGGAAAGCGCGCGCAGACGCGGTCCAGGGCAACGTCAGCCAGCGGACGCAGCGCCACCACTTTCGCGCCCGAGCCAGCAGCGCCGCCCACTCCATCCGGAGCACCCTTCGAACCTTCTCCAGAGGGGTCGGGGGTTCGCCCGCCACCGGCGGCGGAATCATCCGATGCGCTGGCCATTATGAGGGCAAAGTGTCGATGTTGCCGTGCCGCACATCGAACGACACAGCGTAAATCCACGGGTTATCTTCCCAGCGCGTGCCGGGGTCGGCGTGAAGGCTGTCCCACAGCGCGGCGTAGCCGACGCGATAGGTGTTATTCGCCAGGCAGCCGGGTGGGAGCGGCACGTGATCGGGCAGTTCGAGGCGATCACATCCTTCAGAGAAGGCATCCGCCTGGCTGATGTCCTGCAACCGCTGCACCCAAACATCGGTGACGAGCAGCGTCAGCCGCGAGGCCCAGCGCGGCATGTGCATCGCTTGGCGGTGCTTGCCGAAGGGCGCGCCGATCCAGTCGCCATTGTTGTGCCACAGGCCATCGGCGCGGGTGTAGATCATGCTCCCGCGCTTGAGGTCGCGCGGCGCAATTCCGTCGAAGCCCGGGTGCGAAGACCAATGCTCGCGGACGTAGAGCCGGTCGCCGGGGACGTGGGGTAAGGGCAGGTCTTTTGCCCGGAAGTCGCACCAGCAGGCATCGGATCGACGGAAGTGCCAATCATAGCCGGGCGTATCACTTGGCCCGAAGTCGCTGAACTGACGATACCTGCGCAGATTCAACAGCCGCCGCGTCTGCGTCTTGCGCCCATCGAGCAGTGCCCGCACCATCGTCGCGCTAAAAGTGATGCCACGATCAGCCATCAAATTGCCCCCGCATCAAACCACGCCAGCCCGCTCACGCGCGGCTTGGGGCCGGGGCCGCCAGCGATTTTCTGCAGCTTGGCGTCCTGCGTCACCGTCGGGATCGCGGCCGAGACCGAATCCCCCACTGTCCCGCGGTAAAGCATGAACGCCGCCTCGGTCGCGCGCATCACGTCGGCACCGTGCTTGGCGCATTTCTCGATCCACTGGATCAGCCGCAGGAAGGGCTGCTTGATAAAGCCGTCCTGCACCGCCAGCGCCGTCCGCTCGCGCGCCATCGCGCGCAGCAGGGCCATCTCGGCGCGGATGTCGAGCTGCACCGTGACATGCTCGATCAGCAGCGCCGCGCGCGCCGGATCGTCAATCGCCTCGATCTGATCAGCCAGCATCGCCACCGCCAGCGCGCGCAGATCCTCGCGCTGATCGGGCAGGATCACATCCTCGCCATTCAAGGCCCGCTCATAGACTTCCAGCAGCATGTCCCCCTCAATCCGCATCGCCGGGTCTTGCTTGCGGCGCTGGATCGCGTGGCGGGTGGTGCGCGGGCAATAGCCCTCAGCCTTCAACATGGCATACCGATCGCGGCGATCTTCCATCAGATCGGCAATGCCAGCCTCGATGCGCTCGATCGCCTCGACGTGGTCGATGAAGCGGGTGTCAGTCATGCGGATTCCCCTTGCTTGCCTACCGCTCCGCTGCTTGAGGCCAATTTCTTCCAATCCAGAAACCCGATCTCAGCCGGACCGCAATGCCCACGCTCCCAAACAAACCAGGCAAACGCCATGACGCCGTGTCCATCACCAGCCTCTGACAGCCGTCCGCGCTGCATTGGAACCCTGCGGCTCATCACCCAGACGCGAGCAGGCGGATGCCGCTCAAAGAACGCCTTGCGCTCGACCCCCTCCAAAAAAGCAAGCCGCAGGAACATCGCAATCTTCACCGCACCCAGATCGAGCGCGTGCTGGCAAAACGGCAGGGCCAGCTTGAACGGTGGATTAGTGACAATGTCCGGAGCCACCAGCGCCCGCTCCATCAAAAAGTCGCGGCGCGGAATACCAAAGCCGCGATCCACCAGATCATGGCTGACAACCTCGTGACCGGCCTCAATGAGAACCCGGCTCATATCTCCCGCCCCGCAGGCAGGCTCCCAGATGTGCCCGCCAAACCGCTCGACCGACAGCAGCGCCTTGGTCGCGCAGGGATGCGTCGGGTAGAAATCATCCTTTTCGCGATTGACCGCATCAGGCGTCTGCGCGCTCGCATAGGCAGCACCGGCACTCATGAAGCCACCCCCCGCCGCCCGATCCGCTCGGCCAGGCTCAGCCGCGCACCGTCCGCCACGGCGCTTGCCACCAGCGGCAAGCCGCCGCGCTCCAACCGGGCGCGCAGGATCGCGGCGAGGGCGGGCGGGGCCTCCAGCGTCACCGCTTCGCCCAGCGCGCGCAGATGCGGCACTGCCGCCGCCCAATCATAAACACAGATACCAGCGCCACCGCCGCGCAGCCACGCCAGCGGGGTCTCCACCAGCGCCACCCGGCCCGCCCGCCAGGACGGCAGGTTGAACGCGCCCAGCATCCCGGACGAGCAACCGCCAAACCACGAAGCCACCGCACCCGGATCATCCATCCGCAAGGCAAGAGCATCAGCCGGAACGCCCCGTTCATCGCGCACCACCAGCAACAGCCGACCATCCGGCCCGCCCATCGCAAAGCGCCCGCCGCGCAGCAGCTCGACCGGCGCAGCCAGCAGATCGCCCCCCGCATTCAACTGCGCCGCGAACTGAGATGGAACGCCCGCCGCCAGCAACCGCTGAAACTCCCCCCAGCGCAAAGCCCGCGCGCCCGAAAGATCGATCCCCAACGCCTCCGGCTCACCGCCAGCAAACGCCAGATCGAGATAAGGCGTGGACGAGGGCGCGGCGGCGCCATGAATCACCCCCAACGCAGCCTCTGCCGCCTCAGCCGCGCCGCGCTCGACCGCAGCAAGCCATTCAGGAGCCGCCATCACGCCGCCACCGCACGCTGATCGGTGCGATGCGGCAAGCCGCACAACCGCTGCTTACAGCGCGCCTGCTCAGGCCGCGTCACCGCGCGGTCGCACTGGGCGCAGAAAGCGCGGGCGGGATCGAGCGCGGCGGCGAATTCGTTCTCCTGCTCGCCATCAGGTTCAGAATCACCTGCCGCCTGACGGGCAGCAGCCTGAGCCAAAATCCGCGCGCGCACCATCGCGCGCCAGACTTGCACATGACTATCGTGGCCCACAACGGAGACGCGGACCCCAAACAGAGCCAGCAGCATCTGGATCCGGCCCGCCCACTCAGGATCGCGCAGCATCCGCTTGCCCACCACCCGCTGGGAATATATCACCGTCGAATGATCGCGCAGCCCCACCGTCAAGGCGATGCACGGATAGGACAGGTGCGGGCGCAGCGTCCGGATAATGAAACATGCCGCCTGACGGGCATGAGCGATGTGCTGGAGCCGCGAGCGCGAGGTCAGCTCCACGTCAGTCACTTCAAACGCGGCAGCGATGGTCTGGCGCATCCGGATCAAATCCGATGATGGCTGCCATCGCCAACTCGAAACATCGCTAGGCATCAGTCAGCCGCCAACATCGCTTCGGACGCCGCAAAGATCAGCGCCGGCGGGGTGCCGATGGCGCTGACCGGGTCCAAAGCCGGGATGTAGAAATCGGGGAAGGTCAGCGCAAACAGCCCGTCCGCCGTCGCCGCATTGATCGTGAAGACATAGCGCCCCTGCCGGTCCCGCCTGGCGACGAACTGCCCGGCCGAGAGGTTGACCGAAGCCCTGATCTTGCCCGCGTCGCGCCCGCTGCCGAAGGCCAGATCGATCCGCACCACCTCGTCGCGCCACACCAGCTTGCGCGCCAGCTGCGCGCCGACCGTCACCTTGATAAAACGCGTTTGCCCCCCCCCGCGCCGGGTCCGCCCGGCCGTGCGAGCCTGCACCCGCACGCCGTCAGGAAACACGCTGATCTGGGCGGACAAGGCTTTGAGGTTCTCAATGGTTTCAAATGGCATCACACTTCCCCTTCAACCGCCGTCGCCAGCGTACTCAGCCCGCAGCCCTTGCCGCGCGCCAGAATGGTCACCACCGGGGCGCGGTTTTGCGCTCCGGCGACCACGGAAATCTTGCCCTCGGCCACCAAGCGCTTGCGCAAATAGGTGACGCGGTTGCGGGCGCGCAGGCTGGTCTGGCCGGTGACCGCCTCGGCCTGCTCAGTCTTGGTCGGACACCGCCGCCCCGCCGCCGCCGCATCGCGCAGCAGGGCGAGCAGCGCGCGCAGTTGCACCTGCACCAGATCCTCCGCCGCCGTCCGCTTGGCGCCGCGCGCCGCGCCCGCACCGCTGACCAGCCCCAGCGGCCGCCGCTCGGCAATCCAGCGCGTCGCGGTGCCCTCCCGCTCGGTGACCAGATGCACCAGTCCCTCGCTGGCCCAAGCCCCCGCGAGCTTCCACGCAGCATCATCGCGCAAGGGCAGATAGCCCTGACAATAAACCACCCGCTCACCGGGCTCGGCCTGCTCAAACCAGGCATAAAGCTGGCTCTCGGGAATCACGTGCGAGACCTGAAAGCGGAAGGTTTCCGCAGCTTGCTTGAGCGCGCCCCCTGGCATCTTTGCCCCCTATTCGCTGGCGAGCGGCTGCAGCCGCGCAATCAGCACCTGAGCCTTCTTCGCGATCTCTGCCCGCTCGCGGTGATCGATTCGGCCATCGGCCTGACAGCGCGCCACCAACCCGCCAAAGTCGCAGCTCTCCGCAGCCGCCAGCAGGGCGCTGCCCGCGTCATCGGCGGGGCGGGGCTCGAGCGAGAGGCCGGTCGGACGGATCAGGATGTTGGCGAGATGCAGCGGCAGTTCGCCCAGCAACATGCAAAACACGTGGCCGGGCAGCTTGGTGCCCTCCGCCCAGCGCCGCAGATCACGCGCGGTCTCACCCACCTTGTCGGCCAGCGCATCGATCGAGCCGCCTTCATGCTCGAACCGGCGCAGAACCGTGGCAAGCCGCTCGGCAAGATTTTGCTGCGCCGCGAGATTAGCCGACATGATTTTGCACCTCGGATTGCATAGAACGCAAAGCATGACGCGACGCTCGCACATCATCGTTGAGATCAGCCGCATCGATCTGGCCGCCCGAAAGCGTCTCGATGGCGAGCGCGACCTTGACGCCCGGCGAAAACGAACCGCTCTCCAGCTCGCTCACCTTCCCGCGCGAAATGCCCAGCGCCTCGGCCAGCGCCGCGCCGCTCATCTTCGCTTCGGTGCGCCAGAGCCGCACCCGCTCGCCGATCGGTAAAGCTGTGTTCATGACCGCACCGTTCCCACATCGGGAACACGCCTGTCAAGCGTCATTCGTTCCTGATAAGGGAAAAGACGCTATCTGCGACTTTCGCTACACTTTGGAAATGAGCAAACCCGCCCATGACTGGTACTTGCGCGAATGGCTGGCAGCGCTCGATTGCACCGTCACCGAGCTGCGTGAGCGCACCGAGTGGACGCACCGAATCGCCAGCCAGCTGGTCAACCGCAAGCTGCGCTGGAACCGCGACCACCTCTCGCAGGCAGCCACCGCCTTACGTCTCGATGCCTGGGAATTGCTGATGCACCCGTCCGATGCAATGGAGGTGCGCCAATTGCGGGCGCAAGTGCTGCGCGCTGCCGAAAAGCGGAGCGATTATGTCAGCCAGCCTGCCGACCTGCCCGTCTGGGGCAAGACCGGCAGCTGACTGGCCGCAAGTGGCGCAGCGGCAAGGCGGAAAGAAGCTATTCCAGCCCGAACTGCGATTTCTGGATCAGCTTCCCGTTCTGGAACATCGCGTTGGCATTGGCGCCGAACCCCGATTCGCCATCCCACTGCACCATCACCGTCCGCGTTCCGGCCAGATCATTCTCGCTGATCACCTCACCGGGTGAGCCGACGATGCCCGCCACTTCGTCCTGCGTCATCCCGGTCTGGATCGCGGTGAATTCAGTCGCGCTAATGCCGGGATCATTAGCCGCTGGCGTGGCATCTGCAGCCTGAGACTGGCTCTCAGCGGCAGGCGCTGGAGAACCTTTCCCGCCGCCACCGAGCGCCGCGCCAATCACGCTCAGCCCCAACAACCCAGCCACTCCGATCCCAACGTTCCGCTTCCAACCCATTGCCCTGCTCCCTGTTCTGCGACGCGGCGAAAGTGCCGCGAATCACCGCCCGGCGCAAGCCAAAGCGAGATGCCAGCGAATACCTGAAAACACCGCGTTCCTCTAGAGGGAACTTTTGTGCTTGACAGGAACGTTCCCGATGTGGGAACTATCGCCCCGTTCAACAACGGAGGCAATCATGCAAGACCTTCCCCTACTTACCGACGCGCGCGATGTTCTCGCACGGTATGAAGCCGCGCTGGTAAATGACCAGCTTGTGCAGTCCGATTGGCACAGCACCGCAGATGATGGCCGCTGGCTGGCCTGCGCGCTCGGCGTGATCGGCGGCGAGCTCAACGACCCCAAAGATTGCCCTTCGTCGATCATGCCCCGCTGGCTGGCCCAAATAGTTCCGGCGCTTTTTGACCGACAGAAAGAGGCCGACGCGAAAGATTGGGGTCTGCGGTTTTATCGCGCGCTCGCTGACGTGAAGGGCGTAGTTCCATTCGCTGCCGTGCATCACTGGCACGCCCACACTGTTTGCCCTATTGGAATTGACGCATCTGAAAAGCGCGGGCGGGATCCTGCGCCGCACAAGGCGCTGCAAGCACTGCATCTGCTTGCGCTGCGCGGCGAAACCATCGCAGCGGATAAGTGGCTACCTGTGCTAAAAAGCGCCTACGCCGACGCCAACGCCAACGCCGACGCCAACGCCTACGCCTACGCCTACGCCGACGCCAACGCCTACGCCGACGCCAACGCCTACGCCAACGCCGACGCCGACGCCTACGCCTACGCCAACGCCAACGCCTACGCCAACGCCAACGCCAACGCCGACGCCGACGCCTACGCCGACGCCAACGCCTACGCCAACGCCAACGCCAACGCCTACGCCAACGCCTACGCCAACGCCTACGCTTGGAAAAGGCTGGCCGATGGCATGGTTGAAGCCATTATTGCGACTGGCGGTGCAGCATGACCTTCCCAATCTCAGCGGACGGCAAGGCCTATCTGGGATTCCCGGGATGACCGCTCCCCTCTCCCCCGGCCTGCGCCGCGTCGCGCTCGAACACTTCGCCGGACGCCTCGCCAAGGCCCAGCAGCTTGCGGCTGACTTCGGTGAAAGCTGGCACGGCGATCCCGTCAATGAAACCCTGCGCCTCTGGTGCGCGATCGTGCTGGCAGCGGGGGCGGGGGCTGACTTGCCCGAGCCGGTGCGCAACGCGATCAGCACCAGGGCGATCTGGCCCGCGGGCAAGCTGGAGCTGCCGCGCCCCGATCAGATGGCAGAGACGCACGCATGGCAAGCCGAGCTGGCCCGCGCCCGCGACGCCGCCATCGCCCGCGCCGAGGCAACCCCCGAAGACCTCAGAACAGACCAACGCGCCCGCGACCTGATCGCGCTGGCCGAAGCCCTCGGCGTGCCGGGGATTGATTGGTCACCGAAAAAAGAAAGGAACGCGGCATGAGGGACCAGCCCGACGGCGCAGGCGGTGGCAACCGCGTCCTCGTCGCCATTATCTTGCTTATCCTGATTCTTGCCTGGGCCATTGGCGGGCAGGCGATCTGGAGCGGCCAACCCCTCCCGGTAACGCGATGATCTGGCGCGCCGCTCTCAGCCTGCTCGCGCTGCTCAGCGCCGAGTTCATGTTCATCCCGGCGCTCGGCGCCATCATCTGGAGGTTCGGCCAATGAGCACCCCCAAATTCCACAACGCGCCGCCGTGCCGCTGGGTCAATCCCAGCCCCCGCCCAACCGGCCCCCGCGCCCGCGAAATCCACGGGCCGCTGCAACCAATGGCCAGCGGGGACATCTTCGAAACCCTGTTCGCCAAGCTGCTTCGGAGGGTGGGGCGGTGAGCATTCCGCCCTATCCCCTCGCATGGCCCGATGGCTTGCCGCGCACCGAGAACAAGGCCGAAAGCCAGTTCCGCACCTCGCTCTCCGGCGCGCTGGAAAACGTGCGCAAATCGCTAGCGTCCTTCGGTGGAGATACTGGACGCAAGGTCACTGACGTGGTCATCACCTCGAACGTCGGCGGCATCAGCCTTGACGCGCCAAAAGATACCGGGGTCGCGATCTGGTTTGAATGGGATGGAGAGCGGCGGTGCATCGCGGTTGATCGGTATCGCAAGGTGCAATGCAACCTGCAGGCGATCCACCACATCCTCGAAGCCCGCCGCACGGAGATGCGCCACGGCGGACTTCACATCGTGCGCCAGACCTTCAAAGGCTTCGCCGCGCTCCCCGCGCCCGAACAATGGTGGCAGGTGCTCGGCGTCGCCATCCAGGCCACCGCCGCCGAGATCAAAGCCGCATACCGGGAGCGCGCCCAAACCGCTCACCCAGACAAGGGCGGCAGCGAAGCAGCAATGGCAAGGCTCAATGCCGCCCGCGATGCCGGGATGCAGAACCCAACTGCCCGCGCGACGGGCAGTGCGGAATGACCCCCACCCGCCGCAAAACCCTGCTCGACGCGATCGATCTGATCGAATGCACAACTCGCGCGGGCGACTGGGCCACCGACACCGAGGCCACCCTCCAAGCCCTCGCCAGCCTCGGCGGGCGCTTTGTCGAAGGCTCGCCCGACACCTTCATCCTCGCCGCCGTCACCGCCCATTGCGCGTGGGACAAAGGCGAACACCTCCTAACCCGCTGGGCCGCCAACGCCCGCGCCACTCTGGCCGAAGGAACTGACGACAATGGCTGACAAGACCGCACTCACCACCGCTGAATGGCTTGCCGCCTTGCGTCGCCTGCAAATCTGCGATGCCGAGGCGAGCGGGCTTTCGTACCCCGGCAACAAGGCTTTGATCATCGCGCTTTCAACCGAGCGCGAGCAGCTGACCAACCTCCTACAATTGCCGCCGCCAGAAGAACGACCAAGGCTTGATGGCTGGTATTCCTGCGAAACGCTTTCTGGCTGCTTCGGTAGCGGCGAGATCGACTTTCGCACTTTTGCGGTAACGGCGCTGGACTTCCTTGCGGCAGAGGTGGACATGATTTCGACTTGCTCGGTCAAGAATGCCCGGATGTTTACATCCCGCTTTGGCCCCGAACTCACCGAAACCTTGCTCGACATCCTGACGCAAGGCCTGGGCAATTTTCGCACCGAATATCGCCGCATCGAGCAGGTGATCGAGGACGAAGAAACCGGCGAGGAGCGCATCAAATACGCCTCGATCTACGATCCCGATCCCGGCTTTGAGGAATGCGGCTACCTGCCGTGCCAAGCTGGCGACGAAGGCGCGACGCTCATCACGGTGATGGAATTCGATTTCGATAGTTGGGAAGGTCTGGAGCACCAAGTGCAGGAGCGCGAGCGCGCCGCCAACGAAGTGCGGCGGATGCCGATCACGGTGGAGGCGAACCATGGCTGACAATACCAAGATCGAATGGTCCGACGCCACCTGGAACCCGGTCAACGGCTGCTCGCTCGCCTCGCCCGGCTGCACCAACTGCTACGCGATGAAACAGGCGCACCGCGTGCCCCAGCGGCGCGGCCTGACGCAGCCCAGCAAGGGCGGGATGGTGTGGACGGGCGAGGTGCGCTTCGACGAAGCAAAGATCGACCAGCCCCTGCGCTGGAAGCGTCCGCGCATGATCTTCGTCTGCGCCCACGGCGATCTGTTCCACGAGAAGGTACCCGACGAATGGATCGACCGGGTGTTCGCAGTGATGGCGCTCTGCCCGCAGCACACCTTTCAGGTGCTGACAAAGCGCAGCGCGCGGATGCGGGAGTATGTGACCGACAAGGCCGAGCGGCACCGCGCGCGGCCTTACGATCTGGACTGGCACCTCGGCGACCACGGCGACAGCCTTGCGGTTGACGGTGCCTCTCGCATCGACATGACCGAGTGGCCCCTCCCGAACGTCTGGCTCGGCGTCAGCGTCGAGGATCAGCAGCACGCCGACGAGCGCATCCCCGATCTGCTCGTCACCCCCGCCGCCATCCGCTGGATCAGCGCCGAACCGCTGCTGGGGCCGGTGGATCTCGATTGCCCGACCATCGACTGGATGATCTACCCCACCGGCCACGGGATCGGGGCGAGCGTGGCAGAAGGCGGGGAGGGCAAGCTGCTGATCGACTGGGTAGTAGCAGGCGGCGAGAGCGGCCCCGGCGCGCGCCCGATGCACCCCGACTGGGCGCGCTCCCTCCGCGACCAATGCGCGGCAGCAGACGTCCCGTTCTTCTTCAAGCAATGGGGCGAGTGGGGTCTTTACGACGCGGGGTGGCATGACTTTACAGATGCAGACCCAAGCGGAGTGTTCGGGGCACCCGGCAGCAAAGCTGCGATCTTCTTCAACAATGGCTCCAATCCCGTGCAGATCATCCCGCTAGGAAAGAAGCGCGCCGGTCGCCTGCTCGATGGCGTGGAGCACAACGGGATGCCGGAGCAGGCCAATGCCTGAGCGCATTCAACTCTCGCGCCGCAAAGGCTGGCGGATGCCGGAGAATACCGTGAAGGTGGATCGCAGCACCAAGTGGGGCAACCCCTTCAAGGTTGGCGAGGATGGCACCGCCCGCGACTGTGTCGATTTCTACGCGATCCTGCTGCAAGGCGGATTGTTCCTCACTGCAAAGGCCGAGCCGGAACTCCAGATCAAGTCGCGCGCCGTCGTCCAATCGTGCTTGCACGAACTGCGCGGCAAGAACCTTGCTTGCTGGTGCCGCAAGGACAAGCCCTGCCACGCCGACGTGCTGCTTGAGCTGGCGAACACAGAGCCGGAGCAATGACCCCCAACCTCCTCACCGAGCCCGAGGCCGCCGCTATCCTCCACATTGCGCCGCGCACGCTACGCGCCCTGCGCAGTGCGGGGAAGATACGCCACGTCCGCCCCTCTCCGCGCACCATCCTTTACCGCGAGGACGATCTGGCCGATTACATCGCCCAGCAGAGCCGCCAGGAATCACCGCCATGTCCGTCTATCGCCCCGCCAAAAGCCGCTTCTGGCACTACGACTTCCAATTCAAAGGTCGTCGGTATCACGGCTCTACGGGATGCGCGGCGAAGCGCGATGCCGAACGCTACGAGGCCGAGCTGCGCAGGCAAGCCTCCCTCGGCATCGAGGTAAAGCCCGCGATCACCATCGACCAGGCGTGCGGCGCGTGGTTCGACGGGAAGGGCAAGCACCAGCGCAGCCACACCAGCACGATCTACCAGCTCGCCACGCTGGCCGAAGGGCTGGGCCCGAACCGCTGGCTGCACGATCTGACCCTGCGCGATATGGATCGCTACATCGCCCGGCGCCGCGCCAGCGTCTCCAACGCCAGCGTCAACCGGGAGACCTCCCTGCTGCGCCGGGTCTGCAACTGGATCGCAGCGCGAGGCTATGACACCCCAACAATCGAATGGCGCGAGACCAGGCTGCTGGAGAAGGCCCCCGAAACCCGCATCCTCACCGCCGAAGAGGAGGCCCGGCTGTTCGAGCACCTGCCCGCCAGCCTCGCGCCGATCGTCGAATTCGCGCTGATCAGCGGCCAGCGCCGCGCCGAGATCATCAGCCTGCGCTGGGCCGACGTCGACCTGTTCGGCGCCCGCGCGACGGTCAACACCAAGGGCGGCCGCCGCCACACCTTCCCGCTTACGCCCCGGCTCGCCGCGATCATCCGCGCCCAGCCCAAGGTCTGCGCCCAAGTCTTCACCTATGAATGCGAACGCCGCGCGCCCAAGCGCAAGGACCGGGTCGCCCGGATGAAGGGCGGGCGCTATCCGTTTTCACGGCAGGGCTGGGAGAGAAAGTGGAAGAAGGCGCTGGCCGATGCGGGGATCGAGAACTTCCGCTTTCACGACACCCGCCACACCGCGCTGACAAGGTTGGGCTCGATCGAAGCCGCCCAGCGCCTCGCCAACCACTCCGACATTCGGACAACGCGCCGCTACTTCCACACCAGCGAAGACGACGTCAGAGCCAAAATGGCCGCCGCCGAGTCCCGGAATAGTCCCGAACCGCAAGAAGGGGAGGGCGCGGAAACCCGCAGACTTCCGCCAAAAACCGCATGATAGCGTCACGGCTCCCAAAGCAAGCGCGCTACCGGACTGCGCCACTCCCCGACACTGGGGCTGCCCTAGAATTACTGGCGTTTCGGTGCAAGCTGGAAGTACCTTTCGTGGCAAGTCGCGGCGGAACATGGCAGGAACCGGCAGCAGAAGTCCCGAAATAGTCCCGGAGGATGTTCGAATGATGTTCGCCTTTGCCCTCGCCATCACAGCTTGCCAGCCACCGCCCGCGCATCGCTTCACCTGTGTCGTTGATGGCGACACCGTCTGGATCGAGGGTGAGAAGATCCGGCTGCTCGATATTGATGCGCCCGAAATGGAGGGAAGGTGCGCGGCGGAGCGGGCCTTTGCGCTTCGCTCGCGGAATCGGCTGATCGTGCTGTTGCGCGGACGCGAGGTGGTGATTGCGCGGGACGGGGTCGATCGGTACGGTCGGACGCTGGCGCGGCTCGGCGATGTCGGCGAGCAGCTGGTGCGCGAAGGCTTGGCCCGGCGCTGGGGTGATCGGCGCGGGTGGTGTGGCTGATGGCCCGCTCCAGATCGGCCCGGATGCGCGGGCGGGCGCACTTGCTTCACGATATTCAGCACGGCAGGTGCGGAATATGCGCAGGAAAGTTTCGCGGGCATCTAAAGCGGGGGATCATGTTGGGCATTACCGTCGACGAGGTGGTCCCGCGGTCAGCAGGAGGGCGGCGAATGATTGGAAATCAGGTCGCAGCACACTGGAACTGCAATCAGTGGAAAGGTAGCAGGCCGCCGAACGGCTGCGAAATCATCATGCTTCACCTTGTGAACGCCAGACTGATCGCAGGAGGGCACGCGATTATTTGGGGCGCACCCAACTCCCCACCCTAACCCAATCATCCAACTGCGCCCGCATCTCCTCCACCGTCCCGCCATTGTCGATCCGCGCCATCCATGCCGGGTCGAAGCTGATCTCCATGCTGTCAGCCCCCTCGGGCGGGACGCCCCGCCCGCTGGCGTCGATCCAGAGGATCGCGTCGAACAGCGACCGGCTCGCCCAAAGCTCCCGCTCGGTGCGCATCCCAACGTAGCAATCGCTGACCGCGAGGATCGCCTTGGCCAAGCGCGCGGGATCGTCGCCGTTGAAATCCGCGATGATCTCTCGCCACAGCGCGCGGTGATTGACCCGGTCGGCGTAGCAGGCCTCGATGCTGTCATAGAATATCCCGCCCCCCGCCAACGCCGGGCGCACCACCGTTTCGGCGAGGAACAGGCTGGAGGATTGAAAGCTGACGCCGTGCGCGTCGCGCAGATATTCGGCAGCGGTGTCCTTCCCGTGGCGGGCAGGGCCGAGGATGAGGAGCTTCACGGCATCACCTTTGGCGCTACCGATTCGCTGATTGAGCGCTCGCCCCTCTCATAAAGCGAGCCCTCGCCCGGCGCGCCGACGTTGATCTTGCGGCGGGTGGTGACGCCGTGTTCCGGGTGAATGTTGAGGAACCATTGCACCGGCGGGGCGGGACGCGCGCGGATCAGCAGGCGGGCGTACTCGGAATAGCCGGGCAGGCTGCCGTTGCCGAAGCCGTACTCGGTCTCCACCGCCGTGTGATAGTGCCCGGTCAGCACGTAATCGACCCTCTGGCCAACCTGCTGATAATTCTCGACCAGCTTGCGGTGCCCCTTGGTGATCGAGGCGACCGGGCCGATGTAACCCGTGCCGCCGCCGGTGCCCATCATGTCGCCGTGCGTCAGCAGGAAGTGCCAGCCCATCACCTCGAACAGCGCATCATTCTGGCGCGGGATCAGGAATGTCACCCGGTCATCGCCCTTGAAGGTGGTCTCCAGATGCCAGCTGATAATCGTGTCGAGGCTGGTGTCGTTGTATTTCTTGAAGCGTCGCTTCAGCGTCGTCCGGTCATGATTGCCGGGCACGCGCACCACCACGATCGGGCAGCCGAGCCGGTCGCGCAACGTCTCGATCGCCCAGCGCACGTTGGCGCAGTAATCCATCACCGCCGGGATTGAGGAAAGATCGTTGGTCTCGGCCAGTTCCTCGTGGATCGAGCCGGACAGCGAATCCCCGCCCATGCAATAATAGAACACCGGCGGAGGGGCGGGCGCGTAAGGCGGGAGCGAGCAGCGGATCGCGGTCTCGATCAACCGGCGCAGGCGCGCGGCGGCGATGTGGCGGTTGTAACCGTTGAGCCCGCCGACCTCCTCGGCATCGATCACCTCGCCCCACTGCTCATCCGACTGGAACAGCAGCGCAGCCTCGGCAGTCGGCGCGCGGGTGGAAAGATCGATCCGGTGATCCGCGGGGGCAACCGGGGTGGCCAGCCCAAACACCGCCTCGCGCAGATCCTCCGCAGCGTTGATAGTGCGGTGCGCCTTGTCGAGATCGACGCGAAGCCGGGCGATCTGGTCGCGCAGCTTGCGCTCTTGCCGGACGGCGAGGGGTTCTTCCGGCACGGCCGGGACTGGCAGCGGGGCAGAGGCGGAGGAGGACGGCTCCCGATCATTGCGCCACCACTCACTCAAAGCGTGAGGCTTCATGCCCAGCGCGCGCGCGGCGGCGGCAAGGGTAGGGTGCGCCGCGATGGCATCTTGCCGACGCTTGCGCTCCGCAGGCTGTGTCTGCCTTGGCATCAAAACACCCCCAGCAGCTTACGCCGCGCTTTCTTCACCGCCGCGCGGTCGCGCTCTTCGCAGCGCTCAACGATTCCGATGGCGGCGGCGGTGCGTTCGTTGGCTTTGTCGAGCTGCCCGGTCTGCGCGTCGGCGAAGGCGATCCAGTCGGCGACCGCGCCCGTCGCGGGCAAGGCCGCGCCCGCCACCCCCGCGCGCCATTCACTCGGGATCAGGGTTGAGCAGGCACTCGGGCTGGCCACGATAGGCGGCGCGCCGACACAGGCTGGCAAGGCCAGCAGCGTGAACAGCGGGATCGACCGGCGCATCAGCGCCCGGAGCTTCTCGGATGGCACGTTCATTCTCCCTCGTGATGACATCGATCGTGACTTCGGCGGCGTGAACCACACCCGCGGTCTCGACCGCATCGACGCCGCTTTCCAACGCCGCCTCGGTCTGGTTGGTGGCAAGCTTCTTCTCGGCTTTGACGGTCGCGGTGGATTGCCAGGCATTCCAGAGCAGCATCGCGCCGACGATGATCGCGAGCACCAGCCCGGCGATCATCCAGATCCCGGCCGGCGTGAGCAAACGGAAGAATTTCAGCATGGCATTTCCCTCACTGCGTCCGCAGGCGGTAGGTCAGGACGCACTTGTCCTTGCTGCCGTCGCTGCTCTCGATCGCGACCGTCACCAGATAGACCTTGCGCGCCGCCGCGACGGTAATGCGCCAGGACACAACGCCGTCCGCCTCCGCCGCATTCGAGATCACGAGATCGGGCGAGTTCGAGGTTACCGTGAAAGCAGTGATCGTCTCGCCCGGCTCAAGCCAATCGGTCCACGGCATGTCGTGATCGAGCACCGCACCGACAAACACCGGGGGCGGAGCAAACGCGGTCTGAGCCATCAGGCAGCCTTTCGGGTGACAGGAAAACTGGTCCGCTCACGCGCGACCGGGAAGCTGGTGGCCGCGCGTTCGACCGGGAAGCTGGTGCGATCACGCGAGACGGGGAAGCGGGTGACCTCACGCAAGGCCGGAAAGCTCCGGCGTTCGCGCAGGATCGGGAAACTGAAATCGGAAAACCGCAACGCCGGACGCGGCACCAGCGCAACGCCAGTCTCGCTCGCCAGCCCCACCGGCAGGGAGACCACCAGCGGCAGGGCCAGCGCGGTGCCGCTCTCAGTGGCCGCTCCGGCCGGGCGGGCCGATCCAAGGCCGAGAGCTTGCCCCGCCTCGCTTGCCGCAGCCGCCGGGCGCTTTGCAATTCCGCCCAGGGCTTGCGCGGCGCTGGCTTCGAGGCTGACCCCAGCGCGCCGCGCGCTGCCCCGGGCAAGGGCAACATCGCTCTCGCTGGCCAAGCCGACCGAACGAAGGCTCCGCGCCGCCAGCGCCAGCGCAACGCCCGTTTCGGTGGCGAGTCCGACCGGGGTAGAGACCCCTGCCGAAAGCGCCAGCGCCGAGCCCGTCTCGCTTGCCAACCCGACTGGACGGATACTGCGGCGAGGCAGCGCCAAAGCGGTGCTGGCCTCGCTGGCCAGACCAACTGGTCGAGCCGAGCCGCGCGCAAAGGCACTGCTCGTCTCGGTCGCGAGGCCAACCGCGGCCCCCGCTGGCGAGAGCAAGGCCAGCGCAACGCCGGTCTCACTCGCCAAGCCGACCGCGCGGATACTCCGCGCTGCCAGCGCCAGAGCAACGCCGGCCTCGGTCGCCAGCCCCGCCGTCCGTGCCGATCCGCGCGCAATGGCGGCGCTGGTCTCAGTCGCGAGGCCAACCGCCGCGGCACTCCCAGCGACCCCAAAGAACTCCGCTCGTAGCAGGTCGCCGCCGGGGCTGGGCTCAAACAGCAGCGCCCTATTGGTGATCGCTCTGGGGAATTTCCGAAAGAACAGGGCCATCGCTTAGCCGTGGGCGATCTTGCCGAACCCGCGGAACGAGCCGGTCTGCGTAGTCGAGCAGAGGCAGACCATCTGCAAGCAGGTGCCGTTGGGGATTTCCTCAAGCCGCACCTGCAGGAAGTCCCTCTCTGCGGGCAAGGTGGAGATCGGCATGGCGATGGTCCCGCGGTAGCGCAGATAGGTGAACCCGAAGTTGCCAGCCACCGTCGTGCTGGCCGAGAGGGTCACGCTGTTGATGGCGCGAATGAACTTGCCTTGGTCGGCCACCGGGATCAGCGGTGTCAGCGCAATCAGCCGCCCGGCGCGCAGCGTGCCGCCCACCGCCAGCAGAGTGAGGTTGCCGGTCGTGCCATCATGGTAGGTGACGTTGATCGTTGCGTTCGAGGCGGTCGCCCCGCCATCGCCGTAGACCTCAAGAAACCACGCGCCGTCGCTGTAGTTCGCCGCGCCGAGCCGCGCCGCTGGCGGAGCGAGCGTTTGCAGATCGAGCCCGGTGATCGGCTGCGCGGTGGTGACGTTGAGCACCAGCCCGGCCATGTGCGCGATCCGGTCATAGAGTTCGACCGCAGTGGCGTTGTTGCTGGCGTTGAGTACCAGGCTGCCGAGGTAGCTGGTGGCGGGCGCGTTCTGCTGGGTGAACGTGATCGCGCCAGTCGTCGCATTGTTGGGCACGGCCGCCGCGCCGGGGATCGCGCCCTGAGCAGGCTGCCCGGTCGCTCGCCACAGGCTGAACAGCTGGTTCGCCGCGGCGTTGCCGATGGCGGCCTTATCGATGGTGAACGGGCTGTTGTTGTTGCCCATCGCGTTGAAGAACTGATCGGCGCTGGTGATGGCCATGATCAGCTCGCCTGGAAGAACACGCCGCCGGTCATCTGAATATCAGCGCCGGAGGGGATTTGCGCAAAATCGAACATCGTCAGCGGGATGATGCCCGGATCGGTGCCGCCAGTGGTATCGCTGTCATAGCAGACGAGTATCTTGCTGATCGCGTTGCCACTCGCCGCCGCCCAGGTCACGGTGGGCAGGCTGACTTCGAACCGGTTGTTGGTGTCATCCGGCGCGGGCACGGCGGCAAGCTCGACATCGGTCAGCACCTTGCGGCCCATCGTGGTCTGCTCGTTGGTGGTCCCCGCCAGCACGGCGGCCAGCGTGTCAGCATCGATCAGCGTCGCGTCCGCCTCAAGCCCGGCAGTCTCGATCGGCACCAGGATCAGCGCCGCGTTGGCCGGATCGTTGCTCTCGACGCGATTGTACAATTCGACAATCCGCCCCTTGGCGATGTTGAAGACAATGTTTGCCATGATTGCAGTCCTTTACGATTGGAGATTATCAGATTGGTCAGCGTGCCGATCATCGATCGTCGCGCCGTCCCGGGTGAGGTTGAACAGCATTCGCCGGCCGAGCACCCAGGTGAAGCTCAGGATCACTGCGAACAGTTGGACATGCGCCAGCACCGCCAGCCAGAAGGTCTCGTCCACCTGGTCGCGCAGATGCCAGAGGCCCCAGGCGATGAAGGCGGTGAACACCAGCGCCGATCCGAACAGCGCGATGAACGCCCAGGCGCGGCGGCCATCAGGGGTGAGCATCGAGGCGGGGATCATTTCCACCCCCCCGCGATCAGCGCCGCTTGGAAATTGAGCGCGTAGCTGGCAATCTTCTCAGCCCGGTCAGTGCCGTTGATGATCCGCCGCGCCTCGCGGAACTGCGCGCGGCTTGCGGGCGAGCCGGGCAGGGCGGAGGCGAACTTGCGCCCGGTGAACCAGCCCTCGATCATCCCGGCGCGCAGGATCTCTGCGGCGATGTCTGGCCGCATCGCGAGATCGGGGTTGCCGACCAACGGATAGCCGGTCGCCTTGGCCGCGCGGTCATAATTGGTGCGCCCGGTCAGTTGGACATAACCTCGCCCAGCGAAGCGCACGCCGTCTCCCGGCAAGGTGTTGCCGAGCGCGCGGGCGACATGCGGGCGGGGGCCCTCAGGATCATACATCCGCTTGAAATAGGCGGGGTTGCCGTGTTCATGGATCGGCTGCATCGTTGCGGCGGTTTCGTGCCAGGTGGTCGCCAGCGCGTAAGCCACCCAGGCAGCAGGCAGCCCGGTGAGCTTGTCGAGCAGCATCTCGGTGCCATCGACTTGCGCGGGCCGCTGGTGACGCAATGCGGTGCCGCGCAGGACGGCGAAGAACGCGGCCTTGTCGAAGCCGGGGGCAGTCAGCGCGGCATCGACCTCGATCATCGGATCAGGCCGGGGCTTGGCGGGTTTGCGGAACCAATCAAAGATGCTCATGGCTTGTCCTCATCCTTGCCGAGCAGCCGCTGGACCGTTCGGGTTTCGTAGATCCGGATCAGCGTCCAGATGATCGTCAGCAGCGCCGCGAAGGCGGGCAGGAAGCTCGCGAGCGAGCCGAGCAGCGCGGCAATCGAGAGCAGATCACCAGCGGCTTTCACGCCCTCGGGCAGGTTGTGGAACGGGTCGTTCACCGCCGCCCCCGCTTCTTCGGCAACTCAGACCAGCGCATCGGGTTGATGTAGCCGTCGACCGCCGCGACGCCGGGCATGATCCAGTAACCGATCTGCCACTGCGCCACCGCCGAGCGGAAGATGTGCTCGCCTGTTTTGCCGCACACCCAGCCTCCGCCGTGGAGCATGATGTCACGATCGCGCGGGGCGGTATCGATGGGGTATTCCTCGGGCATCGTCATCTCCTAAACCTGCCGCAGGGCAATGCCCGCGATGTTGATGCTGCCGGTGGCGTAGAACTGGATCACGCCGGTTCCGCCGCCCGCGTCCGCAACCGTCACCGCCACGTAAGGCAGCGGCGTGTTGATCGCATCGCCCAGCGCAGTCGATGCGTTGGTGTAAGCGGTGTTGGCGGTGTTGATCAGCAAGGCCCCGCTGCCGGAAACCGCGATGGTCTGGCGGTCAACGCCAGCGGTCAGATCGCGGATGATGGCGTTGCCGCTGGTCGAGCCGAACTGCGACGCAGCAAGGAAGGCGAACTCCCAATTGCCTGCCGCAAGTTCGAACCGAACCCCTTGGAAATTATTATCAAACTGCATCGACGGCACGCTGGCAAAGCCGCTGTTGCTCGCCGGAATGCCCGAGGAGACAGAGCGCATTGTGACCCCTCCGCGCGTGACGTTGGTGGTCTCCGTGCGATTGAGGTGGACAGCGCCCAGCGGAGCGCCCGCCAGCATCGGTGCGCCGGTGAGGCTGTCCCCCAGCCACACGAACGCCCCGGCCAGCGCGG